>JAUIEM010000110.1 GCA_030428695.1 bacterium
CGCGCGGTGGGATCCATCATAGGTGTTTTCTGCCCCGACATCGAACGAGGTTACGATGGCAAGAACCCTCCTCCCGTTGCTCCTGGTCGCGGCGCTCGGCTGCAGCGACGCGAGCGGCCGCCTGACCGTCAGCGGCCCGCTGGCCGCGTTCACCGCGACCCTGACCGGCTCGCAGGTGGTGCCCGCCGTCACCACCGGCGCGACCGGCTCGGCCGTGCTGACCCTCGACGACGCCCGCTCGGTGCTCGAGCTGCGGCTCGACGCGAGCGGCCTCGGGCCGATCAGCGGGGGCAGCATCCGGCTCGGCGAGGACGGCGTGAACGGCGGCGTGGTGTTCGACCTCAACCTCGGCGGCGCGACCAGCTTCCCCCTCGGCCGCACCCTGCGGGCGAGCGACTTCAGCGCGACGGGCGACGTGCTGACCTTCAGCGACGCGATCAAGGCCCTCGCGGGGCGCCGCCTGTACGTCAGCATCGAGACGAACGCGCAGCCGTCAGGCGAGCTGCGCGGCCAGCTCGGCGGGGCGACCGCCCTCAGCGCCGAGCCCGATGGAGCCCAGGTGGTGCCCGCCGCCGCGACCAGCGCGGTCGGCGAGGCGAGCCTGCTCCTGAACGACTCGCGCACCTCCCTGCTCGTCCAGCTGACGAGCAGCGGGCTCGGCGCCGTCAGCGCGGTCGGCATCCACGAGGGCGCGGTAGGCAGCAACGGCGCCCGCCTGTTCGACCTGGCCGTCAGCGCCAGCGGCGACCTCGATGTCACCCGCACCCTGACGGCGGACGACCTGAGCCCGAGCGCCGGCGTGCCGGACTTCCGCGCCGCCGTCGAGGCGCTGCTCGCCGGCGAGACCTACCTGCTGATCAGCGGCAACACCGAGCTGCGCGGCCAGATCGCCCCGATCGCCTTCGCCAACGCCCAGCTCGACGGCGACCAGGTCGTGCCCCCGGTCGGCACCCCGGCCAGCGGTAGCCTCAACCTCAGCGTGCGCGGCTCGCGCCAGCGGATGCGGGTCGTGCTCCAGGTGACCGGCAGCGGCGCTGTCAGCGGCGCGGCGATCCGCGAGAGTGGTGGGGGCGCGCTGTTCGACCTCGGCGTGACCAGCAGCGGCGGCTTCACCCTCGACCGCACCCTGACCGCCGCGGACTTCACCGCCGCCGGAGCCGTGGGCAGCTTCGCCGAGGCGGTCGACGCGATCCTCGCCGGGGAGACCTGGGTCGACGTGGCGACGAGCGCCTTCCCTTCCGGCGAGCTGCGCGGCCAGATCGCGCCGAGCGTGCTGCGCTGCGCGGCCCTCGGCGGTGAGGCGGTGCAGCCCGCGGTGACGACCGACGCCCGTGGCTTCGCCAACCTGTCGGTCGGAGGCAGCCGGCAGCGCGTCGCCGTCAGCTTGTCGGTCACCGGCTTGAGCGGCAGCCTGACCGGGGTGACGATCACCGAGGCGGGGGGCGGCGTGGTGTTCGACCTGCAGGCCGCCGGCGTGAGCTTCCCCCTCAGCCGCTCGCTGACCGAAGCGGACTTCTCGGCCGCGGGCGCGATCACGAGCTTCGCCGAGGCGGTCGAGGCCTTCGAGAACGAGGAGCTCTTCCTCGAGGTCTCGAGCGCGGCCTTCCCCTCCGGCGAGCTGCGCGGCGGCATCGTCGCGCGCTGAAGAGGGTGGGTCGCGCACCCGGGCGCCATTCCGGCGAAAGGATTGTGTTTCTTCCCGCGTTGTTTATGCTTGCGGCAACTCGTACGGATCACACTGAGGGACCGCCGCACTCCCCGCCTGGGGCAAGTGACGCCGCGGCTCCCCGTCTGCAGGAGGTCACGATGGACTCCGACTCCCCGTCCGACGTCCCGAACCCGCCCCCCTCGGAAGGCACGACACCCGCCGCCGGCGGAGGCTCGCCCTTCGTCGAGAACGCGCTGGTCAAGGGCCTGATCGCGCTGGTGGCGACCAGCGCCGGGTTCGCCGCTTTCTTCGCGGTCCTCTACTTCGGGATCGGTGGATTGATCGGCGCCCTCGGGCTCGACAACCCGTGGCTTCCGTACGCCTACCAGTACATTCTCGGGGGCGCGGTGTTCTTCGTCGGGCTCTTCGTGATCATCCGCGGTCGCTCCGCCAATCCTGTCGAGAGCACGAGCGACCGGTTCTGGATCGGGATCCTCGTCTTTGGCCTGGTCTGGTACGCCCTCGGCCATGCCCTGTGGATCGACGCGGCGCTCTTCTGATCACCATCACCGGAGACGAGAACTCAGACCATGGAAGACAAATTCAATTTCGGACTCGATCTCGCACCGGAGGCCATGACGGTCATCGTCGTCGTGGCGGTGGTGTACTTCCTCGCGATCCTGGGCTTCGGGGCGCTGTTCAGCGGGCGCTCGAAGAACATCAACGACTACTTCTACAGCGGCCAGCGCTTCCCGTGGTGGTTGGTGACCGCGAGCATGATCGCGACGGGGATCGGCTCGTACAGCTTTCTGAAGTACTCCGAGATGGGGTACCTCGGCGGCACCAGCAGCACGATGACGTACATGAACGACTGGTTCGTCATGCCGTTCTTCCTGTTCGGCTGGCTGCCGATCATCTACTTCTCGCGCGTCAAGTCGATCCCCGAGTACTTTGAGCGCCGTTTCAACCGCTTCGCGCGCTACTGTGCGGTCGTCACGATCCTCGGCTACATGCTCTTCTACATCGGCTACAACCTCTACACGATGGGGCTGGCGATCGAGGGCATCACCGGCTTCGATCTGACCTGGACGGTGCCGCTGGTCGCGTGCATCCTCGGCATCTACGTGACGGCCGGGGGGCAGAGCGCGGTGATCTTCACCGACCTCCTGCAGGGCATCATCCTGTACTTCGCCGGGGCGATGGTGATCTTCGCGGGCTACCACTACCTCGGCGGCATGGACGTCTTCTGGGGGAACCTGCCGGTCGAGCACCGGCTGCCCTTCACCCACCTCAACGCGAACCCGAAGTTCAGCACGGCGGGCATCTTCTGGGGCGAGGCCATCGCGGGCTCGATCGCCTTCACCTTCATGAACCAGGGCTTCATCATGCGCTACCTGTGCGTGAAGAGCTGGGGAGAAGCGAAGAAGGCCGCGTTCTGGAACGTCGTGATCCTGCTGCCGGTCTCCGCCATCGTCGTCGGCTGCGGCGGCTGGATCGCCCAGTCGATCGTCAGCGGCGGCGGCGACATGCAGATCGAGAACACCTACCACACCTTCATGATCGTCGCCTGGGAGATCTTCGAGCAGAACCCCCTCGTCTTCGGCTTCGTCGTCGCGGCGCTGACCGCCGCTCTGATGTCGACGGTCGACACGCTGATCAACGCCTGCGCGGTGATCGGCCTGGTCGACATCTACAAGCCGCTGTTCAAGCCCGAAGCGAGCGACAAGCACTACCTGCGCGTCAGCAAGTACATCTCGGGCGGAGCGACGGTGATCGGCCTGCTGCTGGTGATCATCTTCGTCAAGAGCGGCAAGACGCTGTTCGCGCTGCACTACAACGGGATCATGGTCATCATCCCCGCGATGGTGACGACGATCTTCCTCGGCGCCTTCTGGAAGCGCTTCACCTCGGCCGCCGCGGGCGTGTCGATGGTGATCGGTTCGGCGGTCACGGTCCTCAGCGTCAACTTCCCCGAGATGATCACGCCGTTCTCGGAGCTGGTGCACGGGCCCGGACCCGAGAGGGGCTACATCTACATGCGCGCGCTGCTCGGTGTGTCGGTCACCGCCTTCGTCGGCATCATCGTGACCTACATGACCAAGCCGAAGAGCGACGAGGAGCTCAAGGGCCTGACGATCACGACGCTCAAGGACGCGATGCGCATGTTCAAGGGCGGCGCTGAGCCGAACATGGTCACCGGCAAGAAGGTGCGCTGCGGCCTGGAGACCGGCGAGGTCACCAAGGGCCTCGCGCTGATCCCGCAGGCGATGATGGACACGATGAAGGCCAAGGACGGCGACCTCGTCCACATCGAGGACGCGCGCTGGTACCTCGCCGGCCTGCGCTCGGTGTGCCTGAACGCCAAGGTCGCCCCCGAGGGGGTCGCGATCCCGCAGATCTGCGCCGAGGACTTCGAGGACGGGCGGATGCTCAAGGGCCGGCCCGTCAAGCTGGAGAAGATCATCTAGCTCGGAGCCCGGCTCCCCGACCCGACGGGCCCCGCTGGCGACCCCGCCACCGGGGCCGTCTCTTTGACCCCGGGAGGTTCCCGTGCACCCCGCCGTCCTCGCCGTCGTGATGCTCGTCGGCGCCTTCTTCCTCGCCTGCGGCATCTTCGGCCGCTTCCTGTTCGCCCTGGCCAGTCGCGGCCTCGCGCGCTTCGGCATCAAGCTGGGCGGCGTCGGGCTCGCGCTGCTGGTCGTCGCCGTCGGCACGGTGCTGACCGGGCTGGCGGTCTACCGGGCGCAGACCGCCACCCTGCGCACCGTCGAGAGCTACAACGCGCTGGCGCTGCTCGGCGTGCTCGTGGTGCTGAGCTCGCTGGTCAGCGCGGTGCTGCTCGGCCAGCAGCCGAAGCGCAGGCGGCGGAAGCGGGGAGCGCCCTCGCCGCTCCTGCAGCAGCTCGCGACGCTCGGGCTGATGCTCGCGGTCGCGGGCCTGCACGGCCTGATCGCCTGGCTCGTCCTCGGGGCGCCGTGAACGGAATCTGCCGGGTCAGGTCCACACGGCGCGCGCCGTCCCGCTCAGGGGCGAGCCGTCCGGGGCGGTGACCTCGACCGCGGTCGAGATCACCCCGCGGGCGAGCTGCTCCTCGGTCACCCCGGCCTGCTCCCAGGCGGCGCGCCGCACGGGTCCGAAGTAGACCTTCAGGCGCCGGAACATCACGAAGGCGTCGTCGCGCAGCACCCCCCAGGACAGGTACAGGAACCGCTCCCCGGGCCGGCCCTGCACGCAGGCACCCTTGAGGTCCGGCCGCGGGCCGCGCCCCGGCCGTACCTCGACCGTCGTCTCGAGCACGACGCCCGCCTCGGGAGTCACGGGAGAGGGGACATCCCCCCGCTTCGTCTGCAGACCGACCCGCAGCGGGCCCTCGGGCCAGCGGGGGGGCGAGGCGAGGCGGATGCGGACGCGGGTCGTGGTCATCGGGGCCTCCGGGCACGGGGAGCAGTCTATCCGAGCGCGGGTACCTCCATCCACGGGCAGGAGGGTGACGCCGTGCGGGTTCGGCTTCCTCCTGGGGAGAGGAAGGAAAGTGAAGCTGCGACGCCGATGCAGGCGGGGCGGAGGAAGATCCTCCGCCCCTCCTGCACGCGCACGATCCCGGCTCAGGTGTTGGCTGCCTCGCTGAGGTCGGCGGCGCCGACCTCTTCGCCGTCGGTCGCGGCCTCTTCCTCCGGGGCGGGCGGATGCAGCTCTTCGAGGAAGCCCTCGATCTTCGCGGTCAGGGCCTCGACCAGCGCGTCGAGCTGCTGGACGCCGTGCAGGCGCAGCCGGCGTGAGGCCTTGCTCAGGACGAGCAGGTCTTCGTCCTCGAGGGGGCTGACGGAGGTCTTGTTGCCGCGCTTGCCGATCTTGACGGGGCGGGCGGCGATGCGCCACTTGTCCTTGATCTTCGCGTAGCCAATCTGGTGGCCGGAGCGGGAATCGTCGTCGGGCACGACGTCGTCGAGCCAGGCGCCGACGCCGACGCGCATCTTGTAGAGCGTCTTCTCGAGGCTCTTGATCCGGTCGGTCAGAGCGTCGGTCTCGGCGTTGAGTTGTTCGGTGAGGGTCCGCAGGCGTTGCAGGGACGTGGACTCCATCGGTCGGTCCTCCTGAGCACGCTAGTGCCGTGGTGGAGCCCGCGCGGACGTTCCGCCGCGCGGCGCTCTCAGGTCGCTTCCGGTCCCCATGACCGGACAGCAGCCGGACACTGTAGCCGAAATGCACCGCCCGTGCGACGTCCTTCCCGCGCCGTTTAGTGCTGCGCACGAGGGAGGAAGCCATGCTGCGTCGCATCCTGGCCCTGCCGGGCGCGGCCTGGCGCCGCTACTGGCGCATGGGCTGCCTCGGGAGGCTTGTCGTCGGAGCGCTGGGGCTCGTGCTCCTCGCGTCGCTCGGCTTCGGTGGGCTGTTCCTGCAGCTCGTCCACAACGCACCGGCCCTGCCCGCCCTGCCTGCGGGGATCGGCGCCGAGGGGCCGGGCTACGCGGTGCGGGCGGTCGACGGCATCCCGCTGCTGATCGACGGCGCGCTGCCGTATCCGACCAGTTTCGAGACGACCGGACGGCGGCGGATCGACCTCGCCGGCCGTTGGGAGGTGCGCGCCGACAGCGCGGACTTCGGCGCCGAGGTCGGCTGGCAACGCGGCGACGGAGGACGCTGGCCGACCCATCCGGTGCCGTCGACCCCCAACGCGGTCGGCGGGCCCTTCCCCGACTTCCAGGGTCCGCTCTGGTTCCGCCGCAGCATCACCCTGCCGCCCCTGGTCGGCGCCCGCTGGCGGCTGTGGCTGGACGGGGCGCTGCTGCGCTCGACGGTGTGGCTGAACGGGGTCGAGCTCGGCTCCCGCGAGGGCGGCTACCTGCCGTACCAGCTGCCGCTCAAGGGGGCGCGCCCGGGCGAGAACCTGCTCGTCGTGCGCACCGACCCGCGCCTGACGGAGACCTCGCTGCCGCCGGCCAACCGACCCCGGCACCGGCCGGGCTGGGCGGCCTACGCGGGCATCACCCGCGGCGTCTGGCTCGAGGCGGTGCCGGTCGCCCACGTGGTCAAGCTCGCCGTGACCCCGCAGCTCGACTCCGGGACGGCCGCGCTCGCCGTCGAGTGCGTCGCGGCCCGCGTGGCCGGCGACGCGGGCCGGCTCGAGATCGCGCTGCGCGACCCCTCCGGGGCGCTGGTCGCCGAGGCGCGCGAAGAGCTGCCCGCCGGCGAGGAGCTGATCGGCCGGCGGCTGCGGCTGCGGGTGCCGGGCGCGGAGCTGTGGTCGCCGTCCAGCCCGCGGCTGTACACGGTCGCCGCGACCTGGACGGCGGGGGGCTCCCGCGACGAGGTGACGGTGAAGACCGGGCTGCGCTCGATCGAGGTGCGCGGGCGCGGGCTGTTCCTCAATGGCGACTCGCTCTACCTGCGGGGCATCGCGAAGCACGAGGACCATCCGACCTGGGGGGCGACCCAGCCGGACAGCCTGATGCACGCGGACCTCGACCAGATCGAGGCGCTCGGCGCGAGCTTCGTCCGCATCTCCCACTATCCCCACGATGTCCGCGCCCTGCGCGCCGCGCGCGACCGGGGCATCCTGCTCAGCGAGGAGATCCCCCTGTACCAGGCCGGCCAGGGCTGGCTGGCCTGGCTCGGCTGGGACCGCGACCTCGGCGGCTTCCCCGCCTCCAGCTTCGGGCTGCGGCAGCTGCACGACCCTATGCTGCGCGCGAACATCCAGCGCCAGCTCGCGATGATGGTCGAGCGCGACCGCAACAACCCCGCGCTCATCCTCTGGAACGTCGGCAACGAGTGCTACGACTTCGCCGGCAGCCGGCCCTTCTACCAATGGCTGGCCGACTGCGTGCGCAGCTTCGACACCAGCCGGCCGCTGACCTACTCCGAGCTGAGCTACGACACCCGGCTGCTCGACGGGGCGCGGGAGGCGGGGGAGGTCTTCGACCTGGTCAGCATCAACATGTACTACGGCTGGTACTACGGCGACCCGGAGGAAGCGGCCGCCTACCTCGACCGCTGCCTCGCGCAGTGGCCGGACAAGCCGCTGATGATCACCGAATGCGGGGCCGGGGCCCTGCGGGGCCGCACGGTCGAGGACGGGATCTTCCCCGGCGAGGGCTTCCCCGGCCACCAGACCTTCGCCGAGAGCTACCAGGCAGAGCTGCTGACCGCGCTGTGGAAGGTCGCCCGCGCGCGGCCCGGCATCGTCGGCTTCAGCCCCTGGGTGTACCAGGACTTCCGCTGCCCGTGGTTCCCGCTGCATCCCCTGCCGGGCTACAACCTCAAGGGCATCGTCGACCGCTGGCGGGTGCCCAAGCAGGGCTACCACGCCTTGCAGGAGGCGTACCGCGCGGCGGAGTGAGGCTGACCTCCGCACAAGTAGGTTCTTCCTCGTCCGGCGGGCGGGGGTAAACCCCGCCCCTACCCCCGGCAAAAAGGCACACACCGAGGTAGGGGAGGGGTTCACCCCGTCGTTGGCCGGGAACGACGTCTCCGGAACAGAGCTTATGCGGAGGTCAGTAGCTAGCCGTCAGGAGGTCAGCGCCGGCTGCTTCGCCTGGCGCAGCGCGTGCCCGAGGGCGGTGAACAGGGCGTCGCGGTTCTCGTCCGCGGCGGCGGCGCGGATCATGTGGCCGGCGACCGTCGCCTTGGCGCCGGTGCTCAGGCCGGTCAGGAAGGTCAGGAGCGGATCGCTCTCGTCCGCCTCGAGCTGGCAGGACAGGTGGGGGCGCCCGTTGAGGTCGATCGCCGCGACCGCCAGGGCATCCCCGACCGGGAAGGCGAAGCTGCCGGCGCCGATCACGCGGGCGTTGCCGAGGGCCTCGCCGAGCGCCTGGCCGAAGATCAGGCCGAGGTGCTTGGTCGGGACCTCGCCCTGCACCTCGAGCTCGACGTCGAAGCGCGCCCCGGAGGCCAGGGCCTGCAGCGCTCCGGTCAGGCTCTCGCTCGGCGCGACCACGCGGGCGCTGCCCGTGCCGTCGAGGGCCAGGGTCAGCGCGAGCTCGCCGTCGGGGAACTTGCGCAGGGCGCGGCTGGTGCGCTCGGAGCTCTGCAGCTCGAGGGCGGGCTCGGCCGCCTCCTGCTCGCTCGGCTGCCCGTACAGCGCGCGCAGGGCGGCCGCCAGGGCCGCCATCTCGCTCGCGCTGCCCATGCCGATGCGCAGGCAGCCCTCGAGGCGGGGGCGGGTCGAGATGTCGCGGACCAGGATGCCCTCGGCCTGCAGCCCCTCGAAGACCTCCTGGCGGCGGTCGCCGAAGTCGACGACGAGGAAGTTCGCATCGCTCGGCACCACGGACAGCTTCAGGGTGTCGCGCAGCAGGCTCTCGAGCGCGCGGCGCTGGGCGTGCACCGACTGCACGTGGCGGTTGATGTAGACCTGGTCGGAGAGGGCGGCCCCGAGGGCTACGACCGCGGCCCGGTTGACGGTGTAGGGGCTCTGGACCTTGCCGAGCACCTTCATCGTGTCGGCGTGGCCGAACATCAGCCCGGCCCGCAGCCCGCCGAGGCCGTACGCCTTGGAGAAGGTGCGGACGACGACGAGATGGGGGAACTCGTCGAGCCACGGCAGGGAGGTCTGGCCGTGGAAGTCGTAGTAGGCCTCGTCGACGAGCACGATGCTGCCGTGTTTGCCCGCGACCTCGAGCACCTGGCGGATCTCGTCGAGGGGGATCGCGCGGCCGGTGGTGTGGTTCGGGGTCGACAGGAACACGACCTTGACCGCCGGGCTCAGGGCGCTGGTGATGTCCGAGACCGGGAAGGCGAAGCCGTCACGGGCCGGCACCTCGTGCACCTTGATCCCGCAGAGGTCGAGGTAGAAGCGGAACATCTGGAAGGTCGGGACCGGCAGCACCACCTCGGCATCCGGGCCCGCGAAGGCGTCGAGCACCAGCCGGATGGCCTCTTCCCCGCCGTTGGTGATCAGGATCTGGCTCTCGGACAGGTGGAACTGCCGGGCCAGGCGCGCGTAGGCGTCGGTGTTGTCCGGGTAGGAGGCGATGTCGTAGGGGCTGAGCAGGCTGAGCGCTTCGAGCACCCGGGGGGAGGGCCCGGCGGTATTCTCGTTGAGGTCGAGGCGGATCTTGCCCTTGCGGCCGGTCAGCGGCGGGCGCGGGATCGAGAGGGCGTCGGCTGCGGCCCTCGGCAACGGATTGCTCGCCACTTCGACCCCCATCCCCCTGGAGCCGGACCGACGCGCAAAGGTCCGCAGCGGACCCTTCAGCGACCGGCTGCTCTGTCGACGACTCCTTGCACGATAACGGTTTGTGCCGACCGCATCAATCGAATCCCGGCCCCCGGTCTGCAATCTTGACAGGCCCTGTCCGAATTGCTAGAAGCCAGCCGAATCTTCAGGCCCCGAGGCACGCGTGACGGACACTCCGAGCATCTCCGCCCCCGTCCACTCCTGCGAGAGGTGTGGCTTCGAGGTTCCGGCCGAGCCCCTCGAGCTCCACCGCGATGGCGAGGTCGCCGTGTTCTGCGACACCTGCCCGGACGGCGGCGTCCTCAACCTGTACGGCGACCTCGGCTCCTACCTCAAGCGCAAGCATCCGGCCGACTTCGCCGAGCGCGCCGCCGCCTGGCTGGTCGCCTGTCCCTGCGGAGGCCGCTTCGTCGCGGGCCCCCCGCGCTGTCCGGGCTGCCGCGAGCCGCTGAGCGATCCGCGCCTGATTCCGGGACGCTTCTTCCTCGAGATCCCCTTCCAGGAAGAGCTCGGCGACCGCCTCGGCGACGTCGCGGCCGACGCGAAGCTGTACGACGACCCCGCGCGCAGCGGCCTGGGCTTCTGCGCGATCCGGCTGCTGCTGCGGATCGCCCCCGAGCAGGCCGTCGCCAGCCTGCGCCAGCTGTTCGACGCCTACCCGGCGCCGACCGCCGAGACCGCGCTCGACGAGGAGGAGGCGGAGGAGGAGGGGCTCGACACCCTGTCCTGCCTGCGCACGGTGCTCGCCGATCTCGCCTCGGACAAGGCCGAGGTCGGACGCATCCCCGCGCTGCCGCATCCCTACGAGACCTTCATCATCCTCGGCCTGATGCACCTCGTGCAGGACCACGGCCGGGCGCGTGCCCTCGACTGGTTCTGCGAGGCCTTCGCCTCGCCGAGCAACGAGTCGAACGACTACGCGGTCCACCTGCTCGGCGAGGCGGACGTGATGCTGGTCGAGATGATGAAGATGTACCGCAGCAAGCCGGCCGAGCGCTATCTACCGGACGAGAAGAGCGCGCGCGCGATCTGGGACCGGCTGCACAGCGTCCACTGATGGTCCTGCCCTGCCTGGTGCTCAGCGCGGGCGCCTCGCGCCGCATGGGGGTCGACAAGGCCTGGCTGCGGCTCGGCTCCGAGAGCTTCCTCGCCCGCATCCTGCGCACGGCCCGGGAGGCCGGCGCCGCCCCGCTCCTCGTCGTCCACGGCCCGGCCCTGCGCTACAGCGCGCGCATCCCCTCGCTCGGGGCCCTGCCGGTGCTGAACCCCGAGCCCGGCCGCGGACGCACCGGCTCCCTGCAGCGGGGGCTCGCCGCCTTGCCGCCGGCCGCGCCGGGCTTCCTGCTCTGGCCCGTCGACATGCCGCTGGTGCGCGCGCGCACGGTGCAGGCCCTGCTCGGCGCCGCCGCGGAGGCTCCGCAGCGGCTCGTCCAGCCGGCCTGGCGCGGACGTCTCGGCCACCCGCTGGTGGTGCCGGCGCGGGCCTTCGCCTCGCTCGCCGCGGCGGACCCAGACGTGCCGCTGCGCGCCCTGCTGCGTGAGCTGCCGCGCCGGGTGCTGTCGACGAGCGATCGGGGAGTGCGGGCCAACATCAACACTCCCGCGGCCTATGACGCAGCGCGCCTCGACGTCTCCCGCTGATCGTGTACAACTACGGCACAGTCACGGTGGGGGAGAGCGTGTGATCATCCCGACGATCGATTTGTTGGGCGGCAAGGTCGTCCAGCTGATGCGCGGTGAGGAGATGGTCCTCGAGCGCAACGACCCGCTCGAGGTCGCCGAGCAGTTCGCCCGCTTCGGCTGCATCAACGTCATCGACCTCGACGGCGCCCGCAACACGGGTGACAACCTCGAGCTGATCGGGAGCCTCGCCCAGCGCTTCCCCGTCAACGTCGGCGGCGGGGTGCGCAGCGTCGAGGACGCCCTGCGCCTGGTCGGGCTCGGGGCCGAGGCGGTGATCGTCGGCAGCGCCGCCTTCAAGGATGGCGGGGTCGACACGGAGTTCCTCGAGGCGCTGTGCGGGCGGCTGCTGCGCTCGAAGATCATCCTCGCGGTCGACAGCTCCGGCGAGGAGGTCGTGCGCTCGGGCTGGCGCGAGAAGACCGGCCTGAACACCGTCGAGGCCGCGCAGCAGCTCGAGCCCTTCTGCGGCGGGCTCTTGTTCACGCAGGTCGACCGCGAAGGCACCCTGTTCGGGCCGGACATGCAGATGGCGCGGCGGCTCCTGCAGGCGGTCTCGGTGCCGGTCTACATCGCGGGCGGCATCGCGAACGCCGAGCAGGTGCGCGAGCTCGAGGATCTCGGGGCGCGGCCCGTGATGGGCATGGCCCTGTACACCGGCAAGGTCAGCATGAGCTCGATGTTCTGCGAGCAGATCCAGTTCGGCGAGAAGGGCCTGGTGCCGACGGTCGTCCAGGACACCACCGGCGACGTGCTGATGCTCGCCCAGTCCGACCGCTCCTCGCTCGAGCGCGCGCTGCGGCGCGGCGAGGGCTGGTACTACGACCCCGAGCGGCGTCGGGCGGTGCGGCACGGCGAGGCGACCGGCCGCATGCAGCGGCTGATCCGCGCCCGCTACGACTGCGAGCGCGCCCACGTGCTGTTCCTGGTCGAGCAGACCGGGCGCTGTTGCCACCTCCTGCGCCACTCCTGTTTTGGCGACAGCTACAACTCCGGGGTCAACCTGCTCCTGCGCGAGGTGCTCGAGGGCGGCGCGGATGTCCCGCGCGAGGACGTGCGCGCGCGGCTGCTCGGCCGGGCCCGGGCCCTGCTCGAGGCGGCGGACGAGCCGTCGCGGGGGGCGGCCCTGGCCGGGGTGCTGCAGAACCTCGCGGACTACATGCGCCTGTTCGACATCCAGCTCAACGACGTCGCGGTCGCCCTGCGCAACCGAGGCTGATCGACCGGGGTCAGGGCTCTTCCCGCAGCGGCGGCGCGGTGCCGAGCTCGATCGCGGTCAGACGCCGCGAGAGCTCGGCGTGCAGGTCGAGCAGCACCGCGGCCTCGCAGCGCAGACGCCGGGCGAAGAGGTGCACCAGCCCGGCGCAGACCGCAGCGCCGAAGAACACGACCTCGAACAGACGGTCCGCGTCGATCCGTGCGTGCTTGCTCAGGTAGGCGGTGTAGGGTCCGGCCACCCAGGCCACGAGCAACACCAGCGCGAGCCCCATCGGGATCGCGAAGACGGTCAGCAGGCTGCTCCACAGGCGCAGCTTCTCGGTCGGCTCGGGCGGCGGGGCGGAGGCGTTCCCGCCGCGCACCAGCAGCGCGGTCTGGGCGGCGGTGACGGCGAGCATCCGCCCGCGTTCCGACCCGTAGTAGCCGAGCGCGAGCAGCCAGCCGAGCACCAGGGCCAGCGCCCCGAGGGCGAGCGCGGGCACGATCAGCTCCTGCGGGTTCGAGGCGGCGAAGATCTGGCTGAGCATCTCCCGCAGCAGCATGCCGAGCAGCCCGAAGATCACGATCAGCCGTGCCCCCTGGCCGAGCCGCAGCCAGACGGTGCCGGCCGGCTGACCGTGGAGGACGACGAGCTGCTGGAGCCGCTCGTGGCAGGCGACGAGCAGGCTGCCGCAGAGCATCACCACCACCGCGTAGTCCTTGCCGACGAACCACCAGGCCTCGGCGCCGCGGGACTGGGACGCATCGAAGGTCAGGGTCAGCTCGAACAGCACCGTCATGACCAGCAGCGCGATGAAGATCCAGCGCAGCTGCGCGACCCCGGCGACGAGCGCGGAGCCGGGGCTGCCCGTCCGGCGGACGCCCGCGGCGAGGCGCGCCGCGTAGCGCAGCAGGGCGGCATCCTGGTCATGGAGGTGGCGGGCGAGGGAATACGCGAACAGGCCGATCAGCCCTGTCATGGCGAACAGGGGAAAGACCGGGCGCAGCGTCGTTCGGAGGGTGAGGGGGAGGGTGCTGAGCACCGCGAGGAAGCTGAACAGGCACCAGGCCCCCACGCCCCAGCACAGCACCATGCCGAGCCGCAGGCTCGCGAGCTGGAGCGCCGTATCGGCCGGCAGCGCCGGCGCGCTGAGATCGGGCAGCGCCGGGAGCCGCGCGGGCTGAACGCCGGGGGCGGGCGTCGGAAACTCGAGACCGGGGGCGGGTGTGGTCATCGCGACTCCTCCTGAGGGAGGATAGCGCAGGGCGGCGCGGCCCGCATCCATCCGGCGCTCCGACGAACGCCGGCGCGACCCCGAGGGGTCGCGCCGGCGCAGGGGTCGATGCCCCGTCGGCTGGACAGGTGGCGCGAGGTTCCCTCACGGGCCTCAGGGCGTCAGATTGAAGCCGTAGAGGTTCTCGAGCATGTCGACGATCGCCGCGGCGAGGTCCTCCCGCACGCCGTCGAGGTAGTTCGCGTTGCCCATGCGGTACTGCGGAGGCATCTCGAGCTGCACCCCGTCGACCGTCGCGACGAAGCCCGGGTGCGTGGCGCCGGCGCTGCCGGGGACCACGTTCGCGTCCGGGGATTCCGCCGAGGAGCCGTGCCGGCGCATGATGTAGCCGCCGATCCGCAGGTTGACCTCGTGGTTTACCCCCTCGATCAGGTACAGCTTGTAGGGCTGCCCGTTCGGATCGGTCGTCGCCCGCAGGTTCCCGTACAGCGAGTGGTTCCCGAACATCACCGCGTGCATGTCGGTCTCGAAGTTGGGCTGGGCCAGGCTCTCCGCGAGGTTCCAGGCCGAGGACCGGTTCACGGTGTTCAGGTTGTCGTTGAGCGTCGTGCGGAACAGGGCGTCGGCGTAGTCCGCCTCCTCGTCGAAGCCGAGGCCGTCGAACATCGTGTCGAGGTCGATGCGGTAGCCGATCATCAGCGGGCTGTCGCTGGCCGGATCGTCGTCGTCGTGGTCGTCGTGGCCGTGCAGGTCGAACATGGTGCCGGCGCCGAACTCCGCCTCGATCCGCTGCTGCTGGGCGATGATCGCGTCGTGGAAGCTGTTGTAGGCGAGGTTGTTGTCCGCGTCGGGGCCGTAGCCGTAGGGCACCAGCAGGACGTTGTCGTCCTCGTCGACCTCGGTCGCGCCCGTGCCGCGGCCGGAGCGGCGGTTGACGTCGACGTGGGCGCGGTCGATCATGAACTCGATGGTGTAGGGCGCCTCTCCGGTCAGATCCTCGAGCTCCCCGACCAGGCCCTCGAGCAGCTCGTGGCAGTCGGTGTCCGCCTGGTACCACAAGAGGTAGGCGCTGTCGAGCTCGGCGAACAGCTGCTCGCGGTCGGCCATCCAGGTCGGGGAGACCGCGCCGTCGTGGCCGGAGAGCAGCAGGATCGGCAGGGCGCCTTCCCGCATGACGCTGAATCCGGTCACCTCGATGTCGTCGTTGTTCTCGCCCTTGACCGCGGTGTTCCTGCCGATGAAGGTGCGGTAGGCGAAGGCCGGGAAGGCTTCACGGCTCACGCCGAGGTCGTCCGGGTCGCCGCCGACGCGGATCGTGTCGATCACGTTGTCGTTCTTCGACTCGATGGTGCCGAGGCGGAAGTCGATCACGCCGCCGTACACGCCGATGTGGGCGCCGGCCGGCTCGGGACCGAAGGTGCGCAGCAGGGCGCCGTCGAGCCGGGTCGGGCCCCAGGCGCCGCCGTCGATGATGATCTCGCTCTGTACGTAGACCGGAGTGGTGACCAGCAGCACCGGCAGACCGTTCTGCTCGAGGTCATCCCCGACCGCCTGGCTGACCGAGGCGGAGGCCTGAAAGCTCGCGGGCAGGACCGGCGGCAGGAAGTCGGTCACCTTGAACAGCTCGAAGACCGGGCCGTTCCACGAGCCGGAGTGCGGCAGCAGCACCTCGCTCAGGCCGGCGGGGCTGCCGTCGATGCGGCTCTGGACCTGCTTGCCGGCGAGCATCACGATCGCTCCCCCGGGAGCGGAGATGTTCGCGTCGACCAGCAGCTTCTCGCCGAACAGGCGGACGTGGCCGGGCAGCGGGGCCCGCGAGCTGCCGCCGCCGAAGGCGCTGAGCCGACCTTCGGCCGACAAGCTGCGCGGGTCTCCGGTGGTGTAGCTGCCGCCGCCGGTCGGGAGGCCGGTGCTGGGGGAGCCGTCGGGGCTGCCGCCGGTCGAGCTTCCGCCGCCGGTCGCGTCGCCGCCGATGCCCGGGAGCAGGGAGGGCACGGGGAGCGGGAGCAGGATGTCGTTGTCCGCGAAGTCGAGGGCGGACACCGTCAGGTCGGCCGCGCTGACGTCGGAGCCCTGGGCGAGCGAGACGCCGTGGGTTCCCAGCAGGACGAGCCGTCCGTCGCTGAAGACCGTGCCGGCGACCTTGCAGACGCCGCGGACCCGCAGCACGAACAGGTCGCTCGCGCTCTTCTGCAGGATCCAGAGGCTCTCGCCGAGCGCGAGGTCGAGGTTGTCGACGGTCAGGAAGGCCGGGCCGGGGTTCGCGCTGCTGACGACGATGTCGCCGCTGGCGAGGACGTCGACGGACGCGACATTGGTGCTGCTCAGAGTGTTGCCGATGCCGCCGAAGGCCGGGCTGGCGACGGCGACGATCAGCAGCGTCGAGAGAAGGTGGAAGGTCCTGTGCATCGTGAATCTCCTGGTGGTTGGCACGCCGCTCCCCACGCGCGGCTCTCTCGAGCGCGTCGCTGCACGGTTGCAGCTGCGGTGGGAAGTGTCGGGTGCGGGTTCACCCCTCGACTCGAAGAATAGCGAGCGTAAACGCCATTCACGGATGCAAAACGTAAATATCTTTTACTTTTTCGGTCGCCTCCTACCCGAACCCTTTTTCCTCGCCGACGCACAGCGCTCACTTGTGCGCGTACTTCACCTGGTAGCGCTTGCTCTTCTTGTCCTGCTCGAGGCGCACGTACCAGGGCGCGGACACCCAGGATCCCGTCATCTTCTCGTTGTTCGCCACCTCGATGTAGAGGTCGAGCGAGTTGGTGAAGTCCGCGTTCTGGAGGTCCGCCTGGCTCAGCACGTCGCTGACCGGGGCCGGGAAGGTGTGGCTGAAGTTGCGCAGCTTGACCTTCATCGGCTTCTTGTCGAGCACGACGGGGCTCTCGAACAGGTAGGAGCCCGGGGCGTACTTGTACAGGCGATAGCCACCCTTCGGGGTCAGCTCGAGCAGCCAGCCTCCCCGCCAGTGCCGGCCGCCGGGGATGCCGACGAAGCCGTGCTTCTTGCGCCGCTTCTCGACCCGGGTCTGGGTCTTCTTGGTCAGCACGTTCTCGTCGTTCGGGTCGAACTGGTAGAGCGCGTACTCGCCGCTGGCGGCGAACCACTGCATCAGATACTCCCTGCCGATCGGGATGAAGCTCCCGAACTCGTCGCCCTTCTTCCCCCAGCTCAAGGTCCGCTTGTGCGCCACAGGCTGGTCCTTGGACGGGTCGACGCGGTACAGGTGACACTTGCCCCCGCCGATCGCGAGCAGCCACTGATCCCCGACCGCGGTGAACTGCATGTCCGGGGTGATGGCGCCGAGCGTGCCGTCCTTGAGGTGTGGATCGATCAGCGCGTCCTTCGCGTTGTTGACGTCGAGCCGGTAGAGCGCCCACACCCCCGTCTTGCGCGCGATATGCAGGGCGTGCCCGGAGCCGACCGGCAGCACGACGTCCGTCTTCCCGAAGCCCGGCCAGGAGCCCTTGCTGGTCTGGCGCGGCAGAGGATCCTCCTCCGTCGGCGCGAACGTCCAGATCTCGTACGTCTTCGCGTTCCGGTTGTGCATCAGCATGTGCCCGGAGCCGCAGGGCAGGAAGGAGTCCCCTTCGATGTCCGCCCACTTCTTCCGCTGCGGGATCACGCGGATCTGTTTGTCCAGCCAGCGCACCTTGCTCGTGTAGTCGTTGTCCCAGAAGCGCACGTACAGGTCGGCGTCGCGCTGGTCCCACTTCAGCTTCATCTCCCAGGGGCCCTTGCCGCGCTGTTCGAGCGCGAAGTCACGGACCTTGTCGCAGGTCGCGTTGAGGATCCTGCCCTGCTTGTCGATCGAGAGCTTCCAGTTCTGGTTGTTCGTGTTCGTGTAGCCGCGCCGCTGCTGCCCCGACAGGTCGACGACCGGCAGCTGCTTGTGCCGCTCGACGGCGACCTCGACGTAGACGTGCAGCTCGGCGACCTCGACCTCCCCCTTGCCGGGCACCGCGAGCTTCTTCGCCACCTTCTCCGAGGGGAACTGGTTCTTGAGCGGCGTCCGGATCTCGCGGTCGAAGAAGCCGAAGCCGCTGCCCGAGAAGGCCGTCCGCTTCGAGCGCTTCTTGACCTGATCCTTACCGCCGATGTGCAGGACGTCGTCGCCGACGTAGTCGTCCTCGACGCAGCGCAGCCAGTGGTCGACGCCGCCCCGCCCGCACTGGATCCAGAACATGTAGTCGACGTCGGCGAACTTGCGCGCGATCGGCATCTTCTTGACCAGGTCGATCTTGCGCACGAGCAGGGCCTTCTGCGGGGCGACATCCAGCACCTTGCCGGTGCGTTCCTCGATGCCGACCGAGAGCGGCGGCAGCAGGTTCTTCGGCCGGGAGAAGTCCGCGCTCTCGGAGACCTGCAGGTAGAAGTCGATCACCCCCGCCTCGTTGGGGGCCTGGGAGAGCTCCCACATGCTCGGCTGCAGCTTCTCGAGCACCGCGTCCGGCACGCGGCAGGTGTAGGAGCGGAGCGGCAGGTCCTTGACCAGGTTGCTGGTCGTGCCCTGGAGGTTGATCGACTGGTCGAGGACGTAGTCGTCCGATTCCCAGAACTTGACCGACAGCTTGCCCTCCTTCTTCGGCCAGTAGATCCAGAGCACGAAGCGGCCCCTGGCTGTCTGGCGGAACTCGAAGCCGTGGATGATCAACGGGCAGCGCCCCTCGCCGTCGTAGCCCATCTTCTTCGCGGCCTTGTAGGCGGCGGTGAACCCGAAGTAGGACGCGATCGCGGACGAGACGATGCCGATGGCGGCGCACGCGAGCAGCACCCAGCCGATCGGGTTGGTCGAGCCCGCCACCGCGAGGCCGACGATCCCCGCCGCCAGCCCGACTGCGCTCATCGCCATGCTGAGGTGGTCGCCCTCGAGGTAGGCGTCGCCGAAGGACAGGAGCCCGAGGAACAGGCCGAGGGGACCGAGCACCTTGCCCGCCTTGTCCGCCCACGCCACGATCGCTCGGGAGGCGCTGCTGAGGAAGCTCGAGAAGCGCGCCAGCTTGCCGGCGTTGATCAGGTAGTCCGCCCCGCGGCCGACCAGCTTCGCGCCGGTCTCGGCGTAGCCGACGTAGTCGCCGGTGGTCGAGGCGATGGTGACCAGCATCTCGACCTCGACGGCCTTCGACAGGTTCGTCCCCTGCTGCAGGCTGTGGATCGACAGCCGCTTGCCGAGCCCGAGGTTGAAGAGCAGCACCACCTCGTTGAGCTGCTCGTAGTGGATCTCCGTCGGCGGGAGCTCGGAGTTGCGGGCGATCCAGTCGACGTAGGAGGCCTTGCCCATGTCCTGGTAGGGGTAGTCGGAAGACGACCGGGGCTGCTTCGTGTCCCCGTGGCGGATGGAGACGCCCGTCAGCTTCTTCAGCGCCGCCTTGACCTTCTGCCGGTACTTCGCGATCAGCGGCGCGTCCTTGCGCTCGGTGGCGGCGCCGAGGTTGACCATCAGGTCGATCAGCGTCTCCTGCGCCTCGGCCGCCGGCTTCCCCGTCTCGATGCGCTTGGTGTTCTGCTTCCCCGCCGCCGTGCGCTCGAGCTGGGCGACCTCGACACCGAGGGCGCAGGCCAGGGTCTTCTTGCAGTCCAGCTCGTAGCTGCTCAGCCCGTGGAACTTCAGCGCCGGATAGAGCTCGCACCAGGCCTCGAGGTCGAGGCCGGCGTAGCGCGGCGAGCGCTGCCCGACGTCGAGGTCGCGCACCCACAGCGGGCTCGGGCGGACGCTCCCGGCGAACACCTCGGGCTGGAAGACGCTGCGCAGGAAGCGGTAGCCGAGCCGGGTCTCGCCGAGCAGGTAGAGCGGGGCGCTCGCGCGCAGCGCCTTCGTCCGCCAGCTCTTGTGCTCCTTGGCCGGCAAGCCCGCGATCACGCCCTGCACCTGCGGGGTCGAGAGGAAGGCGAGGTAGGCGGCGAGGCCCTGCTCGACCAGCGCGAGCTCGGTGGCGATCTGCTTCTGGCCGAGCTTGATGTCGCGCCGGATCCCGGTGGCGATCTTCTGGTGGCCGGAGGCGGTCGCGCCGAAGGAGCCCTGCACGAGCAGCGCCTGGCGCCGCGCGATGTCGAGGAAGTACTTGCGCGTACGGGTCTTGTACAGCTCGAGCAGATGGCCGACGCCCTGCGCCGGAGCGGCGTCCGTGCCCTTCTTCAGGAAGGTCGCGTAGAGCGCGTCCCGGCGCTTCGTCGCCTCGCCCACGGGGCCTCGCATCGGCTCGATGCCGAAGAGGTTGACGCCGGCGCGGACGACCCGCCGCAGGTAGTAGCTCTGCTGCTCCCAGGCGCTGTGCTTGAAGCCGGCGGTCAGGGAGTTGACCCCCTCGCCCGCGGCGAAGTCGACCAGCTTCAGGGCGCCCCCGGCAGCCTTGCAGCCGAGGGGGATGCGCACGGGGCCGGAGTGCAGCTTGCGCAGGAAGTCCCGGGCGACCAGCTTGCGCTCGAGTGCCGGCGGCGCGGCCCAGGTGCGGGTCGGCGCCTGCCAGTCCCAGTCGAGGGCGTCCGGCTTGCGCTGCAGGGTCCAGGCGAAGTCGCCCTCCGGCAGCTTCCAGTCCTCGCTGAGCCGCGCGTAGCAGCGCTCGAGCGCGGTGCGGGCGCGCTGCTTACGGGCGTCCTTGCCGGCGAACAGGGGAGCCGCCGTCGTCGCGAGCACGTCGTGGCCGAGGCCGACCGCGTGGCTGAGCAAGGCCTGGGCGATCTTCGGGTCGTCCCCGGTCGCCGCCTTCGCGAGGGGCTCGGCGGCCCGCGCCAGGGCGAGCGCGAAGCAGGCGAGCGCGGCCGGGGGCTCGCCGCCCTCGAGCGCGCTGCGCGCCGCCTGCACGCGCCGCGCCAGCGCCCAGAGCAGGTGGCGCGAGGCGAGCTCCTGCAGGTCGGGGCTGCCGGTCTTCGAGAGCAGGACGCCGAGCGCGAGGCCGACCCGCTCGTCCTGCTCGAGGCTCGCGAGCTTGGGCAGCGCGGTCTCCACGCGGTGGGCGAAGTCGCTGTCGAAGGCCGTCTTCGCCTTCCCCGCGGTCTCGAGGGCCTGGAGCAGGCAGGCGGCGCGGAACAGCCGGGCCAGGCTCGCGTCGCCCTGGCCGGCTCCGGGGACCAGCGTGAAGCCGCCCTCGAGCTGCGAGACCTGCCGGTGCGCCGTCGCGTCGAGCTTGGCGAGCAGCGGCAGCAGGGTGTCGTCCTTCGGAGCGGCCCGCACCTTCTCGTCGCCGGCGCCGATCGTCGCCGTGCGCAGACCGAGGATGCGGGCGTAGGAGAGCTGCCCGGCGGGCAGGGTCTCGAACGCCCCGGGCAGGGGCTCGGCCACCGAGGTCAAGAGCTCGCAGGCGCCTTCGGGGATGCCCCGCAGCGTCGCGCGCCCGGCCGCGTCGAGCTGCACCGGCTTGAGGCTGCCGTCGGCGCAGCGCAGGAGGGCGGGGCGCGAGGCGATCGGCTTCTGGCTGAGCGCGTCGAGCACCTGGAAGCGCAGCCCGCGGTCGTACAGGGCCGGCCACTCGGTGCGGAAGCAGCGCTTGCCCTTGTGCAGGAGCTCGATGCCGAGCTCGAAGTAGCGGCCCTCCTTCTCGCCGGGCTTCTCGCACACCGGGACCAGCGTCGCGGCCGCCCCCGCGACCGCCAGGCGGAGGGTCGTGCAGGGCTGCCCCGCGGTCGGCTTGTAGCGGTTCTTGTGGGTCTTCAGCGCGAAGCGGTTCTTCTGCCAGCTGCCCTGGAAGGTCGCCAGCAGGTCGTCCTTGCCCGCGTTCTCCCGCTTCTGCACGGTCTTGTCGCCGACGCGCAGCTTGAAGTTGTCCAGCTCGAGGACACGGATCTCGAGCGGGCCGTCGGGGGCTCTTCCCTCGATGGTGACCGTCATCGTCTTCGACGGGTCGGACTGGACGTTCGGCACGAAGCGCGCGCTGAGCGGCATCTCTGTCCTCCGGTGCGTTGTGGGCTCAGGCGGCCCAGACGACCTGCTGGTGCGGCTCGGACGCCGAGCGGCAGATGCTCGGCACGGTCAGCTCGACGCCGCGGACCTTGATCGCGTGCTTGCCGAGCACGACCTGCTCGGTCTTGAGGCAGCCCTGCGCGTCGGTCTCGGCGGCCTTCCCGTCGACCGTGCACGCGACCCCGCGCAGCGGCTGCAGCCGCGGGTCGAGCAGCTGCACGTGCAGCTTGTACCGGTTGTCGGCGACGACGATCCTGTACGGCCGGCCGGCGCGGATGCGGATGCTGTCGCTCGCGATCTCACTCAGGCGGGTCTTGACGGTCTCTCTGTCCACGGGGTGCTCCTCCCTCCGGCGCTCGGAGAGGGGAAGTGCAACGGGCGTGCCGCGAGGGAGTGGCGGCCGCTTCGGGGGCGGGAGGAGCCGTGGCCGTCGGGGCTGTCCGGAATCCGGACAGCCCGACAGCGCCTACGGGGAGCGCAGCAGGGAGGAGCCGGTCATCGCCGCCGGCTGCGGCACCCCGAACAGCTCGAGGATGGTCGGCGCGATGTCGCACAGCGCCCCGTCCGCCAGGCTGCGGCCGCGGGCGTCGGAGGTGTGCCAGAGCAGGTGCACCCGGTTGGTGGTGTGGGCGGTGTGGGGGCCGCCCTGCTCGTCGAGCAGCTGCTCGATGTTGCCGTGGTCGGCCGTGATCAGCGCCTGGCCGCCGACCTCGTCGAGGGCGCCGAGGGCGGTGCCGAGCAGCCGGTCGATGACCTCGACCGCCTCGATACAGGCCGGGATCTTCCCGGTGTGGCCGACCATGTCGGCGTTGGCGTAGTTGAGGATGATCAGCGGGAACTTCCGGCTCCGGATCGCCGCGAGCAGCTTCTCGGTCACCGCCTCGGCGCTCATCGCCGGCGCGAGGTCGTAGGTCGCGACCCGCGGTGAGGGGATCAGGATGCGCTCCTCGCCGGGGAAAGGCTGCTCGCGCCCACAGGAGGTGAAGTAGGTCACGTGGGCGAACTTCTCGGTCTCGGCGATGCGCAGCTGTCCCCAGCCCTGGTCGGAGATCAGCTGGGGCAGCGTGTCCGAGAAGCTCTGCGGGGCGAAGGCGACCGGCAGCCCGAAGGTCTCGTCGTAGCGGGTCATGCAGGCGGCCGTGCGGCAGCGGAAGGGCCGGGCGAAGGCGTCGAAGTCTTCGAGGCACAGCGCGCGTACCAGCTGGCGCATGCGGTCGGCGCGGAAGTTGAAGAACAGCAGGCTGTCGTCTTCCCGGACACGTCCCTCGGCCGCGACGACGTGCGGCAGCAGGAACTCGTCGGTGACGTCCTCGCCGTAGCTGGCCCGGATCGCCTCGAGGGGCGCGGAGCCGTCCTTGCCCTCGCCGGCGACGTAGCAGCGGTAGGCCCGCTCGACCCGCTCCCAGCGGTTGTCGCGGTCCATCGCGTAGTAGCGGCCGCACAGCGAGGCGAGGCGCCCGATCCCCCGCTCCTCACAGGCGGCGAGCAGCTTCTCGATGTAGCCGACGCCCCCGGTCGGAGGCGTGTCCCGGCCGTCGAGGATGGCGTGGATGTAGACCTCGCCCGCGCCGCGCTCCTTCGCCAGTGAGAGCAGGGCCTCGAGGTGGCGCTGGGCGCTGTGCACCCCGCCGTCGGAGACCAGGCCGAAGAGCTGCACGCGCGGCTTGCCGAGCGCTTCCCGCAGGACGTCGTTGGAGGCGAGCGCGCCGGTCTCGATCGCGTGGTCGATGCGGGTCAGGTCCTGGTACACGACGCGGCCTGCGCCGATGTTCATGTGCCCGACCTCGGAGTTTCCCATCTGCCCTTCCGGCAGGCCGACGGCCTTGCCGCAGGGATCGATCAGGCAGCCGGGCGCCGAGGCGAGCAGCTTGTCGAGCACGGGCGTCCGGGCCAGGCTGACCGCGTTGCCCGGTCCGGCCGGAGCCACCCCCCAGCCGTCTCGGATGCACAGAAGCAGGGGAGCGGGCATCGGCAGTTCCTCAAGTGTTGAAGAGCACGATGAACAGGATCAGCAGCGACAGGAGCAACAGCCCCCCGAGCACGAAGTTCAGCACGCGCGCCCGCTTGAGTTGTCCGACCACGTCGAGCTTCTCGCGCCAGGCGCGGGTCGCGCGGTCTTTGTGCAGCTCGATCGCCTCGACCAGGGTCGACTTGTCGACGTTGTAGTCTTTGCCCGTCTTCTGCTTGATGCGCAGCATCTCGAGCTCTTCGAACAGGGCGTCGCAGGTCTCGTAGCGGTCGTCGGCCCCCTTGGCCATCATCTTGTCGACGATGCGGCACAGCTCTTTGGGGATGCTCGGGTTGAGCTGCTTGAGGCTCGGCGGCGGCTGGCGGATGTGCTTGCGCATGATCGTCGACACGGTGCCGTCGAAGGGCGGCCGCGCCGTCAGCATGTGGAAGAAGGTCACGCCGAGGGAGTAGATGTCGCTGCGGAAGTCGAGGTCTTTCTCGCCCATCGCCTGCTCGGGGCTGATGTAGTCGGGGGTGCCGAGCACCGAGCCCTCTTCGGTGGCCTGGATCTCGATGTTGGTCTTGACGAAGCCGAAGTCGCCGAGCTTGGCGATGCCGTCGCGGGTCAGGAGGATGTTCGACGGCTTGATGTCGCAGTGGACGATGTCGTACTTCGACAGGTAGCGGATCGCGCGCAGGACCTGCAGGATCAAGTCGATGGCCTCGACGATGTCGGTCGGGCCCTCGCGCTCGATCTTCTCTTCGAGGGTCTCGCCCTCGATGAACTCCATCGAGAAGTAGTACTTCCAGTCTTCCTTGCCGACGTCGAAGACCTTGATCAGGTTCTGGTGGCTGAGCTTGCCGACCAGCCGGGCCTCGATCAGGAAGCGCTGCTTGAACTCCTCGTCGTTCAGCCAGCGCTTGTGCAGGATCTTCAGCGCGACGATGCGGTTCATCGA
>JAUIEM010000591.1 GCA_030428695.1 bacterium
TCCTTGGGCTTGCGCACCTCGAGGATCTCCGTCACCCGCGGCAGACCACCGGTGATGTCCTGGGTGCCGACCTTGCCCTTGGTCGCCTGCGCGAGGAGGTCACCGGCGATGACCTCCTGGCCGTCGGCGACCTCGACGTACGCCTTCTCCGGGATCGGGTAGACGGCGATCGGCTTGAGGTTCTTGTCCTTGAGCACGATCTGCGGGTGCAGGTCACCCTTGTGCTCGATGACGACCGCGCGCTCGACACCGGTCTTCGCGTCCTTCTCCTTGCGGAAGGTCTTGCCCTCTTCAAAGTCCTCGAAGCTGACGACACCGGGGAACTCGGCGCGGATCAGGAGATTGTTCGGGTCCCAGGTCCCGAGGATGGTCTTCGCGCCCTTCTTCTTCTTGACCACCTCGCCGTCGGCGACGCGCACCTCGGTCCCGTTCGGGATCGAGCGGCTGTCGACGACCTTGCCCTTCTTGTTGAGGAGCACGATCGTGCCCTCGGACAGCGCGATCCGCACGCCCTCACGGTTGACCACGGTGTGCAGGTCGCGGAACTCGACGGTGCCCTCCTGGTCGGTGTCGATCCAGGCGAGGTCGCGCGTCGCGACACCACCGATGTGGAAGGTACGCATGGTCAGCTGCGTGCCGGGCTCACCGATCGACTGCGCGGCGATGATCCCGACCGCGGTACCGAGCTCGACCAGCTTGCCGCTCGACAGGTCCATGCCGTAGCACAGTGCGCACACGCCGAGAGGAGCCTCGCAGGTCAGCACCGAGCGCACGCGCACCTTGGCTTCGCTGCCGAGGGACTTCGAGACGTGCCGGGCAGTCGCGACGTCGTAGAGCTGGTTCTCTTCGATGATCACCTCGCCGGTCAGGCGGTCGACGATCGTCGTCCGCGCGGTCCGGCCGTGCAGGATCCTGGACAGCGGAACCTCGACGCGGTTGCCCTTGAAGATCGCGGTCTTGGTGATGCCCGCCGTGGTCTTGCAGTCGATCTCGTTGACGATCACGTTCTGGGCGACGTCCGCGAGCTTGCGGGTCAGATACCCCGAGTCCGCGGTCTTCAGCGCGGTGTCGGCGAGACCCTTGCGGGCGCCGTGGGTCGACGAGAAGTACTCGAGCACCATCAGGCCTTCCCGGAAGCTCGCCTTGATCGGCGTCTCGATGATCGCGCCGGTCTTCGAGGGCTTCGCCATCAGGCCGCGCATACCGGCGAGCTGCCGGATCTGCTGCTTCGAGCCACGAGCGCCGGAGTCGAGCATGATGAAGATCGGATTGAGCGACGGCTGCCCTTCGATCCCGTGGTCGCCCTTCAGGCCGTCGAGCATCAGGTCGCCGACCTGTTCGGTCGCGTGCGTCCACTGGTCGATGATCTGGTTGTAGCGCTCCCCTTCGGTCATCACGCCGCGACGGTAGTCGCGCATGATCTTGTCGACCTTGGCCTGGGTCGCGTCGAGCACCTCCTGCTTGGCCGTCGGCATGACGAGGTCGTCCGCCGCGAAGCTGATGCCGGCGCGGGTCGCTTCCTGGAAGCCGAGGGCCTTGAGGTCGTCGAGCAGGCCGAGGGTCGAGTTCACCCCGAGGACCTGGTAGCAGTCGGCGATGATCTGATTGACCATCTTTCCGGTCAGGGTGTAGTTGTAGTAGTCCATGCCCTGCGGGAGGATGTCGTTGAACACGATCCGTCCCGGGGTGGTCTCGTACATCGGCGGCGGGTCGGTGTCGAGAAGCCCTTCCTTGCGGCCGGACTTCAGGAAGGCCTTCCAGCGCACCGCGCGCTCGCCCTCGACGTAGTTCAGCGGCTTCTCGACCAGGCCCTTGTCGCCACGCACGATCGTGTCCCGGTCCAAGCGCACGCGGATCATCGCGTGGATGTGCAGCTTGTGCTCGAGGTAGGCGAGGTGCACCTCCTCGGAGGACGAGAAGGCCATGCCCTCACCGCTGCAGCCGGGCAGCGAGGCCGTCGCCCAGTAGCAGCCGAGCACGATGTCCTGGCTCGGGCTGATGATCGGGCTGCCGTGCGCCGGCGAGAAGATGTTGTTGGTCGACAGCATCAGCGTCGTCGCTTCGGTCTGCGCCTCGAGCGACAGCGGCAGGTGGACCGCCATCTGGTCGCCGTCGAAGTCGGCGTTGAAGCCGGTGCAGACCAGCGGGTGCAGCTTGATCGCGTTTCCTTCGATCAGGATCGGCTCGAAGGCCTGGATACCCATGCGGTGCAAGGTCGGCGCGCGGTTGAGCAGCACGGGGTGCTCGTGGATCACCTCTTCGAGGATGTCCCAGACCTCTTCCTCCTTGCGCTCGAGCATCTTCTTCGCGGACTTGATCGTGTCCGCGAGGCCGATCTCTTTCAGGCGCCGGATGATGAAGGGCTGGAACAGCTCGAGGGCGATCTTCTTCGGCAGGCCGCACTGATGCAGCTTGAGCTCGGGACCGACCACGATCACCGAGCGCGCGCTGTAGTCGACGCGCTTCCCGAGCAGGTTCTCGCGGAAGCGGCCCTGCTTGCCCTTGATCATGTCGGTCAGGGACTTGAGCGGCCGGTTGTTCTGCGTGACCGGGCGCTTGCAGCGGTTGTTGTCGAACAGGGCGTCGACGGACTGCTGCAGCATGCGCTTTTCGTTGCAGATGATCACGTCGGGGGCGTTGAGGTCGAGCAGCCGCTTCAGGCGGTTGTTGCGGTTGATCAGGCGCCGGTACAGGTCATTGAGGTCGCTGGTCGCGAAGTTCCCGCCCTCGAGCGGTACGAGGGGCCGCAGGTCGGGGGGAATGACCGGGATGACGTCGAGCACCATCCAGGACGGCTTGTTCGAGCTCTCCTTGATCGCGCACACCGTGTCGAGGCGCTTGGAGAGGTCTTTGGTCTTCTGCTTGGAGCCGGTCTCCTTCAGCTGGACGCGCAGGTCGTCCTCGAGCTCGTCGAGGTCGATGCGCTCGAGCAGCTTCTTGATCGCCTCGGCGCCCATGCCAGCCTCGAAGGCCTGCTCACCGTAGGCTTCGACCGCCTCGTCGTACTCGTCCTTGGTGAGCAGCGCCTTCTCCTTGAGAGGCGTCTCGCCGGGGTCGATCACGATGTAGTCCTGGAAGTAGATCACCCGCTCGAGAGCGGAGGTGCGCTTGTTCAGCAGGCTGCCGAGACGACTCGGCATCGCCTTGAAGAACCAGATGTGCACGACGGGCGCGGCGAGGTTGATGTGCCCCATCCGCTTGCGGCGCACGCGCGAGTTGGTGATCTCCACCCCGCAGCGCTCGCACTTCGTGCCCTTGTACTTGATGCCCTTGTAGCGCTGACAGGAGCACTCCCAGTCACGTTCCGGACCGAAGATCTTCTCGCAGAACAGACCGTCCTTTTCGGAACGGTAGCTCCGGTAGTTGATCGTCTCGGGGCGCTTGACCTCCCCGAACGACCACTTCCGGACGTCCTCGGGGGACGCGAGGCGAATGTTCACCGATCCGTAGTCGTTGATCCGGTCGTAAATTCCCTCCACGACGTCTCCTCACCTGTGGTCTGTGGCTTGTGTTCGTGCGTCTGTTTCTCGGGCTCAGGCCAGAATCGCCTTGGGATTGCGCTGCAACTCCATGCTGATTCCGAGGCCCCGGATCTCGTTCGTCAAGACATCGAAGGAAACGGGTGTTCCAGACTCGAGAACGTTCTCGCCCTTGACCATCGATTCGTAGATCTTCGTGCGGCCATCGACGTCGTCGCTCTTGACGGTCAACAGCTCCTGCAGGATGTTCGCGGCCCCATAGGCTTCGAGGGCCCAGACCTCCATCTCCCCGAACCGCTGCCCGCCGAAGCGCGCCTTGCCGCCCAGCGGCTGCTGCGTGATCAGGGAGTAGGGGCCGGTCGCGCGGG
>JAUIEM010000592.1 GCA_030428695.1 bacterium
CCTGTTCCGGCGCCGCGAGCCCTTCCCGGACGACACCGCTCTCGACGACTGGCTGTGCGGGGCGGCGGTCAACCTCGCCCGGCGCCGCTTCCGCAGCCGCGCCCGCCGCCGGGCCCGCGAGCGCCGCTACGAGCGCGCCGAGCCGGCGCTGCCGCGGGGGTTGGACGAGCGTGAGCTGGCCGAGGCCCTGGGGCGGAAGATCGCCGCGCTGCCGGCGACCATCCGGCTGCCCCTGGTCCTGCACCAGCTCGAGGGCCAGCCGATGCGGCGCATCGCCCGGCAGCTCGGCTGCTCGGTCGGGACGGTGCACAACCGGGTCCAGGACGGCCTGAGCCGGCTGCGGGCGTCGCTGCAGGAGTCGGGCTACACCGCCAGCGCCCTCGGGCTGCTCGCGCTGCTGCCGGCGCCGCCGACCAGCGCCCCGCTCGCGCTGGCGGCGCTGGTGCCTTCGGGCCAGCTCAAGCTGTGGGTGGTCGCGGTCCTGCTTGTCACGGGCGCCGCTACGCTGAGCCTGCGGGCGCCGGAGGCGGCACCCGCGCCGGATCCCGTCGCCGTCGTCGAGCGCGAGGCTGCGCCCGAGCGGGTCGCGCTCCCGGACGAGGGGGGCGCGCCGGTCGAGCTGCCCGTCGTCGACGCCTCGAGCGAGAGCGGAACCTCTTCTGCACCCGGAGGTTCCGAAGCAGCCCACGCCCCCGCGCCGGCGGCGGACGCGGCGGAGGCCGGAGAGGAGGAAGCGGACGACGCGGCGCGGCGGCGGGCCGGGCAACATCCCTACCCCTACCACGCCCTGGAGGGGCTGGGGCGCAGCTACCAGCAGACCCTGTCCGAGGACCTCGTCGCCGGCTCGGAGGACGCGCGGCGCGCCTACGAGGCGCACCTCAACGTCGCCGGTGGCTGGGGGCCCGTCGCCAGCCTCCCGCTGGTCGCGATAGAAGGCATGATGTTGATGGAGGAAGCGCACACGGAGGCCGCCCATCCGCTCGACGCCGGGGAGTGCAGGCTGTCCGTCGTGGTCCGCTCCCGGGCCGGGCAGCTGCTGCGGGAGCTCGAGGCCCGGCTGTGGATCGCCGATCCGGACGGCGCGGACCCGGGCCGGCCGCTGTTCCGGAGCCTGCCCGTCGAGGCGGGGGAGGTGCACGCGGAGGGCCTGCCCGGCGGACTGTTCCTGCTCGAGCTCGCCGCTGCCGACCACATCCCGAGCTACCTCTGGGTCGACCTCGTCGCCGACGAAGCTCTGTCGCTGGAGGTGTTTCTCGAGACGCCGGTGCTCGTCCGCGGCCGCATCGTCACCCGCGCCCGGCTGCCGGTCGCCGGCGTACGCGTGACCGGAGGCGGGGCCGAGGCCGTCAGCGAGGCGGACGGAAGCTTCGCGCTGTCCCCCCTGTGGGAGCCCGGGACCTACGACCTCGCGCTCTTCCATCCGGACTACGTGCCCGCGACGGCGGCGGTGCGGATCCCGCCCAGCGAGCTGCACGACCAGACGCGGATCGTCGAGCTTCCGCCGCTCGAGATCCACGGCGCCCTGAACCTGTCCGGGCTCGTGCGCGGCCCGGAGGGACCGGTCGCCGGCGCGACCATCGACATCGACGGCGGCCCGGTCGCGACCAGTGACGGCGACGGGCGCTTCCAGTTCGTCCAGCTCGAGGCGCGCCCCCACACCCTGTTCGTCAGCTCCGGGGAGCGGGTCGCCATCGCCGCCAGCGAGCGGACCCGGCCGGGCAGCGTCGAGCTCGTCGTCGACCTCGCGCCCGGGGGCCGGCTGACGATCCTGCCGGCGGATCCGCAGGCGAGCGCGGTCCAGGTCAGCTGGTGGAAGCGGCTGCACGGCGTGCCGCTCAGCGCGTCGGTGGTCGACGGGCGGGCCGAGCTGCGCGGGCTCTTCCCCGGCCTCTACCAGGTCGGCGGCCAGTTCGGCGGGCGCATCGAGACCGTCGAGCTGCTGCCCGGCGAGCACCGCACCGTCGACCTCGGCGCCCCCCAGAACGTCGGGAGCCTTTCCGGCGTCGTCCACGACCCGCAGGATATCGCGGGCGACATGCCGGTGTACGTGTTCGCGATGGCGCCCGACTTCAACGACTACGTCGAGGTTGGCGCGGACGGGACCTACACCTTCGCGTCGCTGCCCGAGGGACCCTGTGAGCTGTTCCTGCGTTGCCCCGACCGGGGCGTGGGGCGGGCGAGCGTCACCGTCAGCGGGGCGACCGAGCGGTCGTTGACCCTCCTGCCCGGAGGCGTGCTGCGCGGGACGGTGGTCGACAACCAGGGGCGGCCGGTCGAGGACGCCGTCGTCGAGACCGGCATGGTCGGCTTCGGTGGACGCCGCGAGACGCGCACCGACGCCGACGGCAGCTTCCAGCTCTTCGACATCTATCCGTACGGGCACTACGACCTGGTCGTCGAGAGTCCCCTGGGCAGCACCGCGCTGGTGCTCGTCGACCCGGGGGAGGCGCCGGTGCGGGTGCAGTTGCCGTAGGAAACGGACGCGGGCCGGCGTGGGGAGCTGCACCCTTGCAGCTCCCTGTCCCGCTGGGACGGCGGATCAGGCCTGGCCTGGGGAGACGCCCCCGGCGCTCCTACCCCAGCCGCGCGAGGATGCCGTTCAAGGTCGCGCTCGGCCGCATCTGCGCCGCGCACTTCTCCACGTCGGGCATGTAGTAGCCGCCGAGCTCGACCGGATCGCCCTGGGCGGCGAGCAGCTCGGCGCTGATGGTGTCCTCGGCCTCGGTCAACGCCTGGGCGATCGGCGCGAAGGTCTCCCGCAGGCCCGCATCCTTCTCCTGGTTGGCGAGGGCGCGGGCCCAGTACAGCGTCAGGTAGAAGGTGCTGCCGCGGTTGTCGAGCTCGTGGACCTTGCGGGACGGCGAGCGCGCGTTCTCGAGGTAGTCGCCGATCGCCTCGTCGAGGGCCTCGGCGAGCACCTTGGCGGCGGGGTTGTCGCCCTGCCGGGCGGCGAGCTCGAGGGAGGGCACGAGGGCGCAGTACTCGCCGAGGGAGTCCCAGCGCAGGTGGCCTTCCTGCAGCATCTGCTGGACGTGCTTGGGGGCCGAGCCGCCGGCGCCGGTCTCGAACAGGCCGCCGCCGTTGAGCAGCGGCACGATCGACAGCATGCGGGCGCTGGTGCCGAGCTCGAGGATGGGGAACAGGTCGGTCAGGTAGTCGCGCAGGACGTTGCCGGTCACGGCGATGGTGTCCTCGCCGCGGCGGACGCGCTCGAGGCTGAAGCGCATCGCCTCGACCGGGGCGAGGATGCGGATGTCCAGGCCGTCGGTGTCGTGCGCGGGCAGGCAGGCCTCGACCTTCTTGATCAGCTGGGCGTCGTGGCCGCGCTGGGCGTCGAGCCAGAACACCGCCGGCGAGCCGCTCGCGCGGGCGCGGCCGACCGCGAGCTTGACCCAGTCGCGGATCGCGATGTCCTGCACCTGGCACATGCGGAAGATGTCGCCGGTCTCGACGGTCTGTGCGAGCAGGATCTCGCCCGAGCGCGTGTCGACGACCCGGTAGCTGCCCTTGCCGGGCGCCTCGAAGGTCTTGTCGTGGGAGCCGTACTCCTCCGCTTTCTTCGCCATCAGGCCGACGTTCGCGACGCTTCCCATCGTGGCGGGGTCGAACTGCCCGTTCCTCTTCGCGTCCTCGAGGATCTCGGCGTACATCGTCGCGTAGGAGCGGTCGGGGACCATCGCGATGCAGTCCTGCAGCTCGCCCTTCCGGTTCCACATCTTGCCGCCGTCGCGCACGACGTTCGGCATCGAGGCGTCGATGATCACGTTGTTCGGCACGTGCAGGTTGGTGATGCCCTTGCGCGAGTCGACCATCGCCAGGTCGGGCCGCGCGGCGTAGACCCCGGCG
>JAUIEM010000593.1 GCA_030428695.1 bacterium
CCTGGTCTGCTGCGAGGCCCTCGCGCTCGCGACCCTCGGCTGGCTCGGCGGCCTCGGCGCGGGCGGCGCCCTGCTCGGCGCCGCCGCGGCCGCCCAGCCGGGGCTGGCCCTGAACCTCGGCGGCGCGGCGATCGCGCTGTCGGCGCTGTGCGCCTTCGCCGGCGCCCTCGCCGCGGCGGTGCTGCCGGCCTGGGCGGCCTCGCGGGTCGACATCGTCCGGGCCCTGTCCGCCCGCCCGGCCGTGCGGGCCGCCCGCTGGCTGCGGCGGGCGACGGTCGTCGGCCTGCTGCTGCTCGCGGTCAGCCCCATCACGCTGCTCGCCCTGCCCCTGGAGGGCAACTCCCTGGCGACGGCCTGGGGAGCCGTCGGGCTGCCGAGCCTGCTGTTCGGCTTCCTGTTCCTCGCGCCCGCCTTCGTGGTCGGCGTCGAGCGCGTCGGCGGGCGGGCTCTGGCGGCGCTGCTCGGGCTGCCGCACCAGCTGCTGCGCTCGCAGCTCTCCAGCCACCTGCCGCGCACGGTCGGGGTGACCCTCGCGCTGTCGGTCGGGCTCGGCCTGTTCATCTCGATCCAGCTCTGGGGCTACACGATGCTCGGCCCCTTCCTGCCCGGCGACTGGGCCCCGCAGGCGATGGTGATGTTCACCGCCGGGCACGTCCCCGGCGAGGCCGCCGAAGAGCTCGCCGCCCTGCCCGCCATCGAGCGCGTCGGCCGCCTCGCGACCGAGCAGCCGCTGCTCGCCGAGGACCTGACCGGCGCCCGCGAGAAGGGCCAGTCGGTCACCCGCCAGGACAACGTCGTGCTGCTCGGCGTCGACCCCGCCGACCTCGAGGGCGGACGCCCGCTGGTCGACCTGCAGTACGTCGTCGGCACCCGCGAGGAGGTGATCGCCCGGCTCGCGGAGGGCGGGCGCTGCGTGATCCCCGACCACTTCGCCCGGGAGACCGGCCTCGGCATCGGCGACTCCTTCGCGATGATCCCACCCTTCGCCCCCGACGTTGCGGTCCGCTACGAGGTCGCCGGCATCGTCAACCTGCCCGGCTGGCACTTCGTCACCAAGGAGTCCGGCCTGCGCCGCCGCCTGCCGCGCGCCGCCGCGCTGATCTTCACCCGCCGCGAAGATCTCGAGCGCGACTTCGAGCTCGACCCCGCCCGCAGCGAGCTGCTCGGCTTCCAGCTCGCCCCCGGCACCACGCCCGAAGCGCTGCGCGCCGCCCTCGCCCCGCTCGCCGACGCCCACGCGGCGCGCCACGAGCCGGGCAGCGGCCTGCAGATCATGATGCCGGGGGAGGTGCGCGCCTCGCTGCAGACCCGCACCGACACCATCCTCTGGGCGGTCAGCGAGCTGCCGCTGATCACCCTGCTCGTCACCGCCCTCGCCGTGATGAACGCCGTCCTCGCCTCGATCCGCGCCCGGCGCTGGGAGCTCGGCGTGCTGCGCGCGGTCGGCGTGACCCGCGGCGGGCTGGTGCGCATGGTGGTCGCCGAGGCCGCCCTGGTCGGCGTGGTCGCCTGCGCCCTGAGCATCTCCTTCGGCGTCGCCGCGAGCTGGGCCGGCCTCGAGGTCACCCAGCACATCAGCTTCTTCGGCGGCCTCGCCCCGCCCCTGGTCATCCCCTGGGCGCACCTCGCCCTCGGCGTCGGCCTGACCCTGGTCCTGTGCCTGCTCGCAGGCATCTGGCCGGCCCTCGCGATCGGGCGCACGGACACGCTGGCGCTGCTGCGTTCGGGGCGGGCGGCGATGTAGGGCTCGCAGAACCAGCTCTGCGTGCCGGGGACGAGCGTTCGACAAGTGAGCCGGCGAAGCACACACCGAGGTCCGCGACGTGCGACGCCGTTGTCAACCCGACCACCCCTGGTCACAACGACAACACGACCCCGTGGTCCATGCGACAACACCGCGCACGCAGCCCGGCGCGAGAGGCCGTTCGCCGTGCGGCATGCCTTCTGCAACAGCAAGAGCTGCGTCCGGCCGTCGGCGCCCCCGCGTCGGCACCGGCCGTACCCGCGCAGTCCCCAGCAGCAGGAGAGCCGCCATGCCATCCACCCTCTGTCCCGAGACCACAGTCGGCCGTATCGCCACCGACCATCCCCTGGCGACCCGGGTCTTCGCCCGCCACGGAATCGACTTCTGCTGCGGCGGCGGCCGGCCGCTGCACGAGGTCTGCGCGGAGCGCGGCCTCGACACGGGGACCGTGCTCGCCGAGCTCGAGGCCGAGCTCCGCTCGGGGCCGGTTCGGCAGTCCTGGGCCGACGCGCCGCTCGCCGAGCTCATCGACCACATCGTCACGCGCTACCACCGCCGCCTCGACGAGGAGCTGCCGCGTCTCGAGGCGATGGCCAGGAAGGTCCTCGGCGTCCACCGCGCGAAGAGCCCGGAGGTGCTCCCGGCGCTGCTCGAGACCTTCGTCGGCCTGAAGAACGAGCTGTTCGACCACATGGCCGACGAAGAGCAGCGCGTCTTCCCCGCGCTCGCTGCCGACCGGCCCTGCCCCGAAGGCGTGGCCGAGCTCGAGCACGAGCACGAGACGGCCGGCGCCGCCCTCCGCCGCCTGCGCGCGCTGACCGACGACTACCGTGTCCCCGACCAGGCCTGCACGACCTGGCGCGCCCTGTGGAAGGGCCTCGAGCAGCTCGAAGCCGAGCTGCACCACCACATCCACCTCGAGAACAACATCCTGTTCCCGAAGGCGCGGGCCGCCCTGGATGCGGAGCCCGCCGACGCGCCCCGGGCCTGACCGTGCAGAGGCGTCGCCGACCGGGCGCGCCGAGGCGCCTCACAGGCGTCCGCCGCCGACGGCGCGGCGCAGCGTTGCCACCTTCTTCGGCCCACGCGTAAGGGAAGTCATAACGACATCCCGGCCCCTGCGAGCGATCTTCCCGCGAGACATCCGCTTGTTGGCCACAGGTCACGGGGAGGAGCCCGCCATGGAAGATCCGACACCAGCGCCCGTGCGTTCCCACGTCATCCGCCTCGCGCAGGGCTCGGAGATCCTGACGGACAAACGGCTCGCGATCCTGCGGCTGCTCGGCAGCGCGCCGGTCGACTCGGTCTCCTCCCTCGCGGCCGCGCAAGGCCGCCGGCTCGATGCGGTCTCCAAAGACCTCAAGATCCTCCACGACGAAGGCGTGATCCGCTTCGAGCGCTCGGGCCGGACGAAGAGGCCGCTGCTCGCCGTCGACCGGCTGGTCATCCCCCTGCGCCCAGGACCCGCGAGCCCCGAGCCCGTCGACGACCCCGCCCTCGCCGCGCTGCGCCGGGACCACGCCCTGGTCAAGGCCCTCGTCGACGACGCGCTCAAGGCGGCCGCGCGGGAGAAGCGACGCGCCGACGCCGCGGAAGAGGCGCTCCGCCAGCAGAGGGCGGCGCGTTGACGCCCGCGGAAGAGACCCTCGCCGCCGCCCGCCGCGCCCGGCTGGCCCTGGGCGAGAGCGCCGACGCCTGCGCGCGGGTGCTGCGGCTGCTCAGCCCGGAGCCGACCCCGGTCTGGACCCTGGTCGCCCGCGCGCTCCGGGAGCGGAGCTACCTGACCCACGACGAGCTCGAGCGCCGCTTGCGCGAGGCGGCCGCGGCCGGTCTGTGCGTGCGCGACGCCGAGGGGGGCTGGTCCCCGACCGCCGCCGGCGAGGCCTTCGGCGCCGGCGCCGCCATCCTCCCCGCGACGCCCCCCGCCCGCCCGGTCCCCCGCCGCTGGGCCCGGGCCCGCCCGGTCGATCCGCCCTCGCTCGCGGCGCTGACCGCCGCGAGCCCTGCCCCACCGCGGCCGGTCGAGCCGCCCGCCGCCCTGACCGCCGCGAGCCCGACGCCGCCGCGACCTAGCGGCGCGTTGCACGTCGAGCTCG
>JAUIEM010000111.1 GCA_030428695.1 bacterium
CACACCCCCACCCAGTGAGCAGCCGATGCGCATCGCGGTCGACGGCATGGGCGGCGATCACGCGCCCCAGGCCACCATCGAAGGGCTCGCCCGACTCTCGAAGGGGTTCGAGGGCAAGCTCCTCGTCACGGGTCCCGAGGCGGCGCTGCGGGCCGAGCTGAAGAAGCATCCCCACGATCCGCAGGTGCTCGAGATCGTGCCGAGCGAGGGGGCGATCGCGATGGACGCCAAGCCCCGCGAAGCCCTCGAGGAGCAGCCGCGGGCGTCGCTGCCCCTCGCCGCGAGCATCGTCGCGAAGGGCGAGGCGGACGCGCTGGTCTCGGCCGGCAACACTGGGGCGGTGGTCCTCTCCTGCGCGCGCTCCTTCGACCGCTTGCCCGGGGTGCGGCGCACGGCGCTGGCGTCGGTGTTTCCGACGGCGCGGAGGCGCGGGCCGAAGCAGGATCCCTTCTCGCTGATGCTCGATGTCGGGGCGAACGTGCGGGTCGAGGCGCGGGACCTGATCGCCTTCGCCCGCATGGGGTCGGCCTACGCGGGCGTGGTCAGCCTCAATCCGCGGCCGAAGGTCGCCCTCCTGAACAACGGCACCGAGAAGAGCAAGGGCCCTCCGGAGTACCAGGAGGCCCACGGCGTGTTGGCGGAGGACGACGAGCTCGAGTTCATCGGCAACGTCGAGGGTATCGACATCCCGAAGGGCACCGCCGACGTCGTGATCTGCGACGGCTTCGTCGGCAACATCGTGCTGAAGATGCTCGAGGGCGTCGGCGAGACCGCCAAACAGCTCGCCCGCCAGGCCTACGCGAGCAAGTGGATCTGGAAGATCGCGCTGATGCTGCTCGGCGGCGGCATCAAGCAGGTCAAGGACCTCACCGACTGGAAGCAGTACGGCGGCGCGCCCATCCTCGGCTTCGACCGCCTGTGCATCAAGGCCCACGGCCGCTCGACCCCGCGCGCCCTCGCCAACGCGGTGCGCGTCGCGGCGAAGGCGGTGCGGGCGGACCTCGTGACGATGATGGCCCGGCGCACGGGCACGGACTGAGATCCTTGCGGACTCAGACCGGCGCTTCCGCCGGCACGCGGCGCCCGACGGCGGCGGCGACCTTGCGTACGCTCTCCATCAGCGCCGCGAAATCGCCGGGCAACAAGGCCTGATCCTTGTCGGACAGCGCGAGCTCGGGGTTCGGATGGGTCTCGACGATCAGGGCGTCGGCGCCGGCCGCGACGGCGGCGAGGGCGAGGGGCGTGACCAGGCTGCGGATGCCGCAGGCGTGGCTGGGATCGGCGACGACCGGCAGGTGGGTGCGCTCCTTCAGCCAGGGGATCGCGCCGACGTCGAGGGTGTTGCGGGTCGCGCGCTCGTAGGTGCGGATGCCCCTCTCGCACAGCATCACCCGCGGATTCCCCGCCGACACGACGTACTCGGCCGCGAGCAGCAGCTCCTGCAGGGTCGCCATCATACCGCGCTTGAGCAGCACCGGCTTGCTCTGTTGGCCGACCGCGGTCAGCAGCCGGAAGTTCTGCATGTTGCGGGCGCCGATCTGCAGCACATCGGCGTAGCGCGCGACAAGGGGAACATCCTCGGGGGCGACCACCTCGGTGACGACCGGCAGCCCGGTGCGCTCCCGCGCTTCGGCCAGCAGGCGCAGGCCCTCTTCGCCGAGGCCCTGGAAGCTGTAGGGCGAGGTGCGCGGCTTGAAGGCTCCGCCGCGCAGCGCGCGGGCCCCGTAGCGGGCGGTGTAGTCGGCGGTGGTCAGCATCTGCTCGCGGTTCTCGACCGAGCAGGGCCCGGCGATGACGACGACCTCCTCGCCGCCGACCAGGGCGTCCCCGAGCCGGACCCGCGTCGGATGCGAGCGGTTCTCCCGCGAGACCAGCGGCCAGGGGGGTGCGCTCGTGCGCACCTCGGCGACGCCGGGCAGACCGCGCAGCACCGCCTCCATGCGGGCGGCGCCGGCGCCGACCACGCCGACCAGGGAGCGGCCTTCGGCCTCGCTGACCTGGACGCGGAAGCCCTCGGCCTCGACGGTCCGCACGATGGCGGCCTTGTCCTTCAGCGTGCACGAGCTCTCGAGTACGGCGATCATCGCGGACCTCCCGGGGTGTGATCCCCCATCAGACGTTGCAGAAAAGACACGGCGGAGCCGCCGGCGGCGAGCGCGCGCAGCAGCGCGGAGCCGACGATCACGCCGTCGGCGTAGGGGGCGAGCGCCTCGACGTGCGCGGGCTCGGCGATCCCGAAGCCTGCGCAGACGGGCAGAGGGGAGCAGGCCCGCACCCGGCGCAGGTAGTCGCCGACATCGGCCGGAACCTGCCCGGTGCCGGTGGTCCCGGTCCGGGTGACCGCGTAGACGAAGCCGCGGCTCGCCTCGCACAGCGTGCGCAGCCGCGGCGGCTCGGTCAGCGGGCAGACCAGCTGCACGAGTGCGCGGTCGCGGGCATCGAGCGCATCGCGCACCGGTTCGCATTCCTCATAGGGCAGGTCGGGCACGATCAGCCCGCTGACCCCCGCCGCGGCGAGGTCTTCGCCGAGGCGGTCGAGGCCGCGGGCGAGCATCGGGTTGAGGTAGCTCATCAGCAAGAGCGGCGCCGCCGGACGCCGCGGGAGCGCGGCGAGCAGGTCGAGCAGCCAGGCCAGGCTCACCCCCTGGGCGAGGGCCTGGCGGCTGGTGTCCTGGATGGTCACCCCGTCGGCCATCGGGTCGCTGAACGGGACGCCGATCTCGACCGCGTCGGCGACCTCCGCGACCGCGAGCAGCAGCGCGGCGAAGTCTCTCCGGCGCGGGTAGCCGGCGGTCAGGAAGGGGATCAGCGCCGGCCGTCCGGCGCGCTTGGGAGCGCGCAGGGACGCGGTCAGGGCGTCGGCTCCGTGGTCGCGCATCACCTTCCCTCCCGCAGCAGGATGCCGAGGTCCTTGTCGCCCCGGCCGGAGACGTTGATCAGGATGCGCGCGCCCTTGTGCTCGCGCGCCCACTTGCGGGCGCCGGCGAGGGCGTGGGCGGACTCGAGGGCGGGCAGGATGCCTTCGGTCCGGCTGAGCTCGGCGAGGGCGTCGAGGGCCTCGGCGTCGCTGGCGGCGACGTACTCCGCCCGGCCACTCTCGTGCAGCCAGGAGTGCTCGGGCCCGACCCCCGGGTAGTCGAGCCCCGCGGAGACCGAGTGGGACTCCTGGATCTGGCCGTCGTCGTCCTGCAGGAGATGGCTGAAGCAGCCGTGCAGGACGCCCGGCTTCCCGCGCGCGAGGCTCGCGCTGTGGTCGCCCAGCCCGTCCCCGCGGCCGCCGGCTTCGACCCCGAGCAGGGCGACCCCGGGGTCCTCGATGAAGGGGTGGAAGAGGCCGATCGCGTTCGAGCCGCCGCCGACGCAGGCGACCGCGACGTCGGGCAGCGCACCCGCCTGCTCGAGCATCTGCGCCCGCGCTTCCCGCCCGATCACCGCCTGCAGCTCGCGCACCAGCCAGGGATAGGGGTGCGGGCCGACGGCGGAGCCGAGCAGGTAGTAGACGCCCTCCGGATCGCCGACCCAGTGCCGCAGGGCGTCGTCGATCGCGGCGCGCAGGGTGCGGTCGCCGCTCTCGACCGGGCGCAGCTCGGCGCCCATCAGCCGCATGCGGTGGACGTTCGGCGCCTGGCGTTCGACGTCGACCGCGCCCATGTACACGATGCAGGGCAGGCCGACCCGCGCGCAGGCGGCGGCGCTGGCGACGCCGTGCTGGCCGGCGCCGGTCTCCGCGACGACCTGCCGGGCGCCCATCCGTCGGGCGAGCAGCGCCTGGCCGAGGGCGTTGTTGATCTTGTGGGCGCCGGTGTGGGCGAGGTCCTCGCGCTTGAGCCAGACCTCGGCCCCCCAACGCTCGCTGAGGCGGGGCGCGGGGCTGAGCGGCGTCGGCCGCCCGACCCAGGTCCGCAGCTCGGCGGCGAAGGCGGCGTGGAAGTCCGGGTCGTCGAGCGCGTCGCGGGCCGCGAGCTCGAGGTGGCGCACGGCGCGCACCAGCAGCTCGGGGATGTAGGCGCCGCCGAAGCGCCCGAAGCGGCCCCGCACGTCGGGCAGCGCGGTCATGATGTCTCCTCCTCTGGATGTTCCTCTGCGAGCCGCCGCGCGGCCGCCCGCGCCGTCTGGATGAAGGCGTGGATGCGGGCGGGATCCTTGACCCCGCGCGCCCGCTCGACGCCGCTGCTGACGTCGACCCCCCAGGGCCGCACCGTCCGGATCGCGGCCTCGAGGTTGGCGGCGCACAGCCCGCCGGCCAGGATCAGCCGCCGCCCCGGCGCGGCCCGCGCCGCCCGGGCCCAGTCCGCGCGCTGGCCCGTGCCGCCGCCGCCGACCGCGTCGAGGACGACCCGCCCGGGGAACGGCGCGAGCGCGTCGAGCAGCTCCGGCCCGTCGCAGAAGGCCGGTAGGTAGCCGCAGCGAAGACCCTCCGGGGGCGTGGGCTGCAGGGCCTGCACCGTGTCGAAGCCGAGCGCGGCCACGGCGTCGAGCAGCTCCGCGCGCACCTGGCGGAAGACCGCGATGCGCTCGATCCCCGCAGGCACCGCCTCGAGCAGGCGCGCGGCCCGCTCGGGGTCGACCTGGCGTGGGGAGGTCGCGAACACGAAGCCGAGGGCGTCGGCGCCCGCTTCCACCGCCGCGGCGACCGCTTCCCCCGTCGACAGCCCGCAGATCTTGACGAAGAGCCCCGTCATGCGCGCACCTCCTGGGCGGCTTCGCGCCCTGCACGGAGGAAGTCCGCGACCCGTGCGCCCGGAGCTTCCGCCCGCATCAGCGCGCCGCCGACGAGGGCCGCCCGGTAGCCGAGCCGGCGCGCCTCCGCGGCATCTTTGGGAAGCGCCAGCCCGCTCTCGGCGACGCACACCGCCCCCCGCGGCAGCTCCGGGGCCAGCGCCGCCAGCCGGGTCGGATCGACGGCCAGGCTGCGCAGGTCGCGGGTGTTGACGCCGACCAGCCGGGAGCCGCCGGCGACCGCCCCGGCCCGGGCGAGGTCCGCGGCGTCGAAGGCCTCGAGCAACACGAACAGCCCGCACGCATCGGCCGCCCGCAGGCAGGCGTCCAGCGACACGTCGTCGAGCAGCGCGACGATCAGCAGCACCCCGCCCGCCCCGTGCGCCCGGGCCTCGTAGACCTGGTAGGGAGCGACGAGGAAGTCCTTGCGCATCACCGGCGCCGACGACGCCGCGGCGGCCGCGGCGAGATCTTCGAGGCTGCCGGCGAAGCGCTCCGGCTCCGTCAGCACCGACACCGCCGCCGCGCCGCCCTGGACGTAGGCCGCGGTCCGTGCCGCGGGGTCGACTTCCGCCGCCAGGCTGCCCGCCGAAGGCGATGCCCGCTTGACCTCGGCGATGAGATCGAAGTCCGGATGCAGCTTCAGCGCCGGCGCCGGCGGAGCGGCCAGGGCCCGCGCCCGCAACGCCGCGAGCTCCTCGCGGGCGGCCGCCCGTTGCCAGCGCGCGGCGCTCGCTTCCGCCATCGTTTGCAGGAAGTCAGCCATCGTGTCCTCCCAGCCGGGTGAGCAGCGCCGCCCCGCACCCGTCCCGCAGGCCCTCCCGCGCCTGCTCCAGGCCGGCGCCGAGCGAGGGGGCGCGGCCGCAGACCTCGAGCACCAGGCCGGCGTTGAGCGCGACCGCGTCGGCGATCGGTCCCGCCCGGCCGCCGAGCACCGCCCGCATCGTCGCGGCGTTGTCAGCGGCGGAGCCCCCCGCGAGCTCTTCGAGGGAGCAGCGTGCCAGCCCGAGCGAAGTCGGGTCGATCTGGCGCGGCCGCACGCGGCCCGGCGCGACATCCCACAGCTCGAAGGGCCCGACCGGCGTCGCCTCATCCCAGCCCGCCGCGCCGTGCACGACGAAGGCCCGCGTGACCCCGAGCCCGCTCAGGCAGTGCGCCATGCGCTCGGCGGCGCCGGCGGAGAAGGCCCCGATCAGCTGGTGGGTCGGCCGGGCCGGGTTCGTCAGCGGCCCGAGCAGGTTGAACACGGTGCGGGTCTTCAGCGCCCGGCGGGTCGGCACGACGGCGGCGGTCGCGGCGTGGAAGCGCGGGGCGAAGAGGAAGGTGAAGCCGGTGGCGCGGAGCATCGCCCCCGCAGCCTCCGGCGTCGAAGGCAAGCCGATGCCGAGCGCCTCGAGCACGTCGGCGCTGCCCGAGCGGCTCGACACCGAACGGTTGCCGTGCTTGACCACCCGCAGCCCGAGGCCGGCGAGCAGGAGCGCCGCGGCGGTCGAGATGTTGAAGCTCGAGGAGCCGTCCCCGCCGGTCCCGCAGGTGTCGACCAGCACCCCCTCCGGCCGCTCGGGAAGCGGCGCCGCGCGCTCCCGCATCGCCCGCGCCAGCCCGCGCAGCTCTTCTGGCGTCTCGCCCTTGGCCCGCAGGGCGATCAGCGCGCCGCCCTTGACCGCCTCGGGCACCTCCGGATCGACGAGCATCGCGAGCAGGGCTTCCGCCTCCGCCTCGGCGAGATCCTCTCCATCGTACAGGCGTTCGAGGAAGTCCATCAGCGCTCCCTCCCGGGCTCACCGGCGAGGAAGTTCCCGAGCAGGCGTTGGCCCTCCGGGGTCAGGATGCTCTCCGGGTGGAACTGCACCGAGACCGCGGGCAGTGACTGGTGACGCAGGCCCATCACCTCGCCGTCGGAGGTGTAGGCGGTGATCTTCAGCTCCGCCGGCAGGCCCTGCTCCTCGACGATCAGCGAGTGGTAGCGCGCCGCCTCGAAGGGGTTCGGCAGCCCGGCGTAGAGTCCGCGGCTGTCGTGGTAGACCCGGGAGCTCTTGCCGTGCATCAGCCGCGGAGCCGCTCCGACGGTTCCGCCGAGCACCGCCGCGAGCACTTGATGGCCGAGGCACACCCCGAGCAGCGGCAGGCCGCGGGCCAGGGCCGCCCGCACCAGCTCGGGGGAGCGTCCGGCGTCCTCGGGCCGGCCGGGGCCGGGGGAGACGACGAGGTGCGTCGCCGCGTCGAGCTGCGCCGGGGACACTTCGTCGTTGCGCAGGACGGTCACCGCCGCGTCGAGCATCCGCAGCCCCTGGACGAGGTTGAAGGTGAAGGAGTCGTAGTTGTCGATCAGCAGCACCTGGCGCATCACAGTCCCTCCCGCGCGAGCTCGAGGGAGACGGCGAGCGCGGCGCTCTTGGCCATCACCTCCCGGTACTCCGCCTCGGGGCGGCTGTCGGCGACCAGGCCCGCGCCGGCCTGGTAGGCGTAGCGGTCGCCGTCGAAGAACAGGCTGCGGATGGTGATCGCCTGGTCCATGCCCGCGTGGCCGAAGTAGCCGACGGTGCCAGCGTACAGGCCGCGGCGCACCGGCTCGAGCTGCTCGATCAGCTCGAGGGCGCGCACCTTCGGCGCGCCGACCACCGTGCCGGCGGGGAAACAGGCGGCGTACAGGTCGAAGGCGTCATGGTCCGGGGCGAGCACGCCCTCGACACCGCTGACCAGGTGCATCACGTGGCTGTAGCGCTCGACGACCCGGTAGGGCTCGACCCGCACGCTGCCGGGCAGGGCGACGCGGCCGATGTCGTTGCGGGCGAGGTCGACGAGCATCACGTGCTCGGCGATCTCCTTCGGATCGGCGCGGAGCTCGTCGGCGAGGGCGCGGTCGGCCTCTGCATCGGCGCCGCGCGGCCGCGTCCCGGCGATCGGCCGCAAGGTCGCGCGGCGGCCCCGCAGGGTGACCAGGGCTTCGGGGGAGGAACCGACGACCGCGCGCTCCCCGAAGCGCAGGAAGACCATGTACGGCGAGGGGTTGAGCAGGCGCAGGGCGCGGTAGACCGTGAACGGGTCGAGGCTGTGCTGGCCGGAGAAGCGGTTCGCGAGCACGAGCTGGTACACATCCCCCGCCCGGATCGCTCGCTGGCTCGCCTCGACCGCCGCGACGAAGGCGCTCTCGCTGAAGGAGGGCGCGGAGGCTTCGAAGGAGCCGCCGCCGCCGGTGTCCGGCACAGGTCCGCGCAGGAGCCGGACCACCTCCAGGCGCAGGGCCGCGCGCTCGCTCTCCGGGCCGTCGAAGAGCAGCGCGACCCGGCGGCTGACGTGGTCGAAGACCAGCAGCGCGCGCGGCGCGAAGTAGGCCGCCTCGAGCCCGCCGCCCGCCCGCGGCGCGAGCATCGGCAGCCGGTCGAGGCGGCGCACGAGGTCGAAGCCGGCGACCCCGACCAGACCCCCGTCGAAGGGCAGCGCCAGGCCCTGGCCCGGCCGCGGTGCCCGGGCGAGGGCGGCGCGGAAGGCGGCGAGCAGGCCGGCGGGGGTGTCGGGGACCGGAGCGTCGTCCGCGCCGATCTGGAAGCGGCCGTCCTCGAGCCGGACGTCGAGCCCTTCCCCGAAGCCGAGGAAGGAGTAGCGGGCGAGCTGCTCGCCGCCGACCACGCTCTCCAGCAGGAAGCGCGGCTCGAGCGGGGCGAGCTTGAGGAACGCCGACACGGGGGTGTCGAGGTCGGCGGCGATATCAAAGGGGGCGTGCATGGCTCCTCCTGCGAGGAGCCCTCACCCCCCGCGATGGCGTGGGAGGTGGAAAGACACAGAACCGCGAGCCACCTCCGTCAGAGGGACCACCACCAGCAGCGGGTGCAGTGCGTCGCGGGGTGTCTCGGTGCGGTGCTCATGCAGACGAGGCTAGCGGGAGGATCCCGCACGGCGCAAGGACTTTTTTTGCGGCGCGGGCATCGGGATGCTCCGCTTGCCCCGCCCGCGCGGCGATGCCAGAATCCTCCTGCCAGGAGGAGCCCGGTGCCCGAGGTCACGATCGTCGTCCCCCACTACCGCACGCCGCGGCTGACCCGGCTGTGCCTGCGCCTCTTGCGCCGCTTCACGACGCCGGAGCTCGCGCGCGTGGTGCTGGTCGACAACGGCTCGGAGGAGAGCACCCGCGCCTGGTTCCGCAGCCTGCCCTGGCTGACCACCCTGTCCGCCGGCCAGCAGCCGGAGGACGCTCCCGCGCAGGCCCACGCCCGGGCCCTGGACCGCGGCCTGCAGGAAGCGGACACGCCCTTCCTGCTCAGCATCCACACCGACACCCTCGTGATCCGCGAGGGCTGGCTGCGCTTCCTGCTCTGCGCCCTCGAGCCGCCCGAGCTCGCCGCGGTCGGCTCCTGGAAGCTCGAGGCGGTGCCGCTCTGGAAGCGCACCCTGCAGGGCCTGGAGCACGGCGCGCGTCGCCTGCTCGGCCGCGCCCGCCCCCCTCGGGATCGCTACCTGCGCAGCCACTGCGCCCTCTACCGGACCGCGCTCCTGCGCCGTCACGGGCTGCGCTTCGCGACCGGTGACGAGCCGGCCGGCCGCGAGCTCCATCGCGCGCTGCTCGCGCACGGCCACCGGACGCGCTTCCTCCGCCCCGCCGAGCTCTTGCCCTGGCTGCGGCACGTCAACCACGCGACGATGGCCCTGCACCCGGCGCTCGGCGCCCGTCCCGCGACCATCCGCAAGGGCTTGCGCCGCCTGCGCCGCGAGCTCGCCGCGGTCGACGCCGAGGCGATGCTCGCGGATGCGCGGTGGGACCGCTGAAGCCGGCGCATCACCCGGGCTGCACGGAGGAGCGAGTGCGGGAGACCCCCCCTCCCCAGCACAGCCACAGCAACAGCCCCCCGAGCGGCAGCCAGGCGGCGTAGTGCACGGCGGCGTAGAGCTCTGGCCAGGGGCTGGGCCAGTCGTAGTGCAGGCGCGCCGGCAACACCTGGCCGAGCATCGCCAGGGCAAGCAGCGCGCCGGCGCCGCGGCGCAGGGCCTGGGAGGCCGGACGCCGCCCGGTCAGGAGCTGGACGAGCACGAGCATCGGCAGCACCAGCAGCACGTCATCGTACATGTGGTGGTAGACGAAGATGCGGGCGACCAGGGCGGCGAGGCCGAGGTGCAGCCACAGGTCTGCGCGCCGGGTCAGGGCCACCCACAGGCCGTGCAGCCCGAGCAGACTCAGGCTCGCGAGCAGGGGCCAGGGCGAGGGGGCGGCCGAGAGCCAGCTCGTCAGGCTGCCGTAGCCGACCACGCCGGTCTCCTGCTGGGCGTTCACCAGCCAGTCCTCGAGCAGGGTCAGCGGCGGCGCGGGCTGGAACGACATCGCGAAGGCGGTCAGCGCGAGGTAGGCGAGCACGAGCAGGAAGGCGTCGAGCCAGCGGCGCTCGCGCAGGAGCAGCAGCCAGAAGAAGGGCGCGCTGACGTTCGGCTTGACCAGCGCGAGCAGCATCGCGGCCCCGGCCAGCAGGCGCGACCCCGGACCCGCCGGGCGCTGCGCCCAGCGGCTGCACGCGAAGAGCAACAGCGGCAGGAGCGCGACCGCGAGCTGGCCGTTGCCGATGACGACGCCGGTCGCGTTGCTCGCGAGCACCAGCAGCGCCGCGCCGGCCGCCTCGGTCGTGTCGCGGGCGCCGGAGGCGCGGACGAGCTGACCGCACAGGACGGTGAGCATCGCGAGCAGCATCCCCGCCCACAGCCAGCGCGCCTGGGCGGCGGGCAGCCAGCCGGTCCCGGGCCAGAGCAGCGGGAAGCTCGCCGGGGGGTAGGTGGCGAGGTGGTACTCCCGGGTGCCGTAGACCTTCTCGCCGGCGAACCAGGCGGGGACCTCCTCGCAGCGCAGGTGCAGGTCGACCATCGCATCGGGCCCGACCCCGAACAGCAGGCGGTGCAGCTCGAGGCCGAGCTTGACGGTGGCCAGCGCGGCGAGCAGCACGACCAGCAGGGGCAGGAGCCGCCTCACTCCAGGCGCTCGGCGAAGAGGGGAAGCGCCGCGGAGGCCCGCTCCGGCGCTTCTTCCGCCAGGGCCGTCCAGAAGTCGTGGCCCTCCCGGCACAGCGCCCGCGCCTCGTCGGCCTGGCCGCGCGCCGCGAGCTGGTCGGCGGCGGTCAGCAGGGCGTCGGTGTAGGCCTCCCACCAGGCCGGATCGGAGCGCAGGCCCCGGACCATCTCGAGCCACGCGAGGCTGCGGGCGGGGCCGGGGTCGAGGGCGGCGAGCAGCTGCAGGCTGGTCGCGACCCGCGTCGCCGCCAGCCGGTCGCCGCGGGCGACCAGGCGCTCGGCGAGAGCGAGGGCCTCGCTGGCGAGGGCGAGGGCCTCCGCCTCGCGGCCGGCGGCAGCCGCGACCTCGGCGCGCAGGGAGAGGGCGCCCCACAAGCCCGGCGCGCCCGCGTCCTCGTCGAGGCGCGAGAGGGTGCGCCGCAGCTCGAGGGCGCGCGCGGCTTCGCGCTCGGCCTTGGGCTGGTCGCCGCGGGCGAGGGCGAGGCGGGCGAGGGCCTCGAGGCTGAGGCACAGGTCGTCCCGGGCCGAGGCGCTGGCGGGGCTCTTGGCGAGCAGCGCGGCGCGGATCGCCCGGGCGCGCTCGTGCAGCGCTTCCGCCTCGGATGGCTCCGGCTCGGCGGCCAGGGCGCCGAGGTTGTGCAGGTTCTTCGCGAGGTCGCGCTGGTAGCGGTCGCTGGTCGGGTGCTCCGCGGCGATGGCCGCGGCGATGTCGGCCGCCGTGCGGAACAGGGCGCGGGCCTGCTCGTTCTCCTCGCGTTGCAGATGCACCTGGCCGAGCTGGCGCAGGGCCGCCCCGTAGTTCCGCAAGGCGCTGACATCGGCGGGAGCGGCCTCCGCGTCCTGACGGCGCAGCTCGAGCTGCTCGCGCAGCAGCGTCAGGGCGCGGTCGGACTCCCCGCGCATCTGGTAGAGCTGGCCGAGCTTCTTCAGCGCCGTGCCGTACTCCGCCCGCGCCCGCTCGTCGCCCTGGGCCCGCAGGGCCTCGCGGCGCAGGTCGAGGCAGTCGCGGAAGGCCTGCTCCGCGGCGTCGAGGTCGCCCTCGTCGCGGGCGACGGTGCCGAGGTCGAGCAGGGTCTGGGCGAGGGCCCGGCGCGCCTCGGGGCCCTCGAGCGCGCGGCAGATGCGCTCGGCCTCGACGAAGGCCGCCCGCGCGGCGGCCAGGTCGCCGTCCAGGCGCCGGCGCAGGTCGCCGATGTTCAACAGGGTCAGGGCGGCGCCGAGGGACACGACGTGGTCCTCGGACTCGGCCCGGCGCAGCTCTTCCCAGCCCTCGAGGGCGACCGCGAGCAGCTCCCGGGCGACGGCCTGGGAGGCAGCGTCGCCGAGGGCGTCCAGCAGCCGGCTCTGGACCCGCACCGACAGCGCCTGCAGCGCGTCCTGGGCGATGGCCCCGCGCCGGTCGGCGCGCTCGCGCTGTTCCTCCACCCGCTCCTTCTCGAGCTCGAGGTCGCGCTTCTGGGCGAGGGTCACGGCCTGGGCGGCGCGCACCTCCTCGTTCTTGTAGCGCAGGGTCAGGTTGAACCAGCCCATCAGGAGCAGCAGCACACAGCCGGCGCCGATCAGGCTCGTGCGCAGCCAGCGCTTGACCCGCCGCTCCCGCCGTTTGCGCGCGCGCTCCTCGGCGACCGCCGCGAGCAGGCGCGTCCTCTCGGCCTCGTCGAGACCCGCGCCCTGGGCCTCGGCCAGGCCGAGGTCTCCGTGCCGCAGGGCGCTCTCGGCGAAGGCCTCGCGCGCGGCCTGCTCGCCGCGCCGGGCGTCGTCGTTCCCCTCCCACAGCGCCCGGGCCTGCTCGAAGCCGGACAGGGCGGCGCTGAACTCGAGGTACAGCTCGCTGCGGGCGGGTCCGTCGTCGAGGCGCGGCGCGGCCTTCCGGCAGACCTCCAGACGCTGCCAGGCCGTCGCCGCGATCGTGCGGCTGTCGCGATGGGCGAACCAGTCGCGCAGGGCGTCCTGGAACTCCCGTACGCTGCCCGGCCGGTCCGCCGGCCGCACGGACAGCGCCCGCCCGCAGAGCGCGCGCAGCTCCTCCGGGACGCTGTCCGGCAGCGGCGCGATCGTGCCCGCCAGGGTCTGCGAGACCACCTCGACGAAGTTCTCTCCGGCGTGGGGCGCGTGCCCGGCGAGCAGCCGGTAGAGCAGGCCGCCGAGCATGTACACGTCGGTCCAGGGACCGATCTCCGCGCCCTTGCCGGCGGCGAGCTCGGGGGGCATGTAGGCGGGGGTTCCGCAGGCGCTGGTGATCGTGTCCTTGCTGCGCAGGTAGCCCCGCCGCCGCGGCTCGAGGCTGACCGCCAGCCCCCAGTCGACGACCAGCACCTCGCCGAACTCGCCGACCATCACGTTCGCCGGCTTGAGGTCGTTGTGGACGATGCCGCGGCTGTGGGCGAAGCCGACCGCGTTGCACACCTGGTGGAGGATCTCGAGGTGCTCCTCGAGGGACTTCTCCTCGCGCCGCATCAGCTGCTTCCACGAGCTGCCACCGACCAGCTTCATCGCGATGAACAGCTCGTCCTCACTCGACAGGCCGAGGTCGTACAGCGGGATGATGTTCGGATGATCGAGGCTGCCGGTCGCGTAGGCCTCGGCGAGGAAGTTCCGCCGCGCGTTCATCGAGCCGGCGCTCTTCTTCGGGCGCAGGGCCTTGATCGCGACGTCGCGGTCGAGGCTGATCTGCCGGGCACGGTAGACCACGCCCATCCCGCCCCGGCCGACCTCCTCGAAGTCGACGTAGGGCGGATCGTTGCGCAGCTGCTCGACCAGCCGCTCTTCGATCGGCGGTCGGTAGCTGATGTGGATGGAGAGGGTCTCGAGGTCCGCCGCCTCGTCTTCGGAGAGGGTGTTCTCCCAGAGCTTCCTGATCGGCTCGCTGTCCACGCCCGCCTCGGATCCTTCGACGCTGCAAGTGTACACAGCGGGGAGGACCCGGGGCCAGGTTCAGTGGACGGCGGCGGTCGGGCGCGGCGCCTTCCAGTCGCTGATCGGGGCGCCCCGCTCTTCGAGCTCGGGACGCATCGCCCCGAACACGGAGCGGTAGGAGTAGAACGGGACGCGCGGGTACAGGTGATGGATCAGGTGGTAGGCGTGCCCCATCATCAGGAAGTTGAGCCCGGGGAAGATGATCACGCGGGTGTCGTGGAAGCGTCCCTGGACGTCGTGCGGGTGGTGGGGCACCCAGTCGAGCAGGAAGGCGAGCAGCGAGGCGGCGCACAGGCCGGGCACCACCCACAGCCACAACACGTACAGGCCGAAGCCGGCGACGCTCAGGCCGACGCCGAGGGCGATGTAGCCGAGCAGGGCGCCGATGGCGAGGGCGCGGACCCGCCGGAACAGCGACGAGCCGTGGGCGGTGCGCTGGGCGAGGAACTCCCAGTAGAAGTAGGGCGTGATGGTCAGGCAGCGCCACAGCACCGCGAAGAAGCCGCCGCCGGCGACCCACACGTCGGGGTCTTTGTCCGGGTCGTTGGTGTGCGCGTGGTGGCGCAGGTGCAGAGCCTTGTAGGCCGGGTAGGGGGCGAGCAGCAGCGCGGCGCTCAGCCAGCCGCCCACCGTGTCGAGCCAGCGCAGCCGGGCGTGGCGGCCGGCGATGTTGCTGTGCACGGCCTCGTGCAGGGGCGTGAACGCGCCGAAGGCACACACGAAGCACAACAGAGCGCCTGCCCAGAGCGGGACGGTGCCGGTCAGCACCAGGGTCCAGGCGGCGGCGTGGCCGAGCAGGACGAGGCCGAGCACGGCGAGGGTGGGCACGGCGAGATGGCCGCTGGCGGCGCGCCAGGCGGGCGTCGCTTTCATGATCGAGCTCCTTGCGGGACGGGGTCGCTCCCGTCATGAGGGGGAAGAGCGCGGAACAGGGCGTCGAGCACCAGGTCGACGACCTCCTCCGCGTCGAGATCGCGGTGGGCCAGCCAGTCGAGGGAGACGTGCTCGACCAGCCCGACCCAGCCGTACAGGAGGGTGCGCAGGCGCGGCCGGGGAACCTCGCCGGCGAACAGCGCGAGCAGGCGCTGCATGCTGGTCTGGCGCACCTCTTCTACGATGGCGTGGACCTCGCCGTCGCTGCCGATCCCACCCCGCAGCATCGCGCGGTAGAGGGAGGCGTTGTCGGCGATGAAGAGGAAGAACGCCTGCAGCGAGCCGCGCAGGGCCGCGGGCGGCGGCAGCGCGGGGTCGGGCGCGGTCGCGGCGATCACCCGGGCGGCGACCTCGCGCACCGTCGCGACGTAGAAGCCGCGCTTGCCGGCGAAGTAGTGGTAGAGCAGGCCCTTCGAGATGCCGGCGTAGGCGGCGATCGCATCGATGCCGACCTCGTCGTAGGCGCGCTCGCTGAACAGGCGCATGCCGACCTCGAGCAGCTGCTTCGTGCGGAGATCGACGGACAGGCGCTTCGCTTTCGGCGTATTCATACCGAAGAGTATGGGCGCGTGTTGAACGGTATTCAAGAGCGCTGTTAAAAAAAGTTCAGCAGCTCGTCGCGCGCCCGCCGCGTCTTTACAACTCGGCCGTGAGGCGTGTATATTAGCGGTCTTCCGGCTTCCGGCCCCGACGCCGGAGGCGCCTCCCCGGGGGTCGCCGTGGCGCGCTTCCTGCCCTTCCTTCTGCTCTTCCTGGTCGGCTGCGGCGGAGGCGGCGGCGACAGCGGCGGAGGCGGAAACATCTTCGGCTTCGTCTTCGGCACCAACGAGCTGCCCGCCGCCGAGGTCGCCGTCGGCGGCACCGAGACCAACTTCGGAGGCCGCTTCGGCACCGCGGGCGGCGGCACGGTGCTGATCGTCGGCGGCTCGGTCGGCGACGCCTCGATCCGCGTCCCGCTCGACACCACCGGCGGCACCGTCGGCTTGAGCCGCCCGGTCTTCCTGCCGCCGATCGCCTCGGGGCTCCAGTCCGGGCTGATCGTCAACGACCCCCTGCCGCAGGTGCTCGACAGCGTGCGCCTGCCCGGCGTGACGGTGACCGTGCAGGCGATGACCAGCTTCAACCACAACCTCCTGCGGCTGTTGCCCCTCGCCCCGGACATGCTGCCGTCCGCGCTTCCCGCCGGCAGCGCGACCCGCTGCGGCTTCCTGCTCGACCCCCACGACCTCGAGCTGTCGCCCGCGGCCGACCTGACGCTGCCGAACCTCGACGCCCTCGGCTTCGGCATGAGCGCCGAGCTGCTCCGCTTCGACCCGGAGACCAACAGCTACACGAACGTCGGCACCCTGCAGGTCGACCAGGGCACCGCCACCCTGACCGCGACCGGCGTCCTCGACCGGGGCGGGCTGTACGTCGTGATTCCTCCGGGCAGCCCGGACGTCACGCGGGTCGTGGGCCGGTTGCTCAGCCCGTCCGGCACGCCCGTCGCAGGCTACACGGTGCTGCTGCCCGGCTCGCTGGTCACGACCACCGACGTCGACGGACGCTTCGACGTCTCGAACGTGCCGGTCCACGACGGGCCGATCATGGTGCGGGTGCAGAACGCCCCGAGCTTCGGGGACGAGTTCTTCAGCGAGGGGCCCTTCACGGCGACCGTCGGCGGCCTGACCGACATCGGCAACATCTCCGTCGACGCCTCGCCGCGCGACCTGATCTCCCCGATCGTCACCTACAACCCGAGCGACGGCGCGACCAACGTCAACGAGGCGAGCTCGATCCGGCTGACCTTCAACGAGCCGATCGACCTCGGCAGCTTCTCGGTCGAGCTGATCGGCCTGACCGGAAGCATCCCCGGCGCGATCTCCTTCTCCGGCGACGGCCAGGTCGTCACCTTTCAGCCGATCGACGCCCTCGACAACGCGGAGACCTACACGATCCTGCTCGGCCTCGGCACCACCGACCTCGCGAGCAACCCGGTCGACAGCGAGGACAACGTGTCGCGCTTCACCACCCGCAGCAACCCGGGCACGCCGCCGACCGACGTGCGGCTGTTCGGGCTCGACCGCCTCGACGCCGAGGTCGGCACCGACATCACGCTGTTCGGGCAGAACTTCACCGGGGCGAGCACGGTCACCATCGGCGGCGTGACCGCGACGACGACGATCCAGACCGAGACGAGCATCCGCGCCGTCGTCCCGCTGACCCTGGTCGGAGGGAACCACCCCGTGCGGGTCGATGGGGTCGGCAACCTCGATCTCGAGATCTTCCCGACCATCGACGACCTCAGCCCCGCCATGGGCCTGCAGGCGGGCGGAGACACGGTGACCGTCAGCGGCGGCGGCTTCGGCACGAGCCCGACCGTGACCTTCAACGGCAACACCGCGGCGGTGGTGACAGCGGCGAACGACGAGGTCACCGTCGTCGTCCCCGCCAACACCCGCTCGGGACCTGTCGTCGTCACCGCCAACGGGCGACGCTCGAGCGACCGCTTCTTCTTCACCAGCGATGACCCCTGAGCCGATGGGAGGACAGCCGGAAGCCGTCGAGCGCCTGCGCGCCAACCTGCGGGCGGCGGTGATCGCCCCCGCGCGCACCCTCGACCTGGTGCTGATCGCCCTGCTCGGCCGCGGGCACCTGCTGCTCGAGGATGTGCCCGGGGTCGGGAAGACGACCCTCGCGCGCTGCCTCGCCGCCAGCCTCGACCTCGAGTTCCGGCGCATCCAGCTGACCCCCGACCTCCTGCCCTCCGACCTGCTCGGCTCCTCGGTCTACAACCCGCAGACCGGCGCCTTTCGCTTCCACAAGGGCCCGGTCTTCAGCGACATCCTGCTCGCCGACGAGCTGAACCGCGCGACCCCCCGGGCGCAGTCGGCGCTCCTCGAGGCGATGCAGGAGCGCCAGGTCAGCGCCGACGGCACCAGCTACGCGCTCGCCGAGGTGTTCCTGGTCATCGCGACCCAGAACCCGGTCGAGCTGCACGGCACCTTCCCGCTGCCCGAGGCCCAGAAAGACCGCTTCGCGATCGCGACCGGCCTCGGCTACCCCGACCGGGCAGGGCAGATAGAGATCCTCAGGAGCCGGCGCAACGACGACCCCCTCGCCCGCATCGAGCCGGTGCTCGACCGCGCGGGGCTGGTCGCGATGCAGAAGGCCGTCGCCGAGGTCGAGGTCCACGACGACCTGCTCGCCTACATCGCCGAGGTCGGCGAGGCGACGCGCTCGTCGCCTTCGCTGCTGCTCGGGGCGAGCCCGCGCGGGCTGCTGAGCTGGATGCACAGCGCCCAGGCCGCCGCCTTTGTCGCCGGCCGCGACTTCGTGCGGCCGCAGGACCTCGTCGACCTGGTTCAGCCCGCCCTGTGCCACCGGCTGTGTCTCGAGCCCGAGGTCGACATCGAGGGAGGCAAGGCCGCCGCGATCCTCGAGGACATCGTCGATGGCGTGCCGGTGCCGGTGTTGTAGCAGCAGCCTGGCAGGCGGCAGGAGAGGAGGAACAGCATGGCGGAGGAACTGGACGCGCTCGAGCAGCGCTGGCGGGGGTCCGGCGCGGATCCCGACGAGGCGGCCTGGCTCGAGGGCCTGGTCGCGGCCGGGGCGCTGCCGCGGGAGCAGCTGGAGCTCGCGGCCCATTGCGCCCATCCCGCCGCGCTCCTGGCCTGCGCGACGGAGGCTCCCGAGCTCGATCCCGCGGCCTGGTGCGCGGGCCTCGCCCGCTGGGGCAGCGCCGCCTTGCAGCGCGCCGCCCTCGCGGCCGCGCGGTGCGCCCTCGACAGCCACTTCTTCCTGTTTCCGACCGAAGAGCGGCCGCTGCGGGCGGTCGCGGAGAGCGAGGCGCGGCTGCTCGGTCAGACCTCCTTCGAGCGGAACATGGTCTTCCAGCGCGTGCTGCGCGCCGCGGAGAGCTGCGCGCGCGACGCGGCGGGACCGGAGGCCAGGGTCCTGCGCTCCGTCGCCTCGGCGGCCTACCACGCCGCCTGGGCGATGGTCCCCCAGCAGGACGCCGGGGATGCAGCGCGCGAGGTGGTCGTCGAGAAGCGGGTGCGCCGCGCCCTGACCGCGGCCTGTGAGGCGGCCGGCGCTGAGGCGCTGGGCGCCGCCAGGGCCGAGCTGGTCCGCTGGGCGCTCGGCCGGGGCGACCCCCTGACGGAGCGCGAGAGCTCCGGACGCATCCGTCTGGTCGGCAACGCGCCCGCGGGCTGGCCTGCCCTCGAGCTCGATGCGCGGCACCTGGCCCCGCCCTCGTATCCGCACCGGGGGCTGTTGAACAACATCGTCTTCGCGAACGCGCTGCAGACGGCCGGGCTGCAGCTGGTCGCCGGCGACTGGGAGTGCTTCCTGCCGGCGGGGGTGCTGTCGGTCCCGTTCGTGGTCGAACAGGACGAGCAGCGCTACGACATCTTCTGGTTCGCCGACGCCAGCCCCGAGGATGCCGCGCGCTGGGCCACGATCAACGCCCTCTACGCCGACCTCGACCGCCCCGCGCCGATCCACTACGCCCGCCGCGCGCTACCCGACGCCGAGCCGCTCGAGGCCGCCGCGGTCCTGACCACCCTCGAGGTCGCGAGCATGGCCGTCGACACACGGCTCGAGCCCGGCCGCTACGCGATGTGGTGGAGCAGCCCCGGCGACACCCACTTCGCGGAGTCGGCGGCGCGGAACCACCTCGCGCGCCTCTACCGGGCGCTCGACGGTCTCGGGCAGCACGTCCGGGCGCGCCTGCTGAAGGCGTTCGGAGCGGAGTCCGGCGCCGAGGGGCGGACCTTCCCGCTGCAGGGGCCCTGCTTCCAGCGCCTGGCGGTCCGTCTCGGCCCGCGCCGCGGCGTCAGCTTCCACTTCCCCATCGAATCCACCCCGCCCGCGTTCCGCGACGGCTGCCTGCATCAGCTGGCGCTCTGGGCCGAGCGACAGGCCGCGGACGCCGCGCCCCCGCTCGAGGCGAGCGCGCGGGCGTGGTGGGAGGCGCTCGAGCAGGCGGAGGGAGCGGCGGAGGTCGTCGGCGAGCTGCCGGGCTGAGCGCTACTCCCGCCGGAACACGACCTCGCCGCCGATCACCGTCAGCTGGCACTCGGTGGTCAGCAGCTCGGCGTGCGAGCAGCGCAGGATGTCGCGGTCGAAGACGCTGAAGTCCGCGAGCTTCCCGACCTCGAGGGTGCCGCGGCTGGTCTCCTGGAAGCCGGCCTGGGCGGCGTCGATGGTGAAGGCGCGCAGGGCCTCCTCGCGGGTCAGGCACTCCTCCGCGCGCCAGCCGCCGGCCGGCTCGAGCTCCTCATTCTGGCGGGTGACGGCGGCGAACAGGCCGAGCAGCGGGTTCTCGCTCTCGATCGGGAAGTCCGAGCCGCCGGCGATGCGGCTGCCGTGGCGCAGCAGCCGGGCCCAGGCGTAGGCGCCCTCGACCCGCTCCGGGCCGATGCGGTCCTCGACCCAGCGCATGTCGCTGGTGCAGTGGGTCGGCTGCATCGAGGGGATGACACCGAGTTGCGCGAAGCGGGGGATGTCCTCGAGATGCAGGGTCTGCGCGTGCTCGACCCGGAAGCGATGGTCGCGGCGCGGCTGCTCGGCGAGGGCCTGGGCGTAGGCATCGAGGGTCTCGCGGTTGCCGCGGTCGCCGATCGCGTGGGTCGCGACCTGGTACCCGTGGCGCAGGGCGAGGCGCGAGACCTCGAGGATGAACTCCGGCTGCATCACCGGCAGCCCCGTGTACGGCGCGCCCTCGCTGTCGGTCGGCCGGTCGCTGTACGGCTGCAGCAGCCACGCCCCGCGGGAGCCCATCGCGCCGTCGACCATGCACTTGATCGCGCGCACGGTCAGCCGACCGCCGTAGTCGACCAGCGGCGGGTGCGCGGGCACGTACTCGACGGCCCCGCGCGCTGTCAGCATGCAGTAGACCCGCAGCTTGAGCCGGCCATCGTCGACCAGCCCGCGCCAGATCGGGACCTCCGAGGGGGCGACCCCGGCGTCGTGCACGCCGGTCAGGCCGACCGCGAGGCAGGCCTCCTGGGCGGCGAGGAAGGCGGCGGCGCGGTCGCCGCGCTGGTCGGCGGGGATCACGGTGGAGACCAGGTCCATCGCGTTGTCGATCAGCATCCCGGTCGGCTCGCCGGCCGCATCGCGCAGGATCTCCCCGCCGGGCGGATCCTCGGTGTCGCGGGTGATGCCGGCGAGGGCGAGGGCGCGGGCGTTGGCGCGGCCGGCGTGGCCGTCGACCCGGGTCAGCCAGACCGGATGCTCCGGGGTGATCGCGCTGAGGGGGCCGTGGGCGGGGAAGTCGTCGCGCCCCCAGTCGGCCTGGTCCCAGCGCCCGCCGAGCAGCCAGGTGCCGGGCGCGGCGCGGGCCGCCGAGGTGGCCAGGCGCTCGAGCAGGTCGTCGTAGCTCTTCGTCGCCGCGAGGTCGATGCGGCCGATGCGCAGGCTGCCGAGCCCGCCGAGGTGGCCGTGGGCGTCGATCAGCCCCGGCACGACCGTCCGCCTGCCGAGGTCGACACGCTCGGTGTCCGGGCCGGCGAAGGCGAGCACCTCCTCGTCGGTGCCGATCGCGACGATGCGCCCGTCGGCGACGGCGATCGCCGAGGCCCGTGGGCGCTCGGGGTCGAGGGTGTGGATGTTCCCGTTCAGGAACACCGCCTCGACCGCGGCGGCGGCGGTGCAGAGGCAGAGGATGAGGATGATCGCGACGTGCATGAGCGGCTCCAGGACGGGTGGAGCCGCCATTGTAGACGCTCGTCCGGGGAGAGAAAGCAACGAGCGCCGCGAAGTTGGTTTCTCTCGCGAGGAGCAACCTTCGGGATCGGGATCGCGATCGGCATCGGAATCGGAAGGGGAAATCGGGCACGGGCACGGGCGCGGGCACGTTTGGGATCGGGAATCGGGATCGGAGCCTGCCTCAGCCCCCCTCACGCAGGTCGGCGACGAACATGTGCCCGGGGGCGTGCGTGATCGCGAGGGACAGCGCGGCGTTCCGGACGGCGAGCAGGGTCGTGACGCCGCAGGCCCAGAACACGGGCACCTCGCCAGGCCGGACCGTGACCGCGTCCCCGAAGTCCGGCGCGGCGAGGTCGGCGATGCCGAGGGCCGCGGGCTCGCCGATCGCGACCGGGGCCCCGTGGGCGTGCGGGAAGCCGGCGGTCAGCGCGACGGCCCGCTCGGCCTGGACGGGGGACATCGGCCGCATCGAGACGACCAGGGGCGCGGCGAAGGGTCCGGCCGGAACGCAGGCCCGCGCGGTCCGGTACATCGGCACGTTGCGGCCTTCCTCGATGTGGCGGACCGGCAGCCCGGCGCGCACCAGCGCCGCCTCGAAGCTGAACGAGCAGCCGAGCAGGAAGGCGCAGAGGTCGGCGCGCCAGGCTTCCCGCGCGTCCTCCACCTCCCGCTCTTCCCCTGCGACCAGGATCCGGTAGCGTGGCAGATCGCTGCGCAGGTCGGCGTCCGGCGCGAGCCGCGGCGGGGCGACCTCACCCGGAGCGGTGACGTCGAGCACCGGGCAGGGGCGCGGGTTCCGGTGGCAGAACAGCCAGAAGTCGAAGGCCTGGGCGGCGGGCAGGGCGACGAGGTTGGCCTGCACATGGCCGGCGGCGAGACCCGCCGTCGGCCCGCTCAGCTCGCCGCTGCGGCAGCGCAGGCGCAGGGCGCGGGCGTCCACGCTCAATCCCGGGCGACGAGGCGGTGGTAGGTGAGCAGGATGCGCGAGACCTCGACCTCTTCGCGGGCGAAGCGGGCCTGCCACTCCGGAGGCAGCTTCTGGAAGCAGGCGTCGGTGATCAGCACGTCGTCGCTGTCGGCGAGGTCTTCGCCGAGCTTCGAGGTCTCGTTGAGCTGCGCGCCCCAGAGGTCGTCCTCGATCTCGAGGAAGTGCCCCTCGCCGATGCCGACGCAGAACATGATCTCCTCATCCTTCGGCCGCTGTGCGTTGCGCTCGGCGAGCAGGGCCTGCAGCTCGATGACGGCCTTGACCGCGTCGACGCCGCGGGAGAAGCGGATGAAGAAGTCGTCGCCGACCTTCTTGTAGATCCGCCCGTGATGGCGCGCGACCACGGGCCGGGCGAGGGTGTCGAGCTCGATGAAGAGGCGGAAGATGAAGGCGATGCCGTACTTCCGCGTGCGGCTGGAGAACCTCCCCATGTCGGAGATGACGACCGCCGCCTCGGTGCCGAACTGCTCGTCGAGCACCTCGCTGAAGCGCTGGTGGTCGGGGTTGGCGTCGGCGAGCCGCTTCACTTCATCCCAAGACATCGGGTCCCCGTTCCTCCGCCCTGTCGCATGTCGCTGCATGATAGGCATTCGAAGCCGCGGTTGCGAGCGCTAGCGAAGGATCCCGGCGAGCAGCCGCGGCGGCGCGGGAGTGTGCCCTGTCCAGGCTGCGACATTCTGCGCCGGTCCAGCCTCAAATTGAGACGCCCGCCGCGATCGAGCGAAGGTCGAGGCCCGACGGGCGCAAAAAGAAATTTTCTGGCGTCGCTGGCTGCATTTGTCGTGGGGAGGTGTAGAATCCGCTCTTGCTCTGAGTCGTCATCGTGCAGGGAATCTCGGCGAACCCGGGGGAAGGTTCGCCTCGGTTCCCACTCGTCAGATTTCCCAGGAACGGCCCCGCACGGCCGGTCCGGGATTCTCCGTGGCGCGTTGCGTTCGGTCGGACCCTGTGACCGGAAACACCGTGTAACACATGGCCCGAAAATTGCAAGGTGATGGGGGTCGCAGAGCGACCTGAACGCTCGATAACACCAACACGGTCAAGAAATCAGACGGTTTTGACGAACAGGTAGATACCGTCCTTTACTTCTGGCTGGCGGGGAGGATCCCATGAAATCGGCATCCCGCGACTTCGATCTGGTCAAGGTCTATCTCAACCAAATGAGCCAGATCCCCCCGATCTCCGCAGAGGAGGAGCAGGTCCTCGCCAAGGACCTCGAAGACACGCGCAGCAACCTGCGCCACGGCATCACCCTGTGCGGCACGGGTCTCGACCGCACGACCCGCACGATCGAGGAGCTGATCAAGGGCCGACAGCCCGTCGATCGCGTGCTCCTCGTCGAGATGAAGGACGGCGAGACCAAAGAGACCCTGGTCGCGAAGATCATGAAGGTCCTGCCCCGGGTCAAGCGCATCATCAGTCAGAACCGCAAGGACTTCCGCGCGCTGCTCACCGAGCAGACCGGGGCCGAGCGGGCGAAGACCCGCAAGGAGATCAAGCGCCGCATCGGCGAGGCGGTCGAGCTGCTCAGCCCGTTCCCGCTGCAGATCAACAAGGTCCTGCCGATCATCGACGACCTCGAGGACATCCTCCAGGAGGTGCAGAACCTCAAGAAGGAGATCCGCTACCTCAAGAAGACCAAGGGCGACACCGGCCGCATCCGCAGCCTCGAGCAGAAGGCGGTCGACCTCCAGGTCGCCTCGCAGGACGCTCCGCGCGGCCTCAACGCCTGCCTCGACCGCATCGACGAGCTCAAGATGGCCTACGAAGAGGCGAAGAAGCGCCTCTCGCAGAAGAACCTGCGCCTGGTCGTCAGCATCGCGAAGAAGTTCCGCAACAAGGGCCTGCCCCTGCTCGACCTGATCCAGGAGGGCAACACCGGCCTGATGAAGGCTCTCGACCGCTACCAGGCCAGCCGCGGCAACAAGTTCTCGACCTACGCGACGTGGTGGATCAAGCAGACCATCACCCGCTCGATCGCCTACCAGTCGCGCACGATCCGCATCCCGATCCACGCGATCAACAACCTCAACCGGTTGATCGAGGAGAAGGAGGACTTCATGAAGAAGATGGGTCGCGAGCCGAGCCTCGAAGAGATCGCCGAGCGCGCCCAGCTGCCGACCAAAGAGGTCAGCCGGCTGATGGAGATCAACAAGGGCTCGCTGTCGATCGATCAGCCCTTCGGCTCCGGCGAGGACACGATCTTCGGCGACATCCTCGAAGACAGCCGCACCGAGACGCCGCTGCAGCTCAGCCAGCGGAACCTGCTCAAGGACAACGTCCGCAAGATCCTCCAGACCCTGTCCTACCGCGAGCGCGAGGTGCTGAAGCTGCGCTACGGCCTCGGCGACGGCTCGACCTACACCCTCGAGGAGGTCGGCTCGGTGTTCAAGGTCAGCCGCGAGCGCATCCGCCAGATCGAGGCCG
>JAUIEM010000112.1 GCA_030428695.1 bacterium
AGCCCATGCAGCGCCATAGGTGAGCAGCGCAGAAGGCTCGAAGTGCCCGAGATCTGCGGCATCCGGGTCCGCAGCAGGAATCCCGGTGAATCAAACGGGATCATCGCGGCGACCGGTAGCAGCCCCAGGCCCTGCAGCAGCAGCGCTTTTCCGGGGTACGGCCCCGGCCGCCCTTCCCAGACCGCCGGACCCGACGGCTCTTCCTTCGGCATGTGAGAGCTCCTCCCCCCTCCCGGATGGTACCCCGCGCTCCGGTCGCGCGACACCCGCGGCGGCGTGCCGGCCCTGGCTGCGCTATGCTGGAGCAGACCCTCCGGAGCGCCGTCTTGGACTACGTCGAACAGCCCCCGCATCCCTCGCTCGCGCGCTGGCTGCGCTGCTTCTGGTTCCTGCGCGGCGCCGCCGGCGAGCCGGAGAAGGTCGTGCCCGACGGCTGCGGCGAGATCGTGCTCAACCTCGCCGACCCCTTCGAGCGGCTCGAGGCCGGCGGCGCGGAGCTGCAGGCGAAGACCCTGCTGGTCGGCCAGCTTCCGCGCTACATCACCATCCGCCCGACCGGCCGCGTCTGCCTGCTCGGCATCCGCTTCGAGCCGGCGGGCCTGTTCGCGCTGCTCGGCGAGGACCAGTCCCGCATCCTCGGCGCCCGCATCGAGCTCGCCAGCATCGCGCCGGAGCTCGCCGGCGCCCTCGAGGCCGCCGCCTGCGCGCCGACCCCCGCGGCCGCCGTCGTCCGCCTCGAGAAGGTGCTGCGCGCGCGCTTCCCCGCCGCTCCCCTGTCCCCGATCGAGCGCGCGCTCGCCCTGCAGGAGCGCGCGTCCGGCCGGGTGCGCGTCGACGCCCTCGCCGATCTGTGCGGGGTCAGCGAGCGCACCCTGGCCCGGCGCTTCCGCCGCGAGGTCGGCCTGTCGCCGAAGGCCCACGCCCGCGTGCTGCGCTTCGCCGAGGTGCTGCGCCTGAGCCAGGGCGGGCAGCCGGTGTCCTGGGCGCGGCTGGCGGTCGACTGCGGCTACACCGACCAGGCCCACCTGATCCGCGACTTCAAGGCCTTCTCCGGCCTGAGCCCGACCCGCTGGCGGCGGGAGGAGCACACCTTCGCGGGCTTCTTTTCGGGGCTGGGGGAGTGAGGGCCTACCAGGCCTTCTGCACGCGGTGGAGGAAGTCGTACGGGTAGGTCTTCTCCCAGGCGCTCGCCTCGTCGAGCCGCGCGCGCTGGTCTTCCGACAGGCTGAGCTCCGCCGCGGGCAGGCAGCCCTCGAGCTGCTCGAGGTTGCGCGCCCCGAAGATCACCGAGCGGACGGTCGGGCGGGTCAGCAGCCAGGCGAGGGAGACCGCCGCGCAGCTGGTCTCGTGCTCCGCCGCGACGGCGCGCACCGCGTCGATGATCTTCCAGTTGCGGGGCTTGTCGAAGCGCCCGTAGCGCTCCTTCCACTTCGCCAGCCGCGCGCCCGCGGGCGGTTCCTCCCCCTCCTTGTACTTGCCGCTCAGGAAGCCGCCGGCCAGGGGCGACCAGGGCAGGATGCCGACGCCGCGCCCCGCGCACAGCGGCACGTGCTCGCGCTCGAGGCCGCGCTCGAGCAGGCTGTATTGCGCCTGCAGGGTGACGAAGCGCTCGAGGTTCTTCGTCTCGCTGGTCCACAGGCTGTCGCACAGGCGGTAGGCGGCGTAGTTGCTCGCGCCGACGTAGAGCACCTTGCCCTGGCGGACCAGGTCGTCGAGGGCGCGCAGGATCTCGTCCTCGGGGGTGTCGAGGTCCTGCATGTGGATCTGGTACAGCTCGATGCGGTCGGTCTGCATCCGCCGCAGGCTGTCCTCGACGCAGCGCATGATGCGCAGCCGCGAGGCGCCCTGGCCGTTCGGGCCGTCCCACATGCGGAAGCGGAACTTGGTCGCGAGCACGACCTCGTCGCGCCGCTTCGACTGCTGGAACCACTTGCCGAGGACCCGCTCGGAGAGCCCGTCCTGGCCGTAGACATCGGCGACGTCGACGAAGTTGATGCCGGCCTCCAGGGCGCGGTCCATCAGCGCGAAGGAGGTCGCCTCGTCGCAGCCGACCTTGTGCATGAAGGAATTCTCGTCGGCCTCGCCGAAGGTCATCGCGCCGAGGCACAGGGTCGAGACCTTGCAGCCGCTGCGTCCGAGCGTGCGGTATTCCAAGCTGTCCTCCAGGGTTTTGGGACTGTCAGTGCAGCTGCGAGCGCGCCGCGTAGTAGTCCTTCCACGCCCCCGAGCGGCGGCTCTTGACGACGTGGTTGAAGTAGTGGCGCAGGCGCTTGACGTCCTCGGGCTCGTCCTTGAGCGCCGAGCCGAGCAGGCTCTGCACCAGGTGCGCCGGGCGGATCTCGCCGCCCTCGTAGTAGTAGGCGTGCATGCCCGCGGCGTAGCCGACGGTGACCGCCTCGGCGGTCGACATCACGCTGGTCAGCGGCTCGAGGGACTTGCCGCTCGCCGTGCGCCCGTTGCGCAGCTCGTGGAAGGTGGTGACGAGCAGCTCGGTCAGGTCGGGGTGCAGGCTGAGGGGAATCTGCGCGCGGGCCAGCCAGGCGTCGGTCTCGCGCTGGACCAGCTCCATCTCCCGGCGCAGGTCGGGGATCGGATGGACGGTCTCGAAGTTGAAGCGGCGCTTGAGGGCGGCGCTCATCTCGTTGACCCCGCGGTCGCGGGTGTTCGCGGTCGCGATCACGTTGAAGCCGACCTTCGCGAAGCGGGTGCCTTCCCCTTCCAGCTCCGGGATGTGCAACACGCGGTCGCTCATCACGGAGAGCAGGCAGTCCTGGATCTCGAGCGGGCAGCGGGTGATCTCCTCGAAGCGCACGAGCTTGCCCCCGGTCAGCCCGCGGAACAGGGGGGCGGGGACCAGCGAGCGCTCGGAGGGTCCTTCGGCGAGCAGCAGCGCGTAGTTCCAGGAGTACTTGATCGCGTCCTCGGTGGTGCCCGCGCTGCCCTGGATGGTCAGGGTGGAGTCGCCGGAGATCGCCGCCGCGAGCAGCTCGCTGAGGTAGCTCTTGGCGGTGCCGGGCTCGCCGATCAACATCAGGCCACGCTGGGTCGCGAGGCTGACGATGCAGCGCTCGAGGAAGCTGCGCGCGCCGACGAACTTCGGCTGCAGCCCGCGCTCGGGGTTGCCGAGCACGAAGTCGAGGACCGCGCGCGGGCTGAGCTTCCAGCCCGGGGGCTTCGGCTGCTTCTTGTCCGCGGCCGCGAGCGTCTTCAGCTCGTCGGCGTAGAGGATCTCGGCGGACGGCCGTTGCAGCTCCTCGGTTTTTTTGGTCTTCTTGCGCTTTGCCATGCGCTCCCTCCGTGAGCGCAGACTATTCCCCCACGGGCCAACAAGTCAACCGAGGACGGCATGGGCGAGCGACGCTGGCTGTTGTACGGCGCCTACGGCTACACCGGGCGGCTGATCGTCGAGGGCGCGGTCGACCGCGGCGAGGCGCCGATCCTCGCCGGACGGGCGGCCGAGAAGCTCGACGCCCTCGCCATCCCCCTCGGCCTCGAGACGCGCGCCTTCGGCCTCGACGACCCCGCCGCCCTGGCCGAGGGCCTGCGCGGGGTCGACGCGGTGCTGCACGCCGCCGGGCCCTTCTCGGCGACCGCGCGGCCGATGGTCGACGCCTGCCTGGCCGCCGGCTGCGCCTACCTCGACATCACCGGCGAGCTCGCGGTCTTCGAGGCCATCCACGCCCGCGATGCCGAGGCGCGGGAAGCGGGCGTCGCGCTGCTGCCCGGGGTCGGCTTCGACGTCGTGCCGACCGACTGCCTGGCGGCGCTGCTCGCCCGGGACATGCCGGACGCCTCGCACCTCGAGCTCGGGATCCACATGGGCGGCGGGGCGAGCGGCGGCACCACCAAGACGATGGTCGAAGGCCTCGCGACGGGCAGCGCGGAGCGCATCCACGGCCGCATCACGCCGCTGGGAGCCGGCTCGCGGACACGCTGGGTGCCCTTCGCGGACAAGACCCGCCACGCGGTCGGCATCCCCTGGGGAGACGTCAGCACCGCCTACTACTCGACCGGCATCGACAACATCCGCGTCTACATGGCGATGCCCGCGCGCCTCTCGCGCTGGCTGCCCCTGGTCGGGGCCGGCGCGCCGCTGCTCGGCCTGGGGCCCGTGCAGGGCGCCCTGAAGAAGCTGGTCGAGTGGCGGGTGCGGGGGCCTTCGGCGGAAGTTCTCGAGAGCGCGCGCAGCCAGGTCTGGGGCGAGGTGCGCAACCCCGGCGGGGAGATCCTCAGCCGCACGCTCAGCACGCCCCAGGGCTACGCCTTCACCGCCGACGCCGCCCTGCGCGCCGTGCGGCGGGTGCTCGACGAGGGACCGACGGGGGCGCTGACGCCTTCTCTGGCCTTCGGCCCGGACTTCGTCGCGGAGTGCGACGGCGTCGAGCTCGGCGCGGTCCAACGCCACTGATTCCACACAGGAGCGACCATGGTCATCACCCTCGAACCCGGCGCCGACCAGGCCCTGATCGACCGGGTCTGCCGGCTCGCCGAGCGCTATGAGGGCGTCTCCCCGCGGGTCCACACCTTCGAAGGGGCCAGCCTCGCGATCACCGAGGTGCACCTGGTCGGGAAGACGACCCACCTCGTGCCGACCGACACCTTCGCCAGCCTGCCCGGCGTGCGGAGCGCCCTGCGGGTGTCGACCCGCTACCGGCTGATCGGGCGCCACGACGCGGCGGCGACGCCGGGCTTCGTCTACAACGACGTCGCCTTCGGCGACGAGCACCTCAACATCTTCGCGGGCCTGTGCGCGGTCGACACCCCCGAGCACGTCGAGCAGATGGCGGCAGCCCTCGCGCGGCACGGGCTCAATACGACCCGCATGGGCGCCTACAAGCCCCGCACCAGCCCCTACGACTTCCAGGGCCTCGGCAAGGACTGCCTGCCGTGGGTGTTCGAGATCTGCGGGAAGCACGGCATCAAGGTGGTCTCGATGGAGGTCACCGATGTGCGCCACATCGACGAGATCCGCGCCGCCCTCGACGAGACCGGCCAGGCGACCGGGGTGATGCTGCAGATCGGCACCCGCAACGCGCAGAACTTCGAGCTGCTCAAGGGTGTCGGCCAGCAGGGGGTGTTCCCGGTGCTGTTCAAGCGCGGGATGGGCATCACCCTCGAGGAGTCGCTCAACGCCTGCGAGTACATCGCGACCGAGGGCAACCCGCAGATCGTCTTCTGCCTGCGCGGGGTCAAGACCCACCTCGGCGATCCCCACCGCAACCTGGTCGACTTCGCCCACGTCCCGGTGGTGCGGCGCCAGACCCGGCTGCCGGTGTGCGTCGACCCCTCCCACAGCGTCGGCCGGATGATGACCGCGCCCGACGGCCTGCCGGAGATCTTCCATGCCTGCGCCCAGGGCCTGATCGCCGGCGCGAGCAACGTGCTCGTCGACTTCCATCCCCACCCCGAGACCGCCCTCTGCGACGGACCGCAGGCGCTGACCCTGCCGCAGCTCCCGCGCTTCCTCGAGGCGATGCGGAAGGTGCGCCAGACCTACCTCGAGCTGGTCGCGCTCGGGCCGGGGTAGCTTCGCAAGGGGGCGCTCGAATGGGACGGGGGTGGATGCCGTCCGTAGGAGACACCGTTCTCGAGGAGCAGCCCACGAACGAACCCTCAGCCCGAACCGCGGGGGCCCTGCGCAGCCGCTCCTGTTGTTCGCCCTCGCCGTGGGCCTCTCTCTCCCCCGCCCTCGCGCAGGAACGCTGGACCGTCGACGACGTCATCGGCGACTACGAGCGGCGACCGGTCGAGAACGACTGGCACGCGGGCCGGATCGAGCGCACGTCCACCGGGCTCCTGCGCTGGACCAACACGGCCGGGCGCAGCTGGCTGCTGCAGACCGACCTCGACGGCGCGAGCCCGAAGCTCCTGACCGGCGACGACAACCCCTACGCTGGCAACGACAGCCCGCTCTCCGCGCCGATCTGGTCCGGGCGGCACGCTCGCATGACCCACGGCGGGGCGCGGGTCGGCGTGCAGTTCGAGCTCGCGGAAGGGGACTCCGGGAGCCCGACCGACATCGAGCCGGGCGCCCGCGTCTACCTCAAGCTCGCCAGCACCGATGACGTCGCCGACGGCTACCCGGCCACGCACCGCTACCTGTTCGTCGGGCACCAGGCGAACATCTTCTGCGGCGAGAAGACCGAGCGCGTCGCGACGTGGACGCTGTCGATCCTCGGGGAGCTGCCCGCTGGCGGGATCACGACCAACGCCTGGTTCGACCTGACCAACGTCGCCGAGAAGCTCCCGCTGCGCTCGGAGGCCGACGACTGGGTCAAAGGGGGGACCGGCTACGGGTACCTGCAGTGGAGGTCCTCGCCCTGAGCGGGGATGGTCGCGCGCAACCTGTTCGCCAGCGCGCTGCTCGCCGTGCCAATCTGCTGCCCGACCAACCTCGAGCTGGTCGCGCTGCCTGTCAACCGCGGAAGTCGTATCGACCGCTGGGAGCCAGGGCCTTCGTCGCGGTGACGCGGATGGTACCGAAGCCCGGAGAGTGGATGATCACCGCTAAGGTCCCCCCGCCCGGCAGGGCAAGGTCTCCGAGGTTGCGGGCGTAGGCCTTCCGCTCGACCTCCGCACCATCGACCACGCCGCCAGTCTGGTGAAGGAGAGCTTGGAACTGTAGAGCGGTGTACGGCCAGTAGTTCTCTCGGTTCTCGACGTGCACGATGGCCCTTCCGTGGACCCCCGTGGCGAGGCGAAGTCTGACCTGAGCGACCGCATCGCGTGCCTGGGCATCGACATCGGCCGGGTTGGCCGTACGCGTCGCTTTGATCTCGTCTGCACGCTCCATGGAACCCATCGGGCCCGTGTGCACGTGTCGAACATCCGGTTCGTTGCGCAGGTTCGAGCTGAGGATCGGCACCGACCACTGTGTGCCCTCCCGGCCCAGGGAGCTTCTCACCTCGTGGTCGATCGCATCGAGCTCACGCACCTTCCCGTTGAGGAAGCTGAAGACGTCGAACTTCCACTTCTCTATGCCTGCGCGCATTCTCTGGGCGGTCTCGAAACCCAGCCCCGACTGGAATCGGACGTCACGGGACTGCAGTATGTGATGGTTGATGATCCTTTCGGCCCGGTTGACCAGCTCTTTGATTTTGTCCACGACACTCTCCGCTCAGTTTCGCTCGTTCCTCGATGATACCCGCCGGTCGGGACCCGTCGGTTTTCCCCATTTCCACATCCTTCCCCCGTCCCCGGCTCCCGCGGCATGCCGCAAGCCCCTGCAGCGCGCACGCTCAGCTCCCCGAGAGCCGGTCAGCGGAATTCACAAAACACCGCGCCTGCCGTTCACTCGAGCTGCGTAATCATCCACGTAGAGACCTCCTCCGGAGTCGCGCGATGTCTGATCCCCCCGACCGCTCCCCGGGCGGCCGCCCGGGCGCGGTGACCATCACCAGCCTCGACGCCGTCCTCGCCCGCATCGACCGGCTCCGCTCCCCCGGCGCCTGCGCCGTGTTCGACTGGGACCACACCGCCCTGTACGGCGACCTCGGCGAGACGGTCCTGCAGCACCTCCTGACCCCGGCCCTGCGGCTGAGCCCGGACGCGCTGCTGCGCCATCTGCCGCGCTTCCCCGCGAGCCTGGTCCTCGATGGGCGCGCGCTCGCGCTCGCCGACCTGCGGGCGGACATCGGTCGCGCCTACCGCGCGCTGGGTAGGGGCTGTGACGCGGACGCCGGGCGCGCCTTCCGGGTCGGGATGACCGGCCTGTACCGCGCGCTGTGCGCGACCCCGGGCTTCGGCGAGCGGCGGGCCTTCCCCTGGCTCGCGGGCCTGCTCGGGGGCTACCGGCCGACCGAGCTGCACGGGCTGGCGCTCGAGGTCTTCGCGCGGGAGCAGCGGGTGCCGCTGCGGCGCCTGCGGCTGACGATGCCCGAGGGCTACCGCTGCGCCGGGCTGCGAGTGACGATCGCCCAGGGGCTGCGCATCGTCCCGGTGGTGCGGCGGCTGATCCACCAGCTGCGGCGGCGCGGCGTCGCGGTGTTCGTCGTCAGCGCCTCCGAGGAGCACCTCGTGCGCGCGATCGCCGGACCCGACGGCCCGGGCTACGACATCGACCCGGCCCGCGTCTTCGGCCAGCGCCTGCACAACGTCCAGGGGCGGCTCGTGCGGCATCCGGCCCCGGGCTGGCCGGTGCCCTGCTTCGAGGGCAAGGTCGCCGCGATCCGCCAGGTGCTGCCGCGGGCGCCGTTGCTGGTCGCGGGGGACAGCCTGAACGACCTGGCGATGTTGACGAGCTTCGACGACACCGCCGTGCGTCTGGTCGTCCAGGCCGGCGAGCGCGACACCGGGCTGGTCGAGGCCGTCTCCGCCTCCGGCCGCGCCTGCTCGGTGCTGAGCGCCCGGCCGGCCCGCGGCCTGCGGATGTCGCGGGCGTTCTGAGCTGCGCGCACGGCGGCGTGCTACCCTGGGGCAGGTCCAGCCTGGGGAGATCCCGTGCTCCTTCCGATCGGCGACGCTCCGCGCACGCGCACGCAGCCCTGGACGACCTACGCGCTGATCGCGCTCAACCTCGCCGTGTACCTGTTCGTGACGGTGCCCTTGGCGGGCGCGGCCGTCGATCCGCGGGATCCGGCGGTGCGCGAGTACCTCGAGGCGCTCGCTCCCGAGGCGGGGCTGCCGGAGCTCGAGCAGCGGCTGCGGGCGATGTCCCGCTACGACCTCGTCGTCTTCCGCTACGGCTACCGGCCGGCGGCGCCCGACTTCCTCGCGCTGTGGACCAGCCTGTTCCTGCACGGCGGGCTGTTGCACCTGCTCGGCAACATGATCTTCCTGTGGACCTACGGGGCGAACGTCGAGGCGCGCCTCGGGCCGCCGGGCTTCGTCGCCGCGTACCTGGCCTGCGGGGTCCTCGCCAGCCTCGCCCACGCGCTGCTCGCGAGCGGCTCGCCGATCCCGACCATCGGGGCCTCCGGGGCGATCTCGGGGGTGCTCGGGCTGTACTTCCTGTGGTTCCCGCGCAACACCGTGCGGCTGCTCCTGCTGTTCCCCTTCTGGGTCGACGTGTTCGTGCTGCCGGCGCGGCTGGTGCTCGGCATCTACGTCGTGTTCGACAACATCCTCCCGCTGCTCGTCAGCGCCGGCTCCGGCGTCGCCTACGGCGCCCATCTCGGCGGCTTCGCGGCCGGCCTGCTCGGCGCCTGGGCGGTCGGGCTGTGGCAGCGGCGGCCGGTCGGAGGAGGAAGCGGCGCCGACCCCGAGGCGGCGCGCGCCCTGGAGACGGTGCGCCAGCTGCGCGCGGAGGGCCGGACGCGGCTCGCGCTGCACGTCGTCGGCATGGTGCTGCGCGGGACCCGCGACAAGGAAGCGCGGGCCGCCGCCCACGCCGAGGCCGGCTGGATCTGGCTCGAGGACCTGCGGCGGCCGGTCGAGGCCTACCAGCACTTCCTGACCGCCCTCGACCTCAACCCGCCGGTCACGGTGCTCGAGCGTGCGCGGGCGGGGGTGGAGGCGATCGACGCCCTGCACCGCTGGCGCATCCGGCCGCGCAGCTCGCGCTACCGGTGGGGGTAGGGCGCTCAGGGCTTGTGCATCACGATCGATGATCTCGACCGGGTAGAACAAGGCGGCCAGGTGCGGGGAGGCCCGCGCCCGCTCAGAGACCCGCCAGCCGGCGCGCGAGGCGGCCTCCGCCGGTCAGGCGGGCGAACAGCGAGTCCGGGTCGATGCGCGGGCCGAGGGCCAACAGCTCGCGGCGCAGGGGCTCCCGGTCCTCGACCAGGAAGAACCACAGGGCGGCGGCGTGGCGCGCGTAGGGGGTGGTCGCGCACGCCACGTGGTCCGGAGCGCCGAGGGAGCGCTCGTAGGCGTGGAGGACTTCCTCCCGGGCGTCCTCGCGGGCGAGGTAGGCGCGGGTGCCCTCGGGGTCCTGCTCGATCCAGCGCGGGAACAGCGCGCGCTCGGTGTGGGCGACGGCGATCAGCATCTGCAGGTCGCTGTGGGGGCCGGCGGAGCGTGCGGCTTCGTGGGCCAGCTCGAACATCGCGTCGTGGCTGCCGCTCCACTTCTCGCAGCGCAGTGAGAGCATCGCGGCGTGGGCGAACCAGCTCTGTGGATCCCGCCGCCGCGCCTCGGCGAAGTGCAGGGCGCCGGTCTCGGGCTCGCCGAGGCCCTTGGCGACGGTGATCAGCCAGGCCCAGGGGATCGCGCTGTCCGGGGCGAGCTCGGCCGCCCGCTCGAGCACCGCGCCGGCCTCGTGCAGGACCATCACGAAGTCGGCGGCCGCCTCCGAGGAGACCTCGCTGCCCTTGCCGTAGCCGCGGATCTTCCAGGCCCGCTCGATCAGCGCGACGCCGGACACCATGCAGGCCCAGGGGCTGTCGGGCTCGGCGAGGCGCCAGGTCTCGAGCACGCCGGCGCGGACGGTGCGGCCGAGGACGTGGACCGCGAAGGCGCGCGCGGCGGGATCGGCGGCGACGTGCGCGAAGAACCCGGAGAGCGCGGCGTGGTCGGTGCGGGAGGCGCGGAGCACGGCGACCAGCTCCGGGTCGAGCAGCGCCCGGGACTCGTCCTTCGGCCGTCCCCGCAGCTTCCAGAGCAGCGGCACGCTGCCGAGCAGGATCATCACGCCGAGCACCACCCACTCCATCGTCGGCCCCTCCCTTCGAGGGGCCGACTGTACAAGAGGGCGGGGAGGTGCGCCAGCGTGTGTGAGGGCGGAGGAAATTCCTGAAAACAAGATGACAATCAATAAGTCGGACTTATTCTGGATGCATGAGCGCACGCAAGTCCGACACCGTCGTCTCCACCCTGCTCGCCCGCATCGTCCGCGGAGAGCTGGCGGTCGGCAGCTTCCTCCCGACCGAGGCGGCCCTCGCCGAGGAGTTCGGCGTCAACCGCAGCGTGGTCCGCGAGGCGATCAAGCGGCTCGAGGTCCACCGGCTCGTGCGCCCGATCCGCCGCAAGGGCACCGAGGTGCTCGACCCGATCGCCTCGCTGAGCCCCCAGGTGCTGCAGGTGATGCTGATGCCGCGGCCCCAGGCCCTCGACCGCGACACCCTCGCCGAGCTGCTCGAGATCCGCACGCTGTTCGACGTCGCGATGTGCGGCTACGCAGCCGAGCGCCGCACCGAGGCCCAGCTCGCCGAGCTCGAGGCGCTGGCCGCCCGGGTCGAGGCGGCCGGCTTCTCGCCGCGCGCCTTCTCCGAGACCATCGACGCGATGGCCGACGTCGTCGCCCGCGCCAGCGGCAACCGCATCTTCGCGATGCTGCTGAGCTGGTCGCGGCTGATCTTCCGCCCGATCGAAGACCTGCTCCTCTTGTCCCGGCTGCCCCGCCCGGAGCGCCAGGTCGGCCTGCGCCTGCTGGTCGAGGCGATCCGCGCCCGCGACGCCGACACCGCCCGGCGCCTGATGTCCGAGCACCACCGGCTGGCGACGGCCGACATCCTCGCCGCCGTCCACGCGATGTCCCCCGAGGAGGATTCCCGATGAGCCCCGCCCTCGCCACCGACCGCTACACCCACGACGGGACGATGCACGTCCTGCGCCTGTCGGGCAGCCCCCGGGAGATGGCCCACCAGCACGGCAGCCTCCTGCGCGAGGCGATCGCGCGCGGGCCCCTGCACCACTACCGCCACTACGTCCGCCGCACCCTGCGGCGCTCGGGCCTCGGCTGGCTGACCCCGATCGCCTGGAGCCTGCTGCGCTTGCTGGTCGGCCGGCGGGTGCGCGACTGCCTGCCCCCGGAGGTGCGGGCCGCCGCCGAGGGCCTGGCCGCCGGCGCCGGCATCCCGCTCGCCCAGGTGCTCGACGCCTGCACGATGCCCGACGTGCTCCTGTGGCTGGCCGCTCGCCTGCAGCGCCGGCTGCCGCGCGCGACGGCCCACCGCCTGGCGCTCGGCCTCGGCTGCTCGAGCGCCCTGGCCTGGGGCCGGGCCACGGCCGACGGCAAGCTGCTGCACGCGCGCAACTTCGACTACCACGGGGTCGGCTGCTGGGACCGCGAGACCGCGGTGATCTTCTACGAGCCGGACGATGGCCAGCCCTACGTGTCTGTCGCCGCGGCCGGCGTCTTCCTCGGCGGCGTGACCGCGATGAACAGCGCGGGCCTGACACTGACGATGCACCAGCACATGTTCAGCGACGGCACGCGCCTCGGCGGCACCCCCGCCGGGGCGGTCGGGGCGCGGGTGATGCGGGAGGCCCGCGACCTCGACGAGGCCGAGGCCATCCTCGAGGAGCACACGCCGATCGGCTGCTTCAGCTACGTGGTCGGCGACGCCCGGCGCCGCGAGGTGCTGTGCTACGAGGAGAACCCCGACCGCGGCGTCGCCCTGCGCTACGGGAGCGAGCGGCCGGACGCGGTCGAGGGGGCGCCGGACACCTTCCGCTACACCAACATCTACATCGACCCCCCGCTCGCCGCGACCGAGAAGGACCTCTACCCATCGTACTGGCGCCACAACCAGGGCCGCTGGCGGCGGCTGGAGGAGCAGCTGCGGGCGGGCTGGGGAAGCCACGGAGCGGAGTCCCTCGCCGGGATCATGGGCGCGACCGGCGAGGAGGACGGCTGCCGGCTGCGCGAGGCGATCGCGATGCTGCTGACCGTCGGCTCGGTGGTCTTCCGCCCGGAGGACGGCAGCCTGTGGGTAGCGAGCGGGGAGGCGCCGGTGTCGCGCCAGCCCTACCGGCCGTTCTCCCTGGCGAAGGCCGGTCCCGCGCCGGAGCTCGGGGAGCTGCGCCCGGTTACCCCCGGTCCGGGGGACGAGGCCTTCGCGGCCTACAAGCGCGCCTACCTCGCCTTCTTCGAGCGGGAGGATCCCGCCGCCGCCCGCCGAGCGCTGGCGGAGGCCCTGCGCCTGGCGCCGAGGGAGGCCTGCTACCACGCGGTCGGCGGCCTGCTCGCCCTGGTCGAGGGCGACCTGCTCGCGGCGGAGGAGGCGCTGCGCGCCGCGCTCGGCCTCGGCCATCCGGACGCGGCGCGGGTCGCCGGCTTCCGCCTCTGGCTCGGCTGGGTGCTCGACCTCGCCGGCCGCCGGCAGGAGGCCTGCGCGGCCTACCGGGAAGCGCTCGCCGCGCCGGAGGTCGACGGTCCGGTGCGGGCGGCGGCGCGCGAGGGCCTGCGCCGGGCGTTTCCCCGGCGGCGGGCGCGGAAGCTGTCGATCGAGTTCAGCTTCGCCGATGTGATACGGCCCTGAGGGGTCAGGCCTGCGCTTCGGGTTCCTCTTCCTCGTCGAGGATGTCGCTGTCTTCGAGGGCCTTCTCCCAGTCGGGCTTCTCGACCTCCTCCTCGGGCTCCGGCGGGAGCTCTTCGTGGGCCTGGAAGCGGGCGGTCGGGACGTGGCTCCAGCCGACCAGGCTGAAATCGGGATCGCGGATCAGCGAGCGCACCCGCGCCTCGGGCAGGTAGACGATGGTGCCCTGCTGGAACACCCCGATGTCCGGGACGTTGCGCACGCCCTCTCCGATGTAGCGTACGGCGTAGGTCCGCTCGGGCATGATCTCCCCCTGATCTGGATGCGCGGTCGTGCAGCGTGTTCCAGCGTGAGACGGGGCGGCGGTCCCCTATCAAAATGAGACAGGGAAAGAGCCTCGCGCGGCCCCGCCGTCCGCATCTTCCGGCCGGCGGGCATTTGGCATGTCTCTTGCTCCACCGCCCCGTGTACCGAGGTCTGCGTCTGGATCTCATTGACACTTCACTCTTGTAAGGAAGAGGCGACAGAATGGCTAGTCTGTCTGTACGGTTGCGGGACGATCTGATCGTTCGGCTCGATCAACTGGCGAAGAGCGTGCGTTTGACCCGTAGTCACATCGTACGCGCGGCCCTGGAGTACGGGCTGGAGCGGTTCGCCGAAGATCCCGAGCTGCTCCTCCGCCCGGAGGCGGACTCCTCTCCGTCGGCAGAGCTCGAGCCCTTCGCGCGCCGCTTGTCCGACGCGGTCCAGAAGCTCGTGCAGGAGCACAAGACCGAGCTCCTGCAGGCGGTCGCCGAGGAGCCCGTGTCCGTCGGGTAGAGACCGGGAATTCCCTTGACGCCAGAGGTGAGCCTCGCCTTTCATGGGCCCACCCGGACGACCGGACGGATGCGCCGTGTCGCAGCGTTGAGGGAGAGCTTGCGTGGCACCGATCCACATCCTCCAGGTCCCCGATACCGGCATCAGCCTCGACTTCACCGAACACGGTCCCCCGGCCGGGCTCGACGGCTGCGGGCCGGCGCTCGAAGCCCTCGCGGCCCTCGAGGGCGGGGCGCGGGCGAACCCCGACGAGACCGGCAGCGACGGGCAGCCCGGGCGCCGCGTCGGCCACTACTGGCTGCGCGATCCCGCGCGCGCTCCGACCGGTCTGGGCGCCGAGATCCGCGCCTCGTGGGTGGCCTGCAGCGAGCTCGCCCAGCGGTTGAAGTCCGAGCTCTCGGTGACGACGGTGCTGCATCTCGGCATCGGCGGCTCCGCGCTCGGTCCGCAGCTGCTCGCCGAGGCTCTCGCGCCCGTCGCGCCCTTCGGCGGGCTCAGCGCGCGCAGCTATCGGGTGCTCGACAACATCGACCCGGTCGGCCTGGCCGATCAGCTCGTCGGTGTCGAGCTCGCGCGCTGTCTGGTGCTGGTCGTCAGCAAGTCCGGCTCGACCCGCGAGACGATGGCCAACCTCGAGCTGCTCGCCGGGCGCTTCGCCGCGGCGAAGGTGCCGCTGGCGCCGCGCTGCGTCGCGCTGACCACGCCGGGCTCGAAGCTCGACAAGCGAGCGCAGGAGGAAGGCTGGGCCGGCTCGCTGCCGGTCTGGACCTGGGTCGGCGGGCGCACCAGCCTGACATCGTCGGTCGGCCTGTTCCCCGCCGAGCTGCTCGGCATCTCCTGCGAGGAGCTCCTCGCCGGCGCCGCGGCGATGGACCGGGCCGGACGGGCCGCGCCGGAGAAGAACCCCGCCGCCTGGCTCGCCTGTGCCTGGCGGCAGGCCCAGCGCGGGCGGCCCCGCGCGCTGGTGATGCTGCCCTACGCCGACCGCCTGGTCAGCCTCGGGCGCTACCTGCAGCAGCTGATCATGGAGTCGATCGGCAAACGCCACGACCGCTCCGGGAACGAGATCCGCGCGGGCCTGAGCGTGTTCGGCAACAAGGGGACCACCGACCAGCACGCCTTCGTCCAGCAGCTCCGCGACGGGCCCGACGACTTCCTCGCCCACTTCCTCTCGATCGCCCGCCCCTCGGCCCCCGACCCCGCGCTCGCCGGCGGGGCGACGGCGGGCGACTGGCTGTTCGGCTTCCTGCTCGGCACCCAGCAGGCCCTGCACGAGGACGGCAAGGCCTCGCTGCAGCTCTGCCTCGAGCGCCTGGACGCGCGCAGCTTCGGAGCGCTGGTCGCGCTGTTCGAGCGGGCGGTCAGCCTGTACGCCGAGCTGCTCGACATCAACGCCTACCACCAGCCGGGAGTGCAGGCCGGGAAGCTCGCGGCCGAGGGCGCGCTCGCCGCGCAGCAGGCGCTGCTCGATGCCCTCGACGCGACGCCGCGCGGGGCCGAAGAGCTCGCCGCCCGCGCGGGCTGCGATCCGGTGCTGGCCTGGCGTCAGCTGCGGCGGCTCGCCCTCGCGAAACGGATCCGCAGCGAGCCGGGCAGCCCCGGCGCCGAGCGTTTCTCCGCCTCTTGACGGCGAGCGCGGACGCGAAGCGTGCGCCGCGGACGCGCGGCACCGATACTGATGGGGAGACGTTCCCTGGGGGCTCCGGACGATGATCGCGGTCACCTGCCCCCGCTGCGCGTTGACGATGAAGGTCGGCGACGAGCAGTCCCGCAGCAAGGTGACCTGTGACCTGTGCGGCTGCTCTTTTCTCCCGCCGCACCGCACCAGCGGGCACTTCGCGACCTTCTCGGTCGCCGCGAGCCGCACCATCCCGTGCCCGGGCTGCGGGACGCGGTACAAGGTCGACAGGAAGCTGCTGGTCCGGAACCTGCACTGCGAGGTCTGCGAGAAGAGCTTCCCTGTCCGCCGGAGCGGCGTCCCTGTCGCCGGGAGCGTCCGCACGCGGCTGTGCCCCGTGTGCGGGCTGGCCTACAAGGTCTTCGCCGACGGCGAGGAAGAGCTGCGCTGCGACCTGTGCGAGGTCAGCTTCAGCGCCGAGCCGCCGCCGCCTGTTCCGGAGAGCCCCTCGGCGCGGCTGCGCGCGCTCGCTCCCGGGGTCGCCGCCCGGACCTGTGCGCACTGCGGGGCGCGCTATGTGTCGGGCCTCGGGGACAGCACCTGCGGGGTGTGCTCGACCTCCTTCGACGCCGAGCCCCCCGCCATCGAAGCGCGCAGCACCCCGTCCGCGCGGGTGCAGTGCCGCCAGTGTGGGACCCTGTACCGGGTCGGGGCCGGCTGTGACGGCGAGGAATTCCCCTGCGACCTGTGCGGGCACGCCCTCGTTGTCGGTGCCTCGTGCGAAGATACGGAACCGCCCGCGCCCTCCGGAGAGACTGACGTGATGCCTGAGACCCCCGCTGCCCGAGTCGTCAAGCTCGACGAGATGCGCCGCCTGCTGCTCGACCTGTCGCGCCGCAACCGCCTGCTCAACCACAAGCGCGGCAGCAAGCAGACCCTCGAGCTGGTCGGCGAGAGCGCCGCGGAGGTCTTCGGGCAGCTGCTCGCCGGCCGCAAGCTCGACTTCCTCGCCCGCGAGGAGGCGCCGCCCGAGGTCGCCGAGCGGCTGTTCGGCAGCGAGCGGGCGAGCGGCCAGACCGGGCGCTTCCGGCTGCCCGAGCTCGAGGGCGGGGGGCGCGATCGGCGCCTGCAGACCGCCTTCGAGGGCGGGCTGTTGCAGTCGCGGCTGCTGCACATCGCGCGCCGGGCGAAGAGCGCGTTGCTCGAGCAGGGCTACAACATCCTGTACTTGACCTTCGGCATGGTCTCCTGGCCGGACGGGGTGAAGAAGGGAAGCACCTCGCGGGCGCCTCTGGTGTTCGTGCCGGTCGAGCTGCGCCGGCCGAGTGTGCACCGGCGGCACCGGCTCGGCCCCTTCGAGGACGAGATCCTGACCAACCCGTGCCTGGTCGAGCTGTGCGCCCGGGAGTTCCGCTTCGCGCTGCCCGAGCTGGCCGGAGACGAGCCCGAGGCCCTCGAGGCCTACTTCGCGACGGTCGGGGAGACGATCGCCGAGCTGCCGGGCTGGAGCTTCGCTCCAGAGCTGCACCTCGGCCTGTTCAGCTTCGCCAAGCTGCTGATGTACCGCGACCTCGATCCGGAGAGCTGGCCGGAGAACAGCCGGCTCGACAGCCACCCGCTGGTCGCCGTCCTCGCCGGCCTGCCCGGGGCGAGCCTCGAGAAGCGCGTCGAGTTCCCCGACCCCGCCGAGCTCGATGCCCTCGACGTCAGCGAGAGCTTCCAGATCCTCGACGCCGACGCGAGCCAGCAGGCGGCGATCCGGGCGGTGAAGGAGGGCGCGAACGTCGTGATTCAGGGGCCGCCCGGGACCGGGAAGTCGCAGACCATCGCCAACGCCCTGTGCGAGTGCCTCGCCGCCGGCAAGACGGTGCTGTTCGTCGCCGAGAAGGCCGCCGCCCTCGAGGTCGTGCGGCGGCGGCTCAGCGATGTCGGCCTCGGCGACTTCGTGCTCGAGCTGCACAGCCGCAAGGCGAGCAAGAAGTCGGTGCTCAAGGACCTGCAGGCGGCCCTCGAGGTGCCCCTGGGCGACGAGCCCGCGGCCGCCGCCGACGCCGCCGAGCTCGCCCGCGTGCGGCAGGAGCTCAACGCCGTCCGCAGCGCCCTGCACGAGCCGGTCGAGCCCCTCGGCCTGTCGATCTTCGACGTGGTCTGCCGCTGTCTGGTGCTCGCCGATGAGCACGAGCCGGTCTGCGCGATGCCGGGGCTCGACACCTGGGACGAGGAGCAGCTGCGCCGGGCCGGCGAGCTGGTCGGGACGCTGGACCGGCGGCTCGAGCGGCTCGGCGACCCCTCCGCCGGGCCCTGGCGTGGGGCGGGCTGGACGAGCTTCGGGCTGGTCGTGCGCCAGCAGACCCAGCAGGCCCTCGACGAGCTCAGCGCGACCCTGCGCGCCCTGCAGAGCCGGGGGGCGGCGCTGGCCGAGACCCTCGGCGCGCCGGCGCCCGGGCGGCTCGGCAGCGCACGGGGTCTGCACGCCGCCGGGCGCACGCTGCTGAAGACCCCCGACCCGGGACCGACGCGCCTGGACGATGCGACCTGGCAGGATCTCGACCCGGCCCTGGTCGCCTGGCTGGACAAGGGGGAGCGGCGCAAGCAGCTCGGTCCCACCTGGCGGCCGTACCTCGTGCCGGAGGCGGAGGAGGAGGAGGACTGGGACCAGGTGCTCGCGCGGCGCAAGGCCCACGGACGCTCGTTCTGGCGCTTCTTCCGCCCGTCCTGGTACCGCGACAACCGGCGCCTGCGCGAGGCGGCCGCCGACGGCGCGAAGGCCCTCGACCTCGCCGGCCAGATCGCGGCCCTCGAGGCCCTGGTCGAGAGCGGCGACCTGCGCTTGGAGCTCGAGCGCGCCGGCAGCTTCGCCGAGCGGCTCGGCGGCGCCTGGCGCGGGCTCGACGGGAACTGGGACGAGTACCGCTCCCACTGCGACAAGCTCGTCGCCGCGCGCGCGGCGATCGTCGCCGCGAACGTCGACGCCGCGCGGGCGGAGAGGGTCGTGCGCGGCGAGAAGGGCGAGCTCGAGCGGGCCGTCAGCGCCGCCCAGGGCGCGGTGGCTGCCTTCGAGCGGGCGTTCGAGGCCTGGCTCGCGGCCCTCGAGAGCGACGCGCAGACCTGGCTGGGCGCCGAGCTCGCCGACGCCGACCTCGAGATGCTGCACGGGCGCCTGCAGCCCCTGTTCCGCAGCATCGAGGCCGCCCACGACCGGGCGGCGTACAACGAGACCCTCGCCCGGGTGCGCGAGCTCGAGCTCGAGCCCTTCCTCGACTGGGTCCTCGGCAAGGCCGGGGAGTCGGCGCGCGGCCACCTGCCGCGGGTGTTCTCGCGGCACTTCTACCGGCTCTGGCTCGACCGCCAGGTCGCGGCGCAGGAAGCGCTCCGGGGCTTCCGCGGCGAAGACCAGAACCGGCTGATCGAGCGCTTCGGGGCCCTCGACCGGCGCTGGATCGAGATCGGCCGCGAGCGTCTGCGCCGGCGCCTGCTCGAGCTGCGGCCCGGGCTCGGCGCCGACGCTCCGCGCAGCTCGAAGCTCGGGCTGCTCAAGGCGGAGATGCGGAAGAAGACGCGCTTCATGCCGCTGCGCAAGCTGTTCGCCGTCGCCGGGGACGTCGTGCAGAAGATCAAGCCCTGCTTCATGATGAGCCCGATCTCCGTCGCCCAGTTCCTCGAGCCGGGCGGGGTGGGCTTCGACGTCGTGATCTTCGACGAGGCCAGCCAGGTCGAGCCGGCCGACGCTTTCGGGGCGATCGCCCGCGGGCGCCAGCTGATGCTCGTCGGGGACGAGAAGCAGCTGCCCCCGACCAGCTTCTTCACGAAGCTCGACCGCGAGACCACCCTCGAGGACGACGGGGACGACTGGTTCAAGGCCGGCGACCTCGAGAGCATCCTCGGCCTGGGCCTGGTGCACCTGCCGCACACCTGCCTGTTGCGCTGGCACTACCGGTCGCGCCACGCCTCGCTGATCGAGTTCTCGAACAAGAGCTTCTACGACGAGGGCCTGCGCATCTTCCCGAGCCCGCACATCGGCCGCGACGAGCTCGGCGTCTCGCTGCTGCACCTGCCCGACGCGGTGTACGACCGGGGCAGGACGCGGACGAACCGGGGCGAGGCCGAGGCGGTCGCCCGCGCCGTGCTGCATCACGCGCTCTCCCGTCCCGAGCTGACCCTCGGGGTCGCCGCCTTCAGCATGGCCCAGCAGTCGGCCATCGAGGACGAGATCGAAGGCCTGCGCCGGCGCACCGACCATCCCGCCATCGAGCGTTTCTTCCAGCTGCATCCCGAAGAGCCCTTCTTCGTCAAGAACCTCGAGAACGTGCAGGGCGACGAGCGCGACGTGATGTACCTCAGCGTCGGCTACGGCCGCGACGCCACGGGCCGCGTCGGCACCAACTTCGGGCCCCTGAACCAGGACGGCGGCTGGCGCCGGCTCAACGTGCTCGTCACGCGCGCCCGGCGGCGCTGCTACGTGTTCAGCTCGATCCTCGCCGCGGACATCGACCTCAAGCGCACCAAGGCCCGCGGCGTCGTCGCCCTGCGCGACTACCTGCACTACGCCGAGCAGGGGGCGGCGCTCGAGCTCGAGCGCGCGCGGCGGGCGCCGGGCTCCGGCTTCGAGGCCGAGGTGCAGCGGAGCCTGCGGGAGATGGGCTGGGAGGTGCACACCGGCGTCGGCAACGAGGGCTTCGCGGTCGACCTCGCCGTCGTCGACCCCCGGCGGCCGGGGCGCTACCTGCTCGGGATCGAGGGCGACGGCGCGACCTACCGCTCCTCGCCGACGGCCCGCGACCGCGAGCGGCTGCGCAGCGAGGTGCTCGGCGGCCTCGGCTGGGCGCTGGCGCGGGTGTGGAGCTGGGACTGGTACCAGCAGCCGAAGAAGGCGCGCGACGCGCTCCTGGCGCAGATCAACGCCGAGCTGAAGGGCAAGCTGGTCGAGCCCGCCCCGGCGGAGAACCTGCTCTCCCTCGACATCGAGCTCGCCCCGGAGCCCGCGCCGGAGGCGACGCCGGAGGAGCCGGAACCAGACGCCGGGCCGGAGAAGCCCGCGGGCGACGCCGAGCCCGAGGGAGATGCCCCGGCGGAGCCCGCGCCGCAGCCCGCGAAGAAGCCGTCGCCGCAGCCGACGGCGGCCTCGGACGAAGCCGCGGAGCCCCGGCGCGAGGTGCGCACCCAGGCGCTCGCCGACGGTCTGAGCGAGTACGTCCCCCATCCGATGTTGATGCTCGGGGACAAGGACGCGCTGTACGCGATGGAGCCCGAGAAGCTCGCCCAGCTGATCCACAACCTCGTCTACACCGAGGGGCCGATGCTCGAGCTCGAGGCGATCAAGACCCTGGCGAGCTGGTTCCAGTCCAGAGCGACCGCGAAGCCCAAGCGCTGCTTCAAGAAGGCGCTCGCGCTGCTGCTCGAGAAGGACGAGCTGCGCCGGCGTGGCAAGTTCCTCTGGCACCCGTCCCACAGCGAGACGCGGGTGCGCTACCGCGGCGGCAACTGCCCGGTCAAGGACGCCCGCGCCATCCCGCCGGAGGAATACGCCCAGGCGATCGTGCTCGTGCTCGAGCAGACCTTCGGCCAGCCGGAGGAGGATCTGCTGAGCAGCGCCCTGCACCTGATGGGCTACAAGGCCCGCGGCAGCCGCCTCGAGGAGGGGGCGCGCGAGGGCCTGAAGCTGCTCCGGGAGGCGGGGCGGGTGGCCGAGGACAACGCGGGCTTCGTCGTCCTCGCCAAGGAAGACTGAGCCCGTCTGCCTCACCGGGATTCCTGGTACGGACCCGGATGTGCCTGCTCACCTGTGGACGGTGTGCGAGGGCTGAAAAACGGCTCCGCTGCTCGAAGACTCGAAGCGCCCGATCTCAAGCGGCCTCCGGGCCCTGGCGACGAAATCCCGGTGAGTCCGCCGGGTGAAAGATCGTGCAAAGACCTCCGGCATCCGGTTCTCGCGGCGATACTTCATGCAGGGGGATGGAAGATGCGAGACGAGACCTCGAGCGCGAACCCCGGCTTCGCCCTCGGCCAGCTCGCCCGGGCGCTGAAGACCGCGCGGGAACACCCCGACGCGTCCACCCGGGAGCGCGCGCGGGACCGGGCCGAGGCCTGGCTGCGCACCTTCACCGGCATGGTCTCGGGGCGCCTGCGGGTCGGCGACCGGCAGCCGCTCGACGGCGTGCCCGCGTGGGCGACGCCGCGGGTGCAGCGGGGCGGTTTCCCGACCGGAGAGCTGCTCGCGGGCGGGCCGCTGCTACCCTTCGAGCGCGCGCTGCTGGCGGAACGGGGGGAACGCCCCGCAGGCGGCGAGCGCCGGGCCCTCAACACCTGGTTCGCGAGCCCGGAGGGCCAGGCGCGCCTGAGCACCTGGCTGGCGAGCGGGGCCTACCGCGTGCGGGTGCCGGAGGAAGGCGCGCTGGCGGCGCTGTGCTGGCTCTTGTGCGCCGGCCGGGACGACGAGGCGGACGCGCTGCTGGCGGCGATCGAGCCCTGGTTCGACCGCCTGCGCTTCTATCCGCGGCCGGCCGACAGCGCGCTGCCGGACGGCGACACGGTCGCACTGCAGGACGTCGCGACCACGCGGGAACAGCTCCGGGCCGTGCGGCAGAACACGCGCTTCGCGGCGATGCGCGAGGCCATCGAGGTGTGGGCGCCGCTGTACGACCGCTGCCTCGCGCTGTTCGCGCAGACCGTCGAGGGGCCGCATCCAGAGCTGGACGCGCGGCGCCCGGACGGCTCCTGCGCGATCCGCGGCGGCTGGCCCTGTCAGCGCTATCCCGCCGGCTGGGCGGAGCACGGCCGGGCGCTGCTCGCCGACTACGAGGCGGCCTGCCAGCGGCACCGGCGCTGCGGCCGGCAGCGCGATCCGCGCCGCTCCTTCGCCATCCTGCGGGCGGCGCTCGCGCGCTGCCTGGCCGATCCCGCGCAGCTGACCGGGCGGGAGGTCGGCCGCGTGCGGATGGTGCTCGCCTGCGCGGCCCGCAAGCGCGGCGTGCCGGGCTCCACGCGGCACGTGACCTACCGGGCGGACCAGGCGCGCCAGCTCTGGCACCTGCCGTCGGGAGAGGCCGCGCTGCTGCTCGCCGCCCGCCTCGACGGGCTCGACCCCGAGGCCGGGCTGGCGACGCCCGAGGCGCACTGCGGGCCGCTGGGCGCGGCCGATGGCGCGCCGGAGCACGCCTGGGGGGCAGGGCTTCCCGAGGGCCTGCAGCGCATCGTCCTGCGCAGCCTCGAGGCGGCGCCCGAGGAGCTGATCGCGTGGGGCGTGCTGTCGTCCGCGGAGCTCTTTGCCCAGGTGCTGCCCGAGCTCTCCGGCCGCGCCCTGGTCACCGGCACGGAGCCGAGCCTGCGCGGGCTGCTGCGGCAGCTGTACGGGGCCTTCCGGCGGCGACGCTCGCTGCTGCTGCTCCAGCTGCAGAGCCAGGTGCGCCTCGGGGAGCTGCCCTGGGTCGCGCCCTTCTGGGGGAACGAGGGCACCGCCGCCGCGCGGGAAGCCGCCCGGGCGCTGCTGGTGCAGGTCGTCGTGCTCGCCCTGCGCAGCTGGCCCCAGGCGCTGCTGCCCAACCCGCTCCTCACCGAGCTGCGCCCCCTCGCGCGGGCCGCCGGCCTCGAGCTCCCGCTGGTGCCCGAGCTCGCCGCGGACATCTTCCAGGGGGCCTTCGCCGGGCGGTTCCTCCGCGCCGCCCAGCACAGCGCGACCGTGCTCGAGGGGCGGCTGTACGCGCGCTACTACCAGCTCCCGGCCGAGGCGCTGCTCGGCCTCGACGACATCGCGCCCCTGCCCTGGGGCCCGCGGGCCTCGAAGGGCTTCACCGCGCTGTGCTACCAGCGCGCCGGGCTGGCGCCGCCGAAGCGGGGGCGCTTCCGCCCCGAGGTCGGCGGGGCGGTGATCGAGCAGGCGCAGATCCTGACCACCCACAACCTCGCGGCGCTGTGGGAGGCGCTCGCGCTCGGCGAGGCGCTCGACCCCGCGGCCCTCGCCCGGCGCTGCCTGGAGTGGATCGCCGCCACGCTCGCTCCGCCCCGCCCGCGCCGCGCCCGGCTGCGCCGCATCAAGAACGCCGCCTACGCCTGGCGCCAGATGGTGTTCTTCCTGTCGTGGCTCGAGCACCCGCTTCAGGAGGCCTTCGCCGAGACCGCGCGCGGCCTGGTCGAGGAGCGGGAACCGGCCCTCGCCGCGCGCCTCGAGCCGGCCTTCGTCGGTCTCGACCAGGCCGTGGCCGGGGAGGTCCCGCAGGGGGCCGGCCGGCCCTTCCTCGGCTGGACGACGACGGGGAAGCACTGGTTGCTCGACGTCCCCTGACGGTTTGTAACTTCTTCCCCCCGCGGCCTTGTACTTTCTTCACGGAAGTTCCGCGAAGCCCCTGATCATGCGGCTTCCCGGATTGGCCCTCCGCTTGCTTCCCCCTCCTGAGGAAGGAGGAACGCGGATGCTCACATTCACCGTCACCGACCGCGGCCAGCCCCTGTACGACGAAGCGCTGCGCTTCGCGCAGGAACGCTACCGCCGCACCCATCAGGCCGCCCTGGACAGCGTCGCCCCACGGCTGCTGGTCGCGCACCAGAGCGGGCGGCTGCGCGGCTGCCTCGGGCTGACCTGCGCGGCCTCCGCGCCGCTGCTCGCCGAGCGTTACCTCGACGCCGGGCTCGAGGCGACCATCGCCGCCCGCACGGGCTGCCAGCCGCTGCGCCGCGCGATCGTCGAGATCGGCAGCCTGGCCGCGACAAGCGCCCGGGTCGCCCTCGCCCTCTTGCAGGCGGCGCCGGCGGCGCTGCAGGACGGCTACCGCTACGCCCTGGTCACCGCGACCCGCCTCGTGCGCCGGCTGATGCGGCGGGCGGGGATGGTCCCGCTGACCCTCGGCCCCGCCCGCAAGGAAGCCCTGCCCGCCGGCCAGCAGCAGGCCTGGGGACGGTACTACGAGGCCGACCCCCAGGTGATGCTGCTCGATCTCCACCCCATCGCCGGAGGACTCTCCCATGCTGCGTGACACCGTCGGATTCTTCCGCCGCGTCGCCCGCCAGGCCTG
>JAUIEM010000113.1 GCA_030428695.1 bacterium
CAAGGTGGTCGCGCAGCTGCGCAAGGCGGTGACCGCGCGGATCTCGGTCAAGACGGGGAAGATCCCCGGCCTCGAGCGCAAGAAGCAGGACGACCCGGACTCCCAGCCCCTGCTCCGTCGCACCGTCTCGCACTCGGCGACCACCTTCAGCGGCCAGCTCGCGCAGTTCGGGCTGACGGCCGTATTCCAGATGCTCGGCTCGCAGAAGATCTCGGGGCGGCTCGAGGTGCAGAGCGGCCGCGAGGACGTCTCGATCATGTTCGAGGACGGCCAGATCGTCGCGGCCTGGGAGCACGACAACTCGCCGGGTGACGGGCTGATGGAGGTGATCCTGCGGCGCCTGCAGCTCGACGAACAGACCTTGCGCAAGGTCAAGCGGCGCAGCTCCTTCCGCGGCACCACGCTGATCGAGGCCCTGCGCGAGCTGGGGCACGTCGACCAGCTCTCGCTCGGCAAGGCCGTGCGCGCGCTGATCCTCGAGCGGGTGTACCGGGCCTTCGAGTGGACGGTCGGTTCCTACAACTTCTTCCCCGACCGCACCCGCTTCGAGGGCGTCCGCTGCGCGCCTGTCGATGTCGAGAAGACGCTGTTCAAGGTCGCCCTGATGGCCGACGAGATGCCGCTCTTGCGCGGCGTCCTGCCGAGCGAGGACACCGAGATCCAGGCCGTCAGCCAGGTGCTCGCCCTGCAGCTCGAGTCTCTCGAGCCGAAGCTGCAGCAGGTCTTCCACGCGCTGCCCCCGCGTCCGCTGCGGCTCAAGGAAGCCCGGAAGCTGATCCCCTTCGCCGAGTTCGAGACCCTCAAGGCGCTGGTCGAGCTGCACACCCGCGGCTACCTGACCGTCGACGGCGTCCGCGGGCCCGACGACACCCGCGCCGAGCCGGGACCGTCGAGCTCGGGGAGCCACCCGCGCCTGCGCCGGCCGGGCAGCGGTGCCGCCCATCCGCGGCTGTCCGCGAGCGGCACGCGCCATCCGGTCGTCCGCGGCCCGCGGGGGAGCGGGGCGCACCCGAAGGTGACGAGCGGGGCGCACCCGAAGGTGACGAGCGGGGCGCACCCGAAGGTGACGAGCGGGGCGCACCCGAAGGTGACGTCGAAGGCGCGCGAAGATGGCCCGGAGCCGAGCGGAGGCGACGCCGCGGAGGTGGCGGAGCAGGTCGAGCGGCGCGGGGGGCTGGTGTTCACCGCCCGCCCGCGCACCGAGGAGCGCAAGGTGCCCGACCTCGAGAGCTTGCTGGCGGAGGAAGAGGCTGCGCCCGAGCCCGAGAAGCCGCGCACGATGACGATGCGCCTCGACGCGATCCGGGCGGTCGCGCGCAAAGCCGCGGAGGCGGATGAAGGAAGCGGGAACGGCGGCGAGGGCTGAGCCGCAGGCCGCAGGATCTCGGGCACCGACTGACCGCAGCGTACGTTCTGCCCCGGATCGGCGGGCGGGTAGACCCCGGCGCAAAGGAATGTCGAGCCGTCGCAGGATGAACATGCAGGGGAGGGGTTCACCCCCTCCCGTCGCACCTCGGGAACGGACCTACCCTCGCGGGACAGAACGTGCGCCGAGGCCGAGTAAGCTCAGCGCGTGAAGGCTTCCCAGTGCTCGTCGAACTTCTCCTGGAAGGTCTCGGCGAGCTTCTCGGAGCGCAGCAGGAGCAGGTTCTCGTAGTTCTCGAGGTCGGCCTGCTGGGTCCAGTTGAAGCTGCCGGTGACGACGAGCTTCCGGTCGATGACCGCGAACTTGTTGTGGTAGCGGATGTCCTGGTTGTCGCCGGTCTGCCCGAGCTCGACCTCGACGATCGCCACGCCCGCTTCGCGCAGGTCTCCGGCCTTGCTGTAGCGCATGTCGGCCTGGCCCTCGTCGATCAGCACCTTGACCACCACCCCGCGCTCGTGGGCGCGGATCAGGGCCCGCGCCAGATCGCGGTTGGTGAAGGTGAACATGCCGACGAGCACCTCGGCGCGGGCCTCGTCGATGACCGAGGCGATCGCCTCGGTCGCGCGGTCCTCCGGCGTGAACATCACCGCGACGTCCGCCTTCACCGTGGCCTCGGGGCGCTCGAGGGGGACGAAGAGGGCGAGGCTCGCCAGGAGGGCGACGAGGAAGAAGAGCGCTTCGGTGCGTTTCATGTCAACGTTCCTCCAGCTGGCCGGCGAGGTACTTCACCAGGGTGGTGCGGTCGCCCTCTTCGACGAACACGAGGCGCACCCCGTTGCCCGAGGGCTCGCCGCCGTCGGAGACCCGGACCACGCGGCCGAAGGTGTGGAAGCTGCGCTCGTCGAGGTCGAAGTCGATGCGCAGGAAGGTCCCGACAGGCAGGGCGGGCTTGCGGGCGAGGAACACCCCGCGGGCGGAGATGTTCTCGATCTCGACGTGGTAGGACTCGTGCAGGGCGCTGCTCTCGGTCTCGTCGATGCCGCTCGGCAGCAGCAGGGGCGTCACGACGCCCTTGATCCCACAACGCAGTCGAGCGTGTCTGCGGGTGTTCGTCACGGGAGCCTCCGGAGGTGGCGCCGCCGAGGGCGGGAGGCCTCGGCGTCGGTCCCACCCACGCGGTAGAGCCCGCCGGCAACAGGCGAGAGGACGAGACCGCGATGGTCTCAGGCACCTCCGACACTGTTGCCCGTTGGGCAAACGCGCATCCTACCGGCGCCGCGGAGGGCTGTCAATCGCCGCCAAGCTTCGCGCCGCGCCCGGCCTCCACCTCGGCGAGAGCGCGCTGCTGGTAGCCGGAGACCAGCTTCGGCGCCCAGTCGGCGAAGCGCAGGCTGCGCGCGGGATCCTCGCTCGGCAGGATCGCCTCGAGCTCCTCGGTCAGCGCCGCGGCGGCATCGGCGGGCACGCAGGCGGCGACGAAGCGCGCCGGGCTCGCATCGGGCGCGCCGGAGCCGCGGGCAAGGTCGCGCAGGGCGTTGGCGAGCATCAGCGTGTGGGGTCCTTCCCAGATCTCGTTGATCACCGCGTCGCGGAGGAAGGTGCTCGCCGGGCTGAAGCCGCGGTCGATGCCGTTCGCCCCGTACAGCATCAGCGCCCGGTGCAGCATCAGGCTCGCGCTGCGGCTCGCGTGCATCTTCATCAACATCATCATCACGCGCAGACGATGCCCCTCGTCGCGCGTCGCCTCTCCGCCCGAGACCTTCCGCCACAGGTTCCACAGCCGCCAGCAGCCGGCCAGCATGCGCCGCGCCTCGGCGCGGATCGCCGCGATCTCGGCGGCGACGACGGGGTAGCTGCGGATGCTGCGGCCGAAGGTCTCGCGGAAGTCGGCGTACAGCTCGAGCTCGCGGGCGACCCGGGTCAGGTAGCCCGCGGAGCCGAGGGCGCAGCCGAAGCGCGAGGTCGAGATCACGTGGCGCAGGAGCGTCGCGATGCCGCTGTCGAGCGGGCCGAGGGGAAAGGCCAGGGCGCCGTCGAACATCACCTCGGCGGTCGGCAGGTTCTCGGTCCCGAGCTTCTCCTTCAGGCGCTCGATGCGGTAGCCGTTGCGCTTCCCGTCGCGCCAGGCGGGCACGGCGAACAGGGCGACGCGCTCGGAGCCCCGCGGGCGGGCGGTCACCGCGAAGCAGTCCGCGATGATGTTCGAGCAGAACCACTTCTGGCCGTACAGCCGGAAGGCCCCGTTCTCTGGCACCGCCTCGACCCGGTTGCGCGCGACGTCGCAGCCGCCCTGGATCTCGGTGACGAACTGCGCGGCGTGCCCGCCGTCGAGCAGCTGGTCGAGCATCGCCCGGAGAGGAGGCGTGCGGGCGAGGGCGCGCAGGGCCCGGACCATCCCGTCGGTACAGACCGCCGAGCACAGGGTGCCGGCCTCGCCGAGCTGCGCGAACAGGAACATGCGGGTGTACAGCTCCCACTCCTCGGCCCGGTACGGCCGCGCCTCGTAGAAGGCGGCGAGCAGCTTCTCGGTCTCGGGGGCGATCGCGACCGTGTCGACCCTGCGCCCGTAGCCGTCGTAGGGCTCGAGCCGCGGCAGGTTCTCCGGGCGCGCGGCGCGCCGGGCGAGGCGGTCGAGCTCGCCGGGCAGGCGCGCGCCGAGGGAGCCGAAGGCCTCGGCCCGCGTCCGCCAGGCCGGCCCGACGTAGCGCTCGAGGCAGGCGATCAGGAGCGGGTCGTCCTCGAACCAGTTGTCGGACAGGCGGGACAGGTAGTCGTCGAAGGTGTAGGGCTGCATCGCTCGCTCCGTGGCGCGGGACCGCGATTGTAGGCGCCGGGACCGGCCGCTGGCAAGGGCCCGGGCGGGCCCGCGGGAGGGCTCCCCGGCGGCGGGTTTCGCGGACGGGATGGAGCGGGAGCGCGAAGCGCGTTAGAATCGTGGCCCGAAACCGCGCAAGCTCTACGATCGGGGACGAGGCGGAACAGCGGAGGCGCCGATGGAAGGCACGTTCGTCACCAAGGTCCTGCTCCCGATCGCCCTCGGGGTCATCATGCTCGGCATGGGCTTCGGCCTCTCCTTGCGCGACTTCAAGCGGGTCTTCGTCGCCCCGCGCGCGATCCTGGTCGGGCTGGCCAGCCAGATCCTGCTGCTGCCGCTGGTCGGCTTCGCGCTATTGTCGCTCTTCCAGCTCGAGCCCGCCCTCGCGGTCGGCGTGATGATCGTCGCCGCCTGCCCCGGCGGGGCGACCTCGAACCTGATCGCCAACCTCGCGCGCGGCGACGTCGCGCTCAGCATCTCCCTGACCGCCTTCTCGAGCGCGGTCACGGTGGTCAGCATCCCCCCTGGTGGTCAACCTCGCGATCGAGCACTTCGGCGCCGGCGAGACCGCCGCCCTGCCGGTCGCGAAGACGATCCTGCAGGTGTTCGCGATCACGCTGGTGCCGGTCGGCCTCGGCATGGCGATCAAGGCGCGCTGGAGCAGCTTCGCGGCGCGGGCGGAGCGCGGCATCCGCATCTTCTCGGGCGTCTTCCTCGGCCTGTTGATCCTCGCGGCGATCCTCAACGACCGCGAAAACCTGCTCCCCTTCTTCCGCCAGGCGGGCCCGGTCACCCTGGCCCTGAACCTGCTGACGATGGCTGCGGGCTTCGGGCTGGCGTGGCTGTTCCGGCTCGCGCGTCAGCAGCGGATCACGCTGACGATCGAGGTCGGCATCCAGAACGGCACGCTCGGCATCCTGATCGCGACGACCCTGCTCGAGAACCCGCAGATGGCGATTCCCCCGGCCATCTATAGCCTGATCATGTTCATGACGGCTCTGTTCCTGATCTGGCGGGGGAACCGTCGCCCCGCGGCGGGGGCCAAAGCTCCCGGCCCCTGAGGGCCGCGGAGCGCGGCTCAGTCGCGCGCGAAGGCGCGCTCGGCCAGCGCCCGCACGCGGTCCTGGTGCGCGGCCCCCAGGGGCTGGTGTACTCGTCGCGGAGGTGGAGCAGCTCGGTGCTGACCTCCGGAGGCCGGCGCCAGCGGTGGATGTGCTCCGCCGTCCAGGTGACCAGGCTCTTCTCGAGGGCCGCGATGACGGCGACCCAGGCGTCCCTCGAGGCAGTCCGGTCCGGGGATGTCCTGGGCGGCGGAGAGGGCCGCCAGGCACAACAGCAGGCTCGCGCGCATCACAGCACCTCCTCGGCGGTCGGGGCCTCGATCCGGTCGATGCTCCCGCCGCCTGCAGCGACGCGGTAGCGCACGCACAGGCGGGGGAAGCCGCGCACGAACAGCCCGGTCTCGTCGCGTCGGCGCCGTCGTAGGCCCAGGCTGTTCGCCTGCGCCGGGCTGGCGTATCATCCCGACACGCCCGGACGAGAGGACCCCGACGTGCACGACCCCGACCCCGTAGACGAGCTCGCGGCTCGCCTGCAGACGACCCTGCGCGGACTCGAGCCGCATCCCGACCTCGTCGCGACCCTGACCTCGACCCCACGCCGCACCATCGAGCCGCCACGTCGCGCCATCGATCCGGCCGCGATGGCGCTGTTCGTCGAGCGCGCGGGCGTCGCGGACGAGCTCCTCGAGCGGGAGGACGAGCTCGGGCGCGGCGGCATGGGGGTCGTGCACCGCGCCCGCGATCTCCTGATGGGGCGCCGCGTCGCGGTCAAGGACCTGTTGCCGGCCGCCGACGACGATGTCCACGCGCTGCGGCTCCTGCAGGAGGGTTGGCTGACCGGCCTGCTCGAGCACCCGAACATCGTGCGCGTGTACTCGATCGCCAAGGCGGAGGGAGACCGGCCGAGCGTGATCATGCAGCACATCGAGGGGCAGCGCTGGAGCCGCCTGATGCACGACGCCGAGGAGGTCGCCCGACGCTTCGGGACCCGCGACCTGCTCGAGTGGAACCTGCGCATCCTGATGGCGGTGTGCAACGCGGTCCACTTCGCCCACAGCCGCGGCGTCCTGCACCGGGACCTCAAGGCCGACAACGTGATGATCGGCGCCTTCGGCGAGGTCTACCTGATGGACTGGGGGATCTCCATCGCCCTCGAGCCGGACTCCGCCGGCCGCCTGCCGCAGGCGCGCCCGGACGAGGGCATGGCGGGGACGCCGCGCTACATGGCGCCGGAGATGGTCGGAGGCCGCAGCGCCGAGCAGGGGCCGGCGACCGACGTCTACCTGCTCGGCGGCATGATCTACGAAATCATGCACCGCCGCGGACCCCACCAGGGCAAGACCGTGCTCGAGATCGTCACCTCCATCCTGACCTCCGAGCCCGTCTTCAACGACAAGAGCCCGGCGCTGGCGCGCATCTGCCGCAAGGCGATGGCCCGCGAGCCGGACGCGCGCTACCCCTCCGCCGAGGCGCTGCGGCGCGCCCTCGAGGAGTTCCTGCGCCAGCGCGGCTCCCTGCGCCTGTCCGACGACGCCCGGGCGCGCCTGGAGCAGCTGATCCTCGCCCTCGAGGAAGGCCGGCGGAGCGACGTGCAGCGCCTGTTCGGCGCCTGCAGCTTCGGCTTCCAGGCCGCCCTCGACGCCTGGCCGGGCAACGCGACCGCCGCCGCCGGGCTGCGCGAGGCGCGCCTGCGGATCGTCGCCCACCACCTCGACCTCGGGGAGCTCGGGGCGGCCGCGGCGCTGCTCGCCGAGCTCGAGGATCCGCCTACCGAGCTGCGGGAGCGGCTGGCCGCCCTGCGCCGGGCCGCGCGTGAGGAGGAAGAGCGGCTCGCCGCCCTGCGCCGCCTGCACAAGGACCGCGACCCGACGATCGGACGCGAGACGCGCCTGATCTTCGTCGTCGTGATGGGGCTGGTCTGGGCCGCGTCGCCCTACGTCGCGCGGCTCCTGGGCTTGCCGCCGCCGCTGGAGGGCCTGTCGAACGCCCTCGCCTTCGACGGGGCCTTCCTGGCGATCCTGGTCGTGCTCGGCGTCGTCCGCCGGCAGCAGGTGTTCGCGACCGGCTTCAACCGCTCGCTGTACCAGACGCTCGTGTTCCTGATCGCGTGCCAGGCCCTGCTGGTCGTCGCCGGCCACCTCGCCGCGCTCGAGGCGGTCCAGGTCACCGCGCTGCACTTCTTTCTGTGGACGACGATCCTCGGCATGGTCAGCATCTTCGTCAGCGCCCGCCTGTGGCCCTCGACGGTCTTCTACCTCGGGGCCTTCTTCTGGGTGCTGGTCGACAGCGAGCAGCGCTTCCTCGCGATGTCGCTGGTCAACCTGTTCCTGATCGCCAACATCGTGCTGATCTGGCGGCCGGTGACGGCGGAGCAGCGGGCGGTGGAGGAGGGGGGCTGAGGGGGCGGGGGGCCTCCGGGCCTGTCAGGAAACAAACGCTCGTTTCGCTGGGGCTCATCGCCGCTGGCTGTGTCGCTCGTCGCCCGAATACAGCCCCTATGCGAGCTCCTCGCTGCTGCAAACCACGACTTGGCCTCACAGAGAACAAGGGGGATAGGGAGGATGGAATGAATGGACGAGGTGGGTGAGGGGAAGGGCGAGGAAGATAAAAGAGAGAAGATAGGAAGAAGAGAAGAGAAGAGAAGAGAAGAGAAGAGAAGAGAAGAGAAGAGAAGAGAAGAGAAGAGAAGAGAAGAGAAGAGAAGAGAAGAGAAGAGAAGAGAAGATAGGAAGAAGAGAAGAGAATAGGTTATCAGGAAGGCAGGAAGTGGGGAGATCCAGGAAAATAAGGGAAAAGAAGGAAGAGAGGAGGCAAGTAGTAGCGAAGTATTGTATGGTATTTCTTTGGTTTTTTGAGTTGAATTCGTAGGATGTGGGGAGAGGTGGTGTGCGTTTTTGGATTGGAAGAGCTGAGCCAAGGTACACTTTGGTGTCCTTGTTATATTCTGTCCTGGATCTCCCCACTTCCTGCGTTCCTTTTTTGCTTCTTGCTGCTCCTTCTCGTAATTCGAACGTGATGATCTTCTATCATTGAGGCAGATGCAGGTCTATGTGTGTTCTCACTTTTCTCTTTTCTTTTCCTGAATCTCCCCACTTCCTGCCTTCCTTATAACTTCTTCTTCTTCTTCTTCTTCTTCTTCGGGGTCTCTCTCTCTACTTCCTGCCCTTCTTGTTACTTATTTTCTTCCCCCTTCGATTATGGCACTCCTGATCTGTGCATGCGGGTTGCTTCTGATCTTCCTCCCAACTCCCCTCCTTCCTGTCCCGCCGAGCGATTGTTGCCGGACTGACTGACACTCCCTCAGGGTCCGGCCGAGGGCTCTCGGCGGATCCGGAGGGAGGTCAGGACGGTCGGGATCGGCACGGTTCCTCGGACGATCCCGGCCAATGCGAGGACGTCAGGGTACCTCTTGTCGAACCGGTCGAGCTGCTCGAGCACCGCGGCGCGGGTGTGTGGAAACCCCTCGGCCATCCAGAACGGAATCACCTCGAGGATGTCGGAGAGCGCCTCGATCTCCCGGCCGCGCCCGTCGGATCCCCGGCCGTGCAGCCGGCGAAGCGGAGTGAAGCTGCTCGTAGCCGGATCCTGACCTGGGAGCGATGGAAGAGGTAGAGCAGGCGTTGCTCCAGGGTCGCGTCGTGCGTGCTGCCGGTTCGCATGGAACTGCGAGCCCTACGTCCGCGGCAGGAACTTCGTCAGGGTGATCACGTTGCCGGTCTCGTTGTAGTCGACCTCGTCGGCGCACTTCTGCATCAGCATGATGCCGAGGCCTCCGAGGCGGCCCTGCTCGATGCGGTCGCGGGCGGCGCTGATCGCGCTGGTCTCCTCGCCGCGGGCGAGGAAGCGTCCGTAGTCGAAGCCCGGCCCCTCGTCGGTCACGACGACGGTGACCTTGGCGCGGTCGAGCAGGTACAGGACGGAGATCATCTTCTCCTGCTCGTACTTGTTGCCGTGCTGGGCTGCGTTCCCGATCGCCTCGCGCACCGCGGCGTGCATCGCGACCAGCGCCTCCTCGTCGAGTCCGGAGGCCTCGCACAGGTTCTTCGCCAGCTCGATGCCGCGCTCGACGTGCTCGTCGCGGGTCGAGAACTGGAAGCTGATCTGCTGGTCGAAGATCACCTCCTCTTCGGAGGAGCGCGCGAGCTCGGATTCCGCCAGCCGCAGCAGCGTGTAGACCTCGAAAGGCTCGACGAGGTGCTCGTCGCCCATCACCTGGAAGGTGTCGGCCCGCTCGGGGGAGAAGCCCGAGGGGTAGAGCACGATCAGCGGCACCAGGCTGGTCCTGCGGCTCGCCTTGATCTGCTCGATCAGCTCGGGGGCCCCGCCGAGGCCGTAGTCGACGATCAGCAGGTAGGCGCCGCCTTCGTCGAAGTAGGCGACGCACTCCTCGACGCTGCTGACGATGTGCACCTTCCAGCCGACCCGCGAGAAGTGGAACTCGACGACCCGGGCGAAGGGGTCGTTCTGCGGCACCGCGAGGATGATCGAGGAGAGCTTGGCCCTGGCGATCTTCTCGTTGAAGCTGTCGTCGGGGTCGAAGGTGATCACGTTCTCGGCCGGGGAGATGAACTGGTGGCCGGTCTCGGGATCTTTGACGATGTGGGCCTTCTTCTCGACGATCTTGATCGACGCGAACTGGGGGATCACGATCTGCTTGCCGTGCAGGATCTCCTGCTTGATGTAGCTGAACACCGCGTCAAGGGCCTGCTCCGAGACGGGGCGCGAGAGCGAGGTCTTGCGTTCCAGCTCGTCGAGTATGGCCTTTTTGGCGACGACTTCCATCCCCGGTTCCCCCAGTCCTGTGTGCGATCACCGCGCGCGTCGAGGGCCCTCAGCGCAGCCGCATCGCCGCGGCCAGGAAGGCGTCGGCGTCGACGGTGCCGGCCTCGATCATCGTGACCACCAGCGCCTTGATCGCGAGCTCGGCCGGCAGCTTGGCGATCTTCTGCAGGCTGTCGGCGGCGAGGCCGCCCGCGACACCCCCGGAATCGGGAGGGTTGTAGTAGGCCTGGATCGCGCTGCGGATCTGGGCCCGGGACGCGAGCACGCCTTCGACCTTGCGCCCTAGCAGGAACTGGACGGTGTCGATGGTCTTGAAGTCGTTCGGGTCGCCCATCGCGAGCACGACGTAGCTCGTATCGCGTTTGAGCGGCAAGACCTGGTACTGCTCGACCTTCTCGCGTCCGAGCTTGGCCATCAGCTCGGGATCGACGGTCTCGTTGTCGAGGTCGATGTCGTGGACGTGCTGCTGCTCGGCGACGACGTGCAGGATCGCGTTCTCCTTGATGTAGCCGAGCTTCATCAGGATGGTCTTGAGGTCGCCCCCGAGGGACTGCTGGAACTGCAGCGCCGTGCGCAGCTGCTCCTCGGTGATCATCTTGTCCCGCACCAGCTGGTTGCCCAGCGCGTTGTCAGAGCTCATCAGGAAACCCCCGTGACGGAGCCGGGCGAGGGCGCGTGGGCCCCCGAGCAGCAATCCTCGACCCAGACGGTCTCGCCGCCTGCGAACGTCTCTTTCTTCCAGATCGGCACGTCGCGCTTGAGCGTGCTGACGAAGTCGGCCGTGGCGGCCAGGCTCTCCTTGCGGTGCGGCGCGGAGACGCCGAGGAACAGCGAGGTCTCGCCGGGCCGCAGGTGCCCGAGGCGATGGATCACGTGCAGCACGCGCAGGCCGTGGCGGGCGACGATCGCCTCGCCGACGCGCACGAGCTGCTTTTTCGCCATCCCTTCGTAGGCCTCGTACTCGAGGGCCTCGACCGGTCTGCCCTGATGGTGGTCGCGGACCACGCCGAGAAAAACGTTGACCGCGCCGCAATCATTGCGGTAGAGCCCCTGCATCGCGGCGGCGACATCGATCGGATCGCGGCACAGATCGGCGGTGACAGCCATAGCGACTCCTTGTCGCCGCATTGTACATCATGCCCCGGGCGATTGCGAGCGCCAGCGGGCCGGCCCTGCGGCCGGGCGGCACAAGGGTTTGCGGAGCGAGAGAGGGCTTGGGATGGGAGCGAAGAAGCAGCTCGAGGCCGGAGCGTTGCCTCCGTCGGGAGAGCGCCATCCGCTCGCCGACAAGGCGGCGGCCGGAGGCCGTATGCGGGGGGTCGGCCTCGAGGGCATCGCGGCGACCCGCACCGGCCGGGGGCACGCGGACAGGATCATCCGCAAGCTGTTGCGCGCGGCGAAGTTCCTCCACTCCCGGGAGCGGCGGCTGGTCGCGGAGACCGTGTACGCCAGCGTCCGCCACCGGCGCACCTGGGAGGAGCTGCTCGGGGTGCCCCCCGGGGGCGACGACCTCGCCCTGTGGCTGGCGAGCCTGGTGCGCTTTGCGGGCCTCGACCCGAAGCTCGCCGCGGAGATCGCGCCGGCCTGGGACTTCTCCCGGGTCGCCCACCTCGAGCAGAGCTTCGCGGACTGGTGCGCAGGGGAGCGCAGCCCGGAGCAGCGCCTCGGGGTCGCGGCCTCCCTGCCGGACTGGTTCGCCCGCCGGCTGCTCGCCGACTTCGGCGCGGAGCGGGCGGTCGCCCTCGCCGCCGCCTGCAACGGCCAGGCTCCGACGGCCCTGCGCGCCAACCGCCTGCATGGCGATCGGGAAGGCCTGGCCGAGGCGCTGAAGGCGCTGGACATCGCGACCTCGCCGTGCCGCTGGGCGCGCGACGGGCTGGTCCTCGAGCAGCGCGCCAACCTGGTCGGCAGCGCGCCGTTCAAGGAGGGGCGCTTCGAGATCCAGGACGAGGGCAGCCAGCTCCTGTGCGAGCTGGTCGCGCCGCCGCCTCGCTCGCGGCTGATCGACGTCTGCGCCGGGGCGGGGGGCAAGACCCTGGCCCTGGCCGCGGCGCTCGCGAACAAGGGCCGCATCTTCGCCCTGGACGTGCGCGCCTCGGCCCTGCAGGAGCTGCGCCGCCGCTGCCGCCGGGCGGGGGCGAGCAACGTGCAGGCGCTCGAGATCGCCGAGCAGGGGCCCTGGCCCAAGGCGCTGGCCCCGGCCGAGCGGGTGCTGGTCGACGCGCCGTGCAGCGGCTCGGGCGTGCTGCGCCGCCACCCGGAGAGCCGCTGGCGCTGGGGGGAGGAGGACATCGGGGAGTTCGCGGCGCGCCAGCGGGCGATCCTCGAGCGCGCCCTGCCGCTGGTCAAGCCGGGGGGCCGGCTGATCTACGCGACCTGCTCGCTGTTCCGCGAGGAGAACGAGCAGGTGCTCGAGGGCTTCCGCGCCGCCCATCCCGAGCTGGTGCCGATGCCGGCGAAGGAGATCCTGAGCGCCGCCCGGGCCCGCGAGCTCGGCGACGGCGAGGTGCTGCGCCTGCTCCCGGACAGCCACGGCTGCGACGGCTTCTTCGGCGCGGTGCTGCGCCTGCCGGCCTGAGCGAGGACGCGGCTGCGCGGGGCGGCGCCAGCGGGTCTGGATGCATCGTGCCGCGCCGCACAAAATCGTTGTTCGCCCGGGCCGGGCTTGCTAGCCTAGGGGGCCACCGGCGCGAGCCGCGCCCTCGGGCGCGTGGGTCCGGGCAGAGAGGGGCACACCCGCATGGAATTCGGCGTCCAGGTGCAGTTCGTCCACTACTCCAACCTGCTCGACGGCATCAAGCTTCCGTGGAAGCTGACCAAGGAAGTCGCCGTTCGCTCCAAGCGCGGCGAAGACCAGCCGGAAGAAGAGCTCGAGGGTGAGGACGACAGCCATCCCTACCAGGTCGTCACCGACCACCTGTGGACCCTCGAGCTGTGCGAGCGCATGGCCCGCAGCAAGAAGTTCCCCGACGACCTGATCACGCGCCTGCACACCGAGCTGATGCAGAACGTGCTGCTGTCCGCCGGCGAGTTCCGCGAGTTCGACCTGAAGACCGGGGCCGTGCCCGCGCGCAAGGTCGCGGTGCACGTGCGCAAGTACACCGAGTTCCTCAACAAGATGTTCCGGCGCGCGAAGAACCCGGAGTCCTTCGCCTGGACCATGCACCACGAGCTCGCCCGCATCCAGCCCTTCGTGTCCGGCAACGGGCGGGTCGCGCGGCTGATCTACGCGCTCCTGCGCATGAAGGCGCGGCTGCCGCTCGACCCGGACAGCCTGTCGCATCGCGGCTCCTACATCGAGCGCATCAACGAGTACTTCAAGAAGAAGGTCAAGGCGAGCCAGCGCCTCCGCGCGCAGAGCAAGGACGGCTGATCCACCACCCAAGGAGACGACGATGGCCAAGAGCTTCAACTTCGACATGGAGAGCTTCCGCTCCAACCTCAAGGCGGCGTTCGAGAGCCTGAGCGACGACGACCTGAAGGAGTGCGTCAAGGCCGGCGTCAAGGACGCCTTCGAGAGCCGTCTGCACGACCTGATCCGCTACGAGTTCACCAAGCGCGTCCACGACAGCATGTTCAAGGAGCGCGACACCCTGTTCGCCGACGAAGCCTTCACGACCGAGGTGCCCCAGGACCTGGTCAAGGACACCGTCAAGAAGATCGCCCGCCAGTACGCCCAGGAGGTGGTCAACCGCTCGCTGCGGTGATGCCCGCCGCGCTGACCTTCGTCGCCTCGATCGCCGCCTGCTGGGTCGTGATGCGCCTGGCACGGCGGCTCGGTCTGCTCGCCCGCCCCCGGCCCGACCGCTGGTCCCAGCGGCCGACGGCGCTGCTCGGCGGCCTCGGCTTCGCGCCGGTGTTCCTCGTCGCCCTGCTGGCCGTGCATGGCGCCGGCCCGCGCGCGGGGCTGCTCGCCGCGGTCGGCCTCGCCCTGCTGATCGGCCTCGCCGACGACCTGTACGGCCTGTCTCCCGCCCGCAAGATCTTCGGCCAGCTGCTCTGCGCCCTGGCCCTGTACAGCTTCGGCGGCGGCGTGTCGATCCCCGGGGGCGCCCTGCTCGAGCTGCCGGCGACGATGGTCTGGGTCGTGATGCTCGCCAACGCGTTCAACCTCGCCGACAACATGGACGGCCTCGCCGCCGGCCTCGCCCTGATCGCCGCCCTGTGGCTGGCGCTGACCGCCTGGGGCAGCCCGGCGGGCAGCAGCAGCCTGCTGCTCGCCTGCGCGGCGGCCGGCTTCCTGGTCTGGAACTTCCCGCCGGCGCGGGTGTTCATGGGCGACTGCGGCAGCCACGCCCTCGGCGTCGCCCTCGCCGCGCTCAGCGCCGAGGCGGCCGCGGGCGGGGGAGGCCTCGCCCCGTTGGTGCCGCTGCTGGTCGTCGCCCTGCCCCTGTTCGACACCCTGTTCGTCACCCTGACCCGGCGCCAGCGCGGCCAGTCCCCCTTCCAGGGCGGGAAGGACCACCTGTCGCACCGGCTGGTCGCCTGGGGTCTGTCCGAGCGCGCCGCGGTGCTGGTGCTGTATCTGCTCGCGGCGGCGCTCGGCGGGATCGGCTGGGGGTTGTCCGGCCTCGATCTGCTCGGGGGGCTCGGGGCCGTGCTCGGCAGCGTGCTGTTCCTCGCCCTGTTCGGCCTGTTCCTCGCCGAGGCGCCAGTGCCGTACGCGCGGGGCAGGCGGGTGCTGCCGGCGGTGCTGCTGCTCGGCCTGCTCGACGCCCTCGCCGTCTGGGTCGCCTTCCTCGCCGCCTACCTGCTGCGCTTCGAGGGGGAGATCCCGAGCGGCTACGTCGCGCTGGTCGTCGAGTCGTTGCCGGGTCTGGTCGCGATCAAGCTCGCGGTCTTCGCGGCGACCGGGGTGTACGGCGCCCATCCCGCCGAGGCCCTGCGCCGCACGGCCTGGCGCCTGGTGCGGGCGAACGGGCTGGCGGTGCTCGCCTGCGTCAGCTTCGCGACCCTCGCCTTCCGCTTCGAGGACTTCTCGCGCGCGGTCTTCGTCATCGACGGCGCCCTGTGCCTGCTCGCGATGCTCGCGGTGCGCTCGGCCCTGAGCCTGTTCCAGTCCGCCCTCGGCCTGCGGCGCGCGCGGCGTTGCCTGTTCGTCGGCCCCGAGGCGCTGTACGGGCTGGTGCAGGAGGCTCCCGGACGCCTGGTCTGGGTCGGCCGCGCCGACGCCGGGAGCACGATCGAACAGCTGCTTGCGCTGACCGCGGAGGGCGCCGTAGAGTGGGTGGTCGTGCCCCCGGACAGCCCGGAGGAGCTCCGCGTCGCCCTGCGCCGCGCCGGCCTCCGGGTGCAGAGCCTGCGCCTGGAGATCGACGATGCCCCGTGACGAAGGCCTGCGCTACTCGTCGCTGCTCGAGAGCCTGCCCGAGGACGGGCGGACGCTGTTCGACAGCTTCGAGACGCGCCTGCGGGTCGACCAGATCTGGCGCTCCCGGGACGAGCTGAAGCTGGTGCGGCGCTACCACCGCTACTGGGCGCTGGTCGCGTTGATCGCGCTGCTGCCCTTCGTCGGCATCCTGATCCTCTTGATCTATCTCCGGTCTCCGTTCGCGTTCAACTTCGGCGCGCAGTTCTTCATGTATCCGATCCTGTGTCTCGGCCTGATGTGGGAGTTCGGCACCCGGGAGTACCGCTTCGTCGTCGACCGGGACGGGGTGCGCTGGGGCAAGCGCCGGTTCCGCTTCGAGGAGATCGCCGACGTCGAGCTCAAGGCGCTGATGAAGGGCTGGCCGGCGACCTACATCCGCCTGATCCTGCGCGACGGCAAGCCGCCCCTGGAGATCTTCCGGGCGCACGGCGCGCTCAGCGCCTTCGTGATCTACCGCGCCGTGCAGGCGATGTTGCGCCGGTTCGGCGTCGCGGATGGGCCGTCGTCGTCAGGGGAAGGGCGGGAAACCGGCCCCGAGCCCCGGCCGGATGCTGCGCCCGCGGGGGAGGGGCTCCGTCCGGCGGAGGCCCCCGACGGGCCCCGCGGAGAGCTCGGCGCCCTGGCCCGGGCGCCGGCGCTGGCCGACGTCGAGATCGGCTCGCTGCACCGCCGGGGCGTGCTCGCGGCGAGCGTCAGCAAGGAGCGCCCCGGGCACGCTGTTGTCGAGCCCGCGGTGCAGAACCAGCCGGTCGCGGACGACGCCGAGCGCCCCATCGAGCCCTTCGCCCGGCCGAGCTTCCGCGACCGCGGCTACAGCTGGGACTTCGTCCGGCGTGGCGACGGCGGCTGGAGCCTCCGCTGCCGCCCGCTCAAGCCCTTCCGGCCCGTGCCGCGGCTGATCGTCTTCGGGGTGCTCGTGGTCGGGGCGATCCTGCTCTACGCGAACATGCTGATCTGCGTCGGGATCCCGATCACCCTCGTCGCTCTTCTGGTCGGTCTCGCCTCCCTGCGCGGCTGGGCGGACCGCAAGGCCGAGGTCGACCTGCGCTGGGATGGCGAGGCCCTGGCGCTGCAGCGGCCGGGGCAGGAGCCGCGGCGCATCGACCCCGCGCAGGTGCTCGCGGTCGAGCTCGACGAGGCGGGCGAGCGCCTGTGGGTCAAGCTGCAGCTGCGCGAGGAAGCGCCGATCGTCGCGGCGGCGACCCACCTGCGTCCCCTGCTCGAGCTGCGTGAGCGGCTGCTCGACAGCCTGGAAGGCGCGGGCTGAGGGTCCGCTCAGCGCAGCCCGCCGGTGGGGAAGATGCTCTCGCCGGTGATGTAGTCGGCCGCGGGCGAGGCGAGGAAGGCGACCAGCGGCGCGACATCCTCGACCTGGCCGAGGCGTCCGACCGGCGTGTTGCTCTCGATCCAGCCCCGCATGTCGCCCTCGTCGAGGCCCGCGGCCCGCACTCCCTCGGTCACGACCATGCCCGGGTTGACGGTGTTGACCCGGATCCGGGGCCCGAGCTCCTTCGCCAGGCTCCGGCTCAGGGCGTCGAGCGCGGCCTTCGAGGCGGTGTAGACCGAGGCGTCGGGGAGCGCCAGGCGCACGATGCCGGAGCTGATGTTGATGATATTGCCGCCTTCGGGCCCGAAGTGGGTGACCGCTTCCCGCATCGCGAGCAGCGGGGCGAGCACGTTGAGCTCGAAGTGGCTGTGGAAGTGCTCGGCGTTGACGGCGGCGAGCGGGGCGAAGGCGTAGACGCCCGCGTTGTTGACCAGGATGTCGAGCCGTCCGAAGGCCTCGACGGTCTCGGCGAACAGGCGACGGATCGCCTCGGCCTGGCGGAGATCGGCCTGGATCGCGACGGCGCGGCCGCCGTCCTCTTCGATCGCGGCGACGACGGCCTCGGCGCCCGCCCGGCTCGAGGCGTAGTTGACGGCGACGGCGGCTCCGGCAGAGGCGAGCTCGCGGGCGATGCCGGCTCCGATGCCCTTCGAAGCTCCAGTGACGATGGCGACCTTTCCGGCGAGGGGCTGAGACATGGGGCGCGCTCCTTGTGCACGAGTAATTTACCGACAGGTACAGAATGGCGGAGCGGGATGGCGGGCGCAAGCGAAAAAGTGTACTCTTCGGTAAGAAATCGGGGAGGAACGATGGGACGCCCCCGCGCCTTCGATATCGAGACCGCTCTGGACCAGGCCCTCCAGGTGTTCTGGCGGAAGGGCTACGAGGGAACATCCCTGCGCGACCTGACGGCGGCGATGGGCATCAACCGCCCGAGCTTGTACGCGGCCTTCGGCAACAAGCAGACGCTGTTCGAGCGCGCGGTGGAACGCTACCAGAGCGTCTACGCCCAGCACGTCGCGGCGGCCCTGTCCGCGGCGACGCCGCGCGCCTCCGTCGAGCGCCTCTGGCGCGGGAGCGTCGCGCTGCTCAGCGACGCCCGCACCCCGCGCGGCTGCCTCCTGGTCCAGGGAGCCCTCGCCTGCGGCGACGACCCCGTCCGCGCGCACCTCGCCCACAGCCGCAACGAGGCGCGGACCCAGCTCCGGACCCGCTTCGCGGCCGACATCGAAGCGGGCCTGCTGCCCGCGGAGGTCGATCCGGCCGCCCTCGCCGACTACGTCGCGACCGTCAGCTACGGCATCGCGGTGCTCTCCGCCGGCGGGGCATCCCGCGCGGAGCTCGAGCGGACCGTCGAGCTCGCGCTCAAGGTCCTGCCCGGGGAGTGAGCCGGGTTCCTTCTCCGGCCCGGGCCGCCAACCGTGTCGCTGCTCGACGCGCGGCGCTGAGGCGTGGTGCCCGCGAACGCGGAGAGCTTCGCGTTGCAGGCCTGGGCCTCCGAGGTTCCCTCAAACCTCCCCCGCGGGCCCGTCCTCGGGTATCCTGTCGGCCCGGGAGGGACTCGTCATGCGTAGACAGATCGCCGTTCTGGTCGCGGGGGCATGCCTGCTGCTGGGCTGCGGGAGCGAGCCGGCCACGCCGGCGGTCGCTGCCTCGCCGCCGTCCCGGCAGCTCCCCGAAGCCAGCGAGCTGGCGCTGATGATGCGCACGCTGTGGACGGACTCCCAGGCCATCCACAGGAGCATCCAGACCGGGGAGCCCTTCGACGCCGAGGCCTACGCCGCCTCCCTCGAGACGATGCACACCCTGACCCCGACGGACGCGGGAGTCCTCACGCCCGAGTTCAGGTCGATGGCCCACGAGCAGACCGCGCGGGCCCGGCAGCTCGCCGGAGAGCTGAGCCAGGACGAGCTGACGGGGCGCTTCAACGAAGTCGTCGGCAGCTGCGTGCGCTGCCACAAGCGCTACTGCCCCGGGCCGATCGCGCGCATCGAGCAGCTCCGCATCGATTGAGCCCCCGATCGGATCGCGGCGCGGCGGACCGCTATTCGACCTTGAGGTTGACGAAGCGCAGGTTGGCGGCGTTGTAGAGGTTCCGCCGGCCGTCCTCGAGGTCGAGGAGCTCCTCGGTGTCCGCGACCGCCCAACGGATCTGCTCGCCCTCGACGGTGTAGCGCCCCCACACCCCCTGGACGACCGGGCCAGCCGTGCCCTGGGAGGTGACCTGCTGGTACACCCGGCCGTTGGGCAGGAAGTACCAGTCCGTGCGGTCGAACACCACCGTGCCCGCCCGCGGCCCGGTCTCGACCGCGTAGGCGCTGCCCTGCCAGGAGTAGCCCTCCATCTCGACGAACACCGTGGCGTCGGGGAAGACGATGTCGGCGCGGGTGTCGGCAGGGATCTCGTCCAGGCCGGGGAAGCCGCCCGCGTCGACCCGCGGACCGAAGCGGATGCGCGCCTTCCAGGCGGCGTCGACGGCGACCTTGTGGGCTTCGACCTCGGCCGAGAAGGCGCGCACGTCCTCGTCGGTGGCGTCGGTCTTCCACAGCGTTGTCGCGCTCTTCTGGCCGGTGAAGTCGGTGCTGACCATCACCAGGCGGTCTTCCCCGAGCTTCCACACCCGGTAGGTCACACCGCCGTCCGCGCGGTTCCAGACCTCGACCTCCTCCCCCTCGATGCGGAGCTGGCCGCGGGAGGCGAGGCCCCCGCCCTCGACCCAGTAGTAGAGGTCATCGACGAACACCCACTCCTTGTCGAGGAAGTCGACGTCGACCTTCCAGCGCCCGAGCAGCGCGCCGGGGTAGCTGCTCGCCGGCGCGCGGGCGAGGCCGACGCGCAGCCTCTCCGCCAGCTCCGGCCGGGGCTCGAAGACGTGGCCGACCTCGCTGCCGTCGGGCAGGACGCTGGTGACGACGAGATCGGCGCCGAAGAAGGTCAGCGTGTAGGTGTGGGTCCAGCCGGTCAGATCGTCGACCAGGAGCTGGTTCCCCTCGACCTTCCACAGGCCGTAGTGGGTCAAGGTCTCGTCCTCGATCACGCAGTGGCCGTCGGGATGCAGCGCGAGGGTCCGCGGCGTGTAGCTGTCCTTCGGCGTCTCCCAGAACCCGGCCATCAGGCCTGCCAGCTCTTCGACCGCGGGCGTCGGGTACTCCCTCTCGACCGTGGCGCCGGTCGAATGCGCGACGTAGAGCAGCGCCGTCCGCGTGCCGTCAAAGCCTTCGAAGGAGAGCTGCAGGTGCTCGCCGAAGAAGGCCAACCCCAGCGAGTACATGGGCTCGCCGTCGAAACGGCAGATCACCAGCTCATCCTCGCCGAGCTCGTAGCGCCCGTAGCGCGAGACCACGCCGCTCTCCAGCTCGACGTAGCGCCCGTCCGCGAGAAAGACGTAGCTGCCCGTCGCGAAGTCTCCCTTGACGTCCCAGCGCCCGTGCACGAGGCCGGCGACCGCGTCCGGGTCCGGTCGGCGCAACAGCTCCGCGATGCGGGCGGACGAGTCGGCGCTCTTCGCGTAGGCCGTCGTCACCTCGAACATATCCTCGCCGATGGTCAGGAGCAGGTGCTCGCCGTCGAAGGCGTAGCGATAGACGACCTCGCCGTCGGCGAAGCGTAGCGTCAGCGCGCCGTCGACCGCGGTGTAGGTGCCGAAGCTGCGCGGCTCGCCGGGCGCGTCGAAGATGGCGCAGCGGCCGTCGGCGCTCAGCAGGTAGCCGGAGGATGAGAATTCGTGCGTCGTGATCCACTCGCCCGCGAGGTCCTGGGCCGCGAGGGGCGCGACCAGCAGGCAGGCGAGAACGGTGCGTCGGAACATGCGAGGCCCTCCCTGTGCTCCGTCAGTGTGCCAGGCCTGATCGCACGCGACAAGCGCGAGGGGTCGGGTCGGGTCTTTCCCCGCGCGCGAAGGAAGGGTAGACTCTCGGGAAGGCAGGTTGACGTTCGAACAAGACGAGGCGCGGCGGTCCCGTCCGGCGCGCTCGCGAGCGGAGGAGGAAGCCCGTGAGCGTTCACCTCATCGAGAGCCACGCGCTGGTCCAGAAGCTCTTCGCGCTCCTGCAGTCCCTCGACGCGAGCCGCGCCGCCCACCGCGAGCAGCTCGAGCAGCTCAAGCAGAAGATGCAGGAGCTCCTGCAGCGCTGGGAAGACCGCGAGCCCGCTCCGGGCCTGCGCCAGCGCATGAGCGCGCTGGTCGCCGCTCTCGAGACGCACCTGCCGCGGCTGCGCGAGTCGGGACGTGAGCGCTGGCAGAGCTTCCGGCAACGCATCCAGCAGCCCTACGAGGCCGCCGTCGAGGCGCTTCGCGCGCACCGCTTCCGGGTGCCGAGCCTGCGCCCCCGCAACATCCGCCGCTCGGTGTTCCACGTGCTGTCCGGGGTCACCTGCCTGCTCCTGATCCAGCACCTGATGCCGCGCTGGCAGTGGGCGGTCGTGCCGAGCGCCTGCGCCCTGATCGCCTGGAGCCTCGAGATCGCGCGCCGCCGCTGGCCCGCGGTCAACCAGAAGCTGATGGCCGCCCTCGGGGGGATCGCGCACGTGCACGAGGCCGCCCGCATCAACTCCTCGACCTGGTACGTCACGGCGCTCGCGGTGCTCGGCCTGTGCGCCTCGCCCCTGGCCGCCTCGCTCGCGCTGATCGTGCTCGCGGTCGCCGATCCGGTCGCCGGCGAGATCGGACGCCGCTTCGGGAAGATCAAGATCAACGCCGGGCGCACCCTCGAGGGCTCGCTCGCGTTCCTGGTCTCCGGCTGCGTGGCGGCCTGGCTGGTCACGCTGCTGTACTTCCCGGAGCTCGCCTTCACGATGCGCCTCGCCGTCTGCCTCGCCGGGGCCTCCGCGGGAGCGGTGGCCGAGGCGCTGTCGACGCGGGTCGACGACAACTTCCTCGTGCCGCTCGCGACCGCGGCCGGGGTCAGCCTGTGCGGGCTCTTCTAGAAGGCTGGAGCCAGCCTCCTTACGCCGCCCGCCCCAGCGAGCGCCGCGCCTGCGCCGCGAGGTGCGGATGGCCCGCCGCCGCGATCCGCTCCAGCGCCTGCAGGACCGCGGGGGCGGGGCACTCCGCGAGGGCCCGGGCGGCGTGGACGGCGTCGTCGATGTCCGGCGCGTCGAGCAGCCGCAGCAAGGCGCTGAGGGCGCGAGCCCCGCGCGAGCGGCCGAGGCCGGCGATCGCGCACTCGCGCACCCGCGGATCGTCGTCGGCCGCGAGCTGCTCGAGGCGGGCGACCGGATCGTCGTCGTCCCCCGCCCCGATCGCGGCGGCGAGCACCCGCGCCGTGGTCAGGCGCACGGCGGCGTCGGTCTCGGGCCCTCGCCGGGCGATCTCCTCGCGGGCCCGGGCGGGGGCGCAGCGGGAGAGCACCTGCCAGGCGCGCTCCCGCACTGCGCTGTCCGCGTCGTCCAGGCAGGCGGCGAGCGCCGCCTCGGCTCCCTCCGCGGAGACGAGCGCGAGGGAGTCGAGGGCCCGCAGCCGGGTGGCGGGATCGTCCGCCGCCAGGAGCCCGCACAGCTCCGCGGCGATTGCGACGTCGCCTCCCGGACCTTGCCGCGCCGTGCCGCGGGACGCGCCGCCGAGATGGGCGAGCGACACGAGCGCCTCCCGCCGCACCGCCGGGCAGGCATCGACCCGGGCCTGGCGCAGGACGCGCAGGCTGCGGGCGTCGCCGATGCGGCCGAGGGCCCGGACGACCGCGACCCGCACCTCCGCGCTCGGATCGCCGAGGCTGCCGGCCAGAGCGTCGACGGCGCCCTCGTCCGCCAGGTGCCCGAGGCAGCGCGCGGTCTCGCGGCGCACCTCCGGCGCGGGGTCGCCGAGCAGGCCGCGCAGCGGCGGACAGGCCCGCGCATCGCCGAGGCTCCACAGGGCGCGCAGGATCGCGACCCGTACCGCCGCCTCGCGCTCGCGCTGGAGGGCGCTGAGCATCGCCCCGATGTAGGGCTCATCGGAGTCGTCGCGCAGCCCGAGCCGGCCGAGGAAGACCGCGGCGTTGCGGCGCTCGCCCGCGCTTCCGAGGGCGAGGTTGCGCAGAGCGACGAGCAGCAGCCCCTCGGAGTGGCGGTCACGCACGAGCAGGTCGCGCTCGCCCCGCTCCCGCCACAGCTCGTCGTCGCCGAGGGCGGCGTCCAGGGGTCCGTGCGCCGCCTCGCCGAGCCGCACCAGGCGGCGGCCGGCGAGCCGTGGGGCGGTCTCCATCGAGAGCAGCGTCTCGCGCAGCAGCTTCCAACGGTTCCAGCGCCGCACCAGGGCGGTGACGAGCAGGCTGTAGATCAGCAGCCGCACCGCCGCGACGATCGCGCCGCCGGCCACGCCGTGGTGGCGGATGTTGCGGAGGTGCAGGCCGAAGATCTCGGGCAGGTCGAGGATGCTCTTGAACGTGCAGTCGACCGTGTACAGGAGCCAGTCGACGTAGCCGAGCGGCCGGTCGTAGCTGAAGATCTCGCGCCCATCCGCCCGGGTGAGCTGGTGGATGGTCTCGAACAGGAAGGCGAACACGAACAGCTGGCAGATGCTCGCGAGCACCACCCAGTACCAGCGCAGGTAGCGGCGCCGCTCGTGGATGCGCGCGGCCTCGGCGAGCGAGACCCGGCCGCGGATCAGGCGGTCGAAGCGGAACTCGTTGACGAAGTAGCGCAGGCTGTAGCTCAGGTTCGCGCCGAGCACCGCGCCGATCAACACCAGCCCGTAGACCGGCTCGAAGGCGCGCAGCTCCCACGCCGTCCAGAACAGCAGGATGTAGATGCCCGTGCGCAGCAGCGCCTCGAGCGCCCGTCGGCCTCGCATCCGTCCCTCCTCGAACCGCCGGAGCGGCCCGGGAAGGGGCCGCTCCGTCAGGGTTCTGGCAGCTCGTCTCGCATCGTCGGTCTCCGTGCAAGCCGCGGCGTCCGCCGGGTGCCGGTGGAAGCGGGAAGCCGGTCTTCCGCCGCGAGGAAGACGCCGCGCTCTCGCCACCGGTCCTGGTACAAAGCCCGTACCGTCAGCGGGGGCGGCGCCCGGGAAGGGCGGCGCGCTGGGGCTTCCGGGGAGGATCCGGAGCGGGGTGCGGATGGCGGGGTGGTCGGAAATCCCAACGGCCGCGCGATCGACGCCAGACCGGCGCGGGGGCAGCGGGGCGTGCTGGAAAGGGGTTCTGGACGCCTGGCCGTGGGAGGCTGACCTCTCGGCCTACGGATGCGGATCCTGGTGGACCTGCCGTCAGGGCCGGGCTTGTCGCCAGGCCATGGTACGTGCTCGAAGACCTCCGCGCGTCGTTCCGCGCGCTCTGGAGGCCAGGCACGGTCAGGTCGGGGTGTCGACCCGCGACCAGAGCGGGTGGCAGCCGAGCAGCCAGTTGCCGGCGCGGTGGCGCTCGATGGCGATCGAGGTCGCCATCCGCACCGCCTCGGGGGGCGCCAGGGGGAGGAGCTCTCCCTGCACGGTCAGGTCGCGGCCCTGGGTGCAGGACGCGAGCGGTGTGTCCCCGAGCGTGAAGGCGCCGACGTGGGGGTTGTGGGTGAAAGCCTCGAAGTCGATGGTCGTCGGGCTCAGGGAGAACTCCCGCAGCCGCCAGTGCAGCCCCCGCAGCAGGCTCTGCAGCGCGTCGATCTCCGCGCCCGGCCGCAGCCGCGGGGCCTCCAGCAAGGCGGGCGGCGCCTCGCCCGGGAAACCGAGCGCGCGGCACAGCGTGAAGGGGTGCTCGCTGCGGTCGTGGGGGCCGAGGGACCGCGCGCCGAGGGCCCAGAGCAGCACGCACGCCCCCTCGCTGGCCCACACCGCGTCG
>JAUIEM010000594.1 GCA_030428695.1 bacterium
GCGCAAGCAGCGCTCCGAGGCGATCCTCGCCGAAGAGAGGATCCAGTTCTCCAAGCACATGCCGCCGATCGAGGGCGCGGACGAGGTCACCCTGCGCCCGCTGAGCGAGGTCCACCAGCGGGTTGCGATCCTCTACTGCATGTCGCTCTTCGCCCGCGGGAACACCGACGACCGCTGGCCGACCCTCGAGCAGCTGAGCGCGATCGGCGCCATGGAGGCGGCCTCGCCCTTCGAGCGCGAGTTCCTCGAGGGCGCGCGTGACTTCGACGAGCAAGAGACGACCAACGCCTGGTGGTTGCTCGACGCCGCGGCGCAGCTGTTGTGGGCCCTGGGGGCCGACGTGTTCCTCGAGTGGTTCCCCAAGGACGGCACGAGCCTGGCCAAGGTCGGCAAGGCCATGCCCCCACCGACCCAGCTCGCCGAGGTCTACCCGCAGCTGATCGACCTCGACGAGATCCTCGACCGCCTGGCCGAGTACCAGGAAGCGGCCTACCGCCTGCGTCTGAAGGTGCGCTCGGCGATGATGTATCCGGCGATCTCGATGACGATGATCGCCGGCATCTCGCTGTTCCTGCTGATCTTCATCGTGCCGCGCTTCCAGGAGATCTTCGACTCGCTCAACGTCAAGCTGCCGACCCCGACGCTGATCCTGATGACGGTCGGCAACTGGCTGCAGAACAACTTCCTGTGGTGGGTGCTCGGCATCGTCGCCTTCATCATCGTCGTGCGCATGTACAAGAAGACGCCGACCGGCCGCCGCCAGTGGGACTGGATAGCGCTCAAGCTCCCGATCTTCGGGCCGCTGAACCTCAAGGTCGCGCTGTCCCGCTTCTCCCGCACCTTCTCGACCCTGATCGAGTCCGGCGTGCCGATCCTCGGCGCCCTCGAGATCGTCGCCGCCACGACCGGTAACGCCCTGCTCGAGGACGTTGTGCTCGACGCGATGGAGAGCGTGCGCCAGGGTGAGACCCTCGCGACGCCGCTCGAGACCAGCGGCGTGTTTCCCCCGATGGTCACCCGCATGATCGCGATCGGCGAGAAGTCCGGTGCGCTCGAGCTGCTGCTGCGCAAGATCTCGGCCTTCTACGACCAGCAGATCGAGGCGACCATCGAGAACCTGACCTCGCTAATCGAGCCGCTGCTGATCGGCGTGATGGGCCTGATCGTCGGCGGCATGGTCGCCGCCATCTTCATGCCGATGTTCGAGCTGATCGGCAAGCTCGCCTAGGCCAGGTGGCGACGCCGAAGAGCGGTGCCTGGCCACGCACGGGCCGACACCACAGCCTCGATGGCAGCCGCGAGGCGCTGCTCGTTGAGCCGAACGTAGCCCAGCGCTGGCTGGCGGTGCTCCCGCTACGGCTGTTCCTGCTGACCGCCTTCCTGCTGGTGCTCCATCTCGTGCCGGTCGCCGGTCCGGGCGAGCGGCCGACGACCCTCGACCTGGCGCGGCTCGGCTGGCTGTCCCTCGCCGCCTTCGTCGACCTGGCCTGGCTGGTCAGCTCCCGCTGGCTGCAGCGGACCGACACGGCCGTCCTGCTGCAGATCGGCGTCGACATCCTGATCGACTCGATCGCTTGCCTGATCTTCATCGCCGGGCCGGTCGACACCTTCGTGATCATCCTCCCCTTCACGACCATCATCGGCGCCTGCTGGGCGCTCTCGACCCGGGCGGGGCTGGCGGCGGCGCTGATGACCAGCGTCTCGCTGTTTGCCTTCGACAACATCGAGGTCTTCTCGATGCTCCAGCTCGAGCGCCCGAGCCGTCCGAACCTGACCCAGCTGATCGGCCTCAGCCTGGCGCTGCCGCTGGTCGGGCTGCTGGTCGGGCGGCTCAAGCGCGAGCTGCACGAGACGACGGTGCTGTACGACGAGATCCTGCTGCACCTGTCCCACGGGCTGCTCGGGGTCGATCGACGCGGCCGCATCGCCCTGATCAACGACCAGACCTGCAGGCTCTTCGCCCCCGAGGCGGCCAATCCCGTCGGGCTGCCGATCTGGGATGTGTTCCGCGCCGAGAACGAGACGCGCATGATCGACATCCTGCTCGACCCGGACATCGAGCAGGGGGAGGTCGAGGTCGAGGTCCAGGGCCGCACCCGCCTGATCGACATCAAGAAGTCCTTCCTGCACGACGCCACCGGCAACCTGCGGGCCGTCGTCGGGGTGTTCATCGACGCGACCATCGAGCGCAAGACCCAGCAGGCCGAGACCCGCGCCCAGAGCCTCGAGGGCATCGCCGAGATCGCGCTCGGCTTCGCCCACGAGGTGCGCAATCCGCTGACCACCATCCGCGGCTGCGTCCAGGAGCTCAGCCGGCTCAAGCCCGGCGACGGGCGCTTCGAGCGCCTGGTCAGCCTGACCCGGCGGGAGGCCGATCGGGTCGAGCGGCTGCTCAACGAGTTCGTCGACCTGTCGAAGCTCGCCCCGGAGTTCCACAGCAACTTCAACCTCAAGGACGTCGTGGTCGAGGCGATCGAGCGGCTCGAGCGCTCCGAGCTGCGCGGCACGACGGAGATCGTCTTCGAGGGGGTCGAAGAGGCGCTCGTGCACGGCGACAGCGAGCTGCTCCTGCGCGCCCTGTTCAACCTCGGCAAGAACGGGCTCGAGGCGATGGGAGGTGCGGGGAAGCTGACGTTCAGCATCCGCAAGCTCGCCGTGCCGAAGAAAAAGTCGTCGACCCGCTCCTCGACGCTGCGTATCCTCCGAGGATGGCAGATCTGCGTCGCCGACACCGGTCCGGGCATTCCGCCTGACCGCATCGCGACGATCTTCACGCCCTTCCACACCTCGAAGTCCGAGGGGCTCGGGCTCGGGCTGGCCCTGGCGCTGAAGATCTTCCACAGCTTCGGGGGCACCCTCGAGGCCGAGAACGCTCCCGAAGGGGGCGCCCGCTTTCTGGGCTGGATCCCCCGCGTGATCCTGTCCGAATAGAGGAGCCGATGCCGAAGATCCTGCTGGTCGACGACGATCCAGGGGTGCGCGAGCTGCTGCAGTTCATCTGCGAGAGCATGGACCTCGACGTGCGCAGCGAAGACCGCGCCGCCAAAGCCCTCGCCGCCCTGGAGGAGGAGTCTTTCGACGTCGTCGTGCAGGACCTCAAGATGCCGGGTATGGACGGCATCGAGCTGTTGACCCGGATCAAGAAGTCCTTCCCCGTGCTGCCGGTGATCGTGATCACCGCGTTCTCGACCTGGGACAACGCGGTCGGGGCGATGCGCCTCGGCGCCTACGACTACCTGCGCAAGCCCTTCGACAACGACGAGGTGCGCGCCGTGGTCCAGCGCGCCCTGCACAGCAAGGCCCTGAGCAACCGCATCAAGGGCCGCAAGGACCTGACGGTCAACGAGATGATCGGCACCTCGCCGCCGATCCAGGAAGTCCGCGACATCATCAACCGGGTCGCCCACACCGACTCGACCATCCTGATCCGCGGCGAGTCCGGCACCGGCAAAGAGCTCGTCGCCCACTCGGTGCACTGCAAGTCCCACCGCATCTACGGCCCCTTCGTCACCGTCAACTGCGCGGCCTTCAACGAGAGCCTGCTCGCGAGCGAGCTGTTCGGCCACCTGCGCGGCGCCTTCACCGACGCCCACCGGGACAAGAAGGGGCTGTTCGAGATCGCGAGCGGGGGCACCCTGTTCCTCGACGAGGTCGGGGAGATGGGGCTGTCGATCCAGTCGAAGTTCCTGCGCGTGCTGCAGGAGCGCCAGTTCTACCGGGTCGGCGGCACCGAGCCGATCGAGGTCGACGTCCGCATCATCGCGGCGACCAACCGCGACCTCGAGAGCGCCGTGCGGGAGAAGGAGTTCCGG
>JAUIEM010000595.1 GCA_030428695.1 bacterium
GGGCGTCGGCCTCCGGGGCGGGAGCCGCCGCGGGGGGAGAGGCCGCCAGGGCCGCGCCGAGGGGCGCGGGCGCCTGGGTCGGGAGGAGGGGGAGGGTCGAGAGGAGGAGGGCTGCCGCCTGGATGAGCATGATCGTCTCCGGTGAGAGGGTCGGCTCCTGCAGCCGACGCTCCTTCAACCGCCGCGGGCGGACCGGGTTCCGGTCGGCCCGCGGGATCCGCTCCCGGCGGCCCCCGGCTACACGACGTCGGCGACCTCGACCGAGAGGATCTCGACCTCGGTCTCGCCCCGCGGCAGCTGGATGCGCACGCGGTCGCCGGAGTGCTTCCCGAGCATCCCCGCGGCCAGCGGCGCGCGGTAGAAGACGGCGCCCTCGCGCCCGGTGTCCCAGGGGCCCAGCAGCAGGATCTCCTGCTCCTGGCCCTCGACCAGGTCCTTGAAGCGCACGGTCGTGCCCGGCGCGACCGTGTCCTCGGGGATGTTGGCGTTCTCGAGGAGCGCGGCCTGGGCCAGCTCCTTCTCCATCTGCGCGGCCTGCGAGGTCAGCTCGCTCTGGTCGCGGATGGCCTGCTCCCACTCGGCGTTCTCGGCCAGGTCGCCGTAGGACGCGGCGCGGGCGATCGCCTCGCGGTTGGCCGGGATCTTCACCTCGCGCAGCTCGCGCAGCTCCTGCTCGCGGCGCTTGATGCCGTCGCGGGTGGTCCAGATCTGGTCGGTCTCCCAGAACTCGGCCGCCTCCTCGAGCGCGCCCGAGCCCCGCTCGATGGCGATGTCGGTGATGAGGTTGTCGATCGGATCGTCGATGCCGCGCTGGCTCATCAGCCTCAGGCTGCGCAGCGTGGTGGCGTCGGCGTTCTCGAGCAGCCGGCGCAGCAGCGGCTTGTCCCCGTGCGCCAGGAGGTCGGTCAGCTTGCCGTGGGCGCGCGTCAGGGCGGCGTTGCCGCGGCGGTGCTCCTCCAGGAACACGCCGAGCTCGAGCAGGGCCTGGGCGCGCTGCTGGGGACCCTGCAGGTCGTGCTCCTCGAGCACGGAGGCCGACATGGACTCCATCGCCTTCGCGAGGCCGATCAGCACGTGCGGGTTGCGCGTCGGACGGGCGAGCAGGGTGCGGTAGTGGACCGCGAGGTCCCCGAGGCGCTTGGCCTTGCGCAGGGCTTCGATGATGGGCTTGACCATGGCGGGCGGCGCGTGCGGCAGCCCGGCGTTGGCCTCGTCGAGCCAGGCCTCGCCCAGCACCTCCTGCAGCAGCGCGACGCAGCGCTCCTGCTCGCGGCTGGTGGCCGCCAGGTGGAACAGCTTCCACAGGCGCGGCGCCTGCGAGGGATCCGTCGGCCGCTCCGCCGCGGCGGCCTCGCGCAGCAGCTCGAGCATCCCCGCGGGCGTCTCCCCGAGCTGGTCGCGCAGCAGCAGCCACGACGCGAAGCGGTCCTGCGCCTCCTCCGGCCCGGTGGAGGCGTCGGTGAGCTGCACCAGCGACTCGAGCGCCGCGGCGCGCAGCGTCTCGTCGCACTTGCCGCCCGCGAGCAGGTCGCGCACGCGGTGCACTGCCTCGTGCAGCGTGCGCGAGTTGCGCAGCTGCGTGCGCAGGCCCTCGACCGGGTCCACGGCGCGGGCGAGCATGCGCACCTCGACCTTGTTGCCCTTGCCGGTGACCTGGAACCACTCGCTGTTCTCGGCCAGCAGGCGCGTCTTGCGCCACCAGCTGGTCCACGCGTTGCCGGTGATGCCGACCTGCATCAGCGTGTTGCGCAGCATGACGTTGCTGGCCCGGCCGTTGTAGCGCACCAGCACGGAGCGCAGGACGTCCAGCGGGTCGTCCTTCAGGCGCTTCTTCAGGCCCTCGGGGTCGCGGTAGGACTGGGCGCGCAGGTCGTCGTCGGGCAGCGACTCGAAGATGTCGAGCGCCGTGCTCATCGGGAAGCGGTCGCGGCGGCCGCTCTGGAAGCGCACCTCGATCTCGAGCGCGTCCGTGTCGAGCTCCAGCACCTCGCCCGTGCCCCAGCCGGCGGGGTGGAAGAAGATCATCCCCTTCCGGTACGAGCGGATGTCGTCGAAGTAGTTCCACGCCCGGCGCAGGTCGCGGGTGTCGGTCCGGAAGCCGGCCAGCTCGGTGAACGGGGCCCACCAGCTCTCGCTGCCCCAGGCGGCCTCGGCGGCCTGCATCAGCGGCTCGGCGAGCTCCGAGGGCGCCCCGCCGCCGCGCAGGGCCTGGCCGAGGAGCAGGGCGGCGTCCGCGGCGCGGTCGGACTCGAGCAGGCGGGTGGCGTGCTCGCGCAGGAGCGGCAGGCAGCGCGGCATCCGGCGCTTGGTGGCGACGACCTCCAGGGCCCGCAGCAGCTCGTCGATCGGAGCGCCCTCGTCGACGGCCGTCCTCCAGGCCTCGTCGAATCCCTGCCAGTTGTCGTCGGATACCAGGTTCACCAGGGCCATGGGCGCAGCTCCTTCGCGTCGTCCGGGAAGGGCAGCGGGCTCCCCGGACGCGGCTCCGCGCGGAGCGTGGCACCCGGCGGAATCCTGGAAACCGCCCGTCATGGAGATGCCCCCGCACGGAGCCGGGCAGGCTCCGCGCGAGGGCTGCAGGAGTTATAGACGATCGCAGCCGCCGCAGCACCCCCGGAGCGCCAACAACCGATCGCCCCGGGTGCGGGTTCGCGCGCGGCTCGCCCCTCCGGCGGCGGCCCGCGCGCGTCCGCGGAGGTCCCCGTCGGGTCGAGGCGACGCGCCCCGGCGCCGGCGGCGCCTCCCGGGCACGGGCGTTGCGGCGGGCGCGCGCGTCGAGTCCCATGGCCGCCCGGCCGCTCCGCGCGGCGGCGCTTCCCGTTCGCGAGCCTCCCATGACGCCTCTCCTGCTCGAGCTCACCGCCCTGGTGGGCGCCACCGTCCACGCCGAGCCCGGCGGCCCCGCCGCGGTCGCCACCGTCCTGCTCGAGGACGGCCGCATCCGGGCGGTCGGGACCGACCTGGAGGTGCCCCCGGAGGCGCGCGTGGTCGAGCTCGACGGCCTGCACCTGCTCCCGGGCCTCGTCGACGCCTTCGCCTACGCCGATCCCGAGCACGACGCCCTGCACGTGGCGGCGGGCGTGCTGGCCATCGCCGACCACGGCAACGACCTGGGCCGCGTCTTCCAGCACCGGCTCGCGGCCCGCTCGAGCCTGGCCCCGCGCGTGGCGACGGCCGGCGCGGTGCTCGACGGGGTGCCGCCGGCGACCGCCGAGGCGCTGGTGCTCTCTAGCCGAGAGGACGTGGAGGCCGCGCTGCCCACCCTGCTCGCCGAGGTGCCCGACTTCCTGGCCGTCCACCGCAACCTGGGCGCCGAGCCCTGGCGCTCCGTGCTCGAGCGCGCCGCCCTGGCGGAGCTCGGCGTGTGGGGCCCCCGGCCCGCCGCGGTGGGGGTCGAGGAGCTGTTCGCCTCGGACCAGCGCGGGCTCGTGTCGCTCGAGGACGTCTTCCTCGAGGGGTCCGGCGGCTGGGCGGCCTTCGAGCCCGCCGCCGCGGACGCCCGGGTCGAGACCCTGGTCGCGGCCGGGCTGGCGGTCGTCCCGCTCCAGCACGCGGCCGGCCGGTTCCTGGGGGCCGACGGCTCCGGACCCGACGAGTCCCTGCTGCCGCTGCTGGGGCCGCAGTACCGCCTGCGCTGGTCGGCCGAGCTGGCCGCGCGGCGCGGCGCCGAGGAGGCCGACCCGGAGCTGCGCCCGCGCGAGCAGGCGGCCCTGGCGCGCCGCGCGGGCCTGCTGCGCGACCTGGCCGCCGCCGGCGAGGAGCTGCTCCCCGGCAGCGGCGCGCCGACCCCCTGGCTGGC
>JAUIEM010000114.1 GCA_030428695.1 bacterium
CCTTCATCAGGTGCCGGTAGCCGATGTGTGCGCGGTTGATCTTGGCCTGGACGGCGACGTCGGACCCCTGCTCGTAGAGCGCGCCGAAGTTCGTCTCGTAGGCCTCGAGCAGGGTACACAGATCGTCTTCCCTCCAGATGCGCTGCATCAGCTCCCAGGCAGGAGCCTCGCCGAGCCGCCGCTCGACCTTGTCGACCAGCTTCCAGATCTGCTCGACGACGTGCTGCTTGTGCTCCTTCTTGATCGCCTCGGTCTCCATCGTCAGGAGCTCGTCGACCATCGGCTTGAAGCCATCGTCTGCCATGATGACTTTGTGGAACTTGCCGTCCTCGAGGCCATCCGCCGTGCAGGCGTTCTTGATGTCCTTGCTGATCCAGTCGTTGTAGATGTTCTCGGCGTCGCTGCGGTTGAACATGCTCTTCTCCCAGCGGCACAGTCTGCCGTCTCGTGGCTCTCTATGGCGGTCTCCCGGGACGTCCAGGCGGACGGCCCGACAGCCTGCCCGTGCGGTCTCTGGAGCGGGCGTGCGTGGCCCGCGCCGCCGCGGGGGAACCGGCTGCGCGCGATGGCAGGATAGATGGCGGGGGAGGGGGCGTGCAACGGTGTGCGCGCGAGGCGGGGAGATCGGCGGGCGGCGGAGCGCTCCGCTCGGAAGAAGGCCGTCGCGCCCGTGCCAGGTAGACGAGGAGCGGTGGAAGGTCCCGCCGAAGCTAGCCCACTAGCCCTGGGCGCTCAACATCAGGTCGGCCTCGTGGGCGGGGACGGCCTTCGAGAAGTGCCAGCCCTGGGCGGCGTCGCACTGGAAGGCCTGCAGCTGGGCGAGCTGGGCCTCGGTCTCGACCCCTTCGGCGGTCACCTTCATGCCCAGATTGTGGGCGAGGCCGATCAGGGCGCGCACGATCTTGTGTTTCTGGTCGGTGCTCTCGACGCCCGCGACGAAGCTGCGGTCGATCTTGAGGATGTCGACCGGGAAGCGGGTCAGGTAGCCGAGCGCCGAGTAGCCCGTCCCGAAGTCGTCGATCGCGATGCGCAGGCCGAGCTTGTGCAGTGACTCGAAGACCTGCGCGTGCCAGCGCTTCTCGTCGAGGAAGGCGCTCTCCGTCAGCTCGAGGATCAGGTAGCGCGGAGCGACCGGAACCTCGGTCAGCAGCTCGGTGACCAGCTCGACGAAGGTCGCCTGGCGGACCTGCAGGGCCGCGAGGTTGACGCTGACCGTCGGCGGGTGCTCGAGCTTCTGCTGCCACTCGAGCGCCTGCTCGGCGGCGAGCCGCAGCACGTGCAGGCCGAGCGGCACGATCAGCCCGGTCTCCTCGGCCAGAGGCAGGAACTCCGCGGGCGGGATCGTGCCGCGCTCGGGGTGCTTCCACCGCAGCAACGCCTCGAAGCCGGTGATCTTCATGTCTGCGAGGTCGATGATCGGCTGGTAGTGCAGCCCGAGCTCGCCGCGCCGCAGGGCGCGCCGCAGGTCGTTCTCCAGGCCGAGCCGGGCGACCGCGCGGGCGTGCATCTCCTCGTCGAACACGACGTGGCAGCCGCGGCCGGCGGCCTTGGCCCGGTACATCGCGGTGTCCGCGTCGCGCACCATGTCCTCCGGGCGCTGGTAGCGGTTCGAGCTCAGGGCGACTCCGATGCTGACGCTGGAGTAGACCTCGTGGCTGCCGAGAGTGTAGGGCACCGCCGCCCGCTGCTGGATGCGCTCGGCGAGCCCGGCGGCGTCCTCGTGGGTGGCGATGCCGTCCGCGATGATCGCGAACTCGTCGCCCCCGAGCCGCGCGGTCATGTCGATGCTGCGCAGGCAGCTGCGCAGGCGGGAAGCGAAGCGCAAGAGCAGCTGGTCGCCGACCTCGTGGCCGAGGCTGTCGTTGACCAGCTTGAACTGGTCGAGGTCGAGAAACAGCACCGCGAAGTGGTAGTCGTCGTAGCGCAGCGTGCGCGACAGGGCGTACTGCAGCCGGTTGAGGAACAGCGCGCGGTTCGGCAGGTCGGTCAGGGCGTCGTGCAGCGCCGCGTGGAGCAGGCGCTCCTCGAGCTGCTTGCGCTCGGTGATGTCGGTCAGCGCCCCGGAGTTCCCTCCATCGCTGGTCGTGCGCGAGCAGCAGTCGAGCCACACCGTGTTGCCGTCGCGGGTCTGGAAGCGCAGCTGCCGCCGCTGCCCGCGGTCGTCGCTGCGCAGGAGGGCGGTCAGCCGCGAGACCGGCTCGTCGGGGTGGAGGAAGTCGCTGAGCGGGCGGCCGATGCACTCCTCGATGCTGTAGCCGAGCAGCTCGGTCCAGGCGCCGTTGACATAGCGCAGATGGCCGCGGGCATCGACCCGGAACACCGCCTCCCGCAGGCTGTCGAGCAGGTAGCGGTTGTCGACCGCCTCCCGCTCGAGCTGGTCGTAGACCCGGGCGTGGTCGATCGCGATCGCCGCCCGCCGCGCGAGCTGCGGGAGCACGCCGCGCAGCGCGCTCGCGATCGTCGTGGTCGCGACGCTGCCGACCAGCAGCACCCCGACGTCGCGCTGGCCGGTGTTCAGGCGGAAGGCCTCGACCGCGCGCAGCCGCCCCTTCAACTTCGGGAACAGATCGGCCGAGCCGTGCGGCTGATCGGTAAAGGGATCGAGCGCGACGCTCGCGGCCGGGGTCTCACCGAGGGCGCGCGCGACGACCTCGGGCAGCATGCTGCGCTCGCGTTGGCGCTGGCTGAACCCGACGGCGGCCCGCAACAGCGCGGTCTTCAGGCCGACGCCGCCACGGCCGATCACGTACAGCTCGGCGACGTCGAGCTGCAAGGGACGCAGCAGCTTGTCGAGGAAGATCTTGAGGCTCGACTCGATCGAAAGCGACGAGCCGAGCGACGCGGTCAGGTCGTAGAGCAGGCTGAGGTGCTCGAAGCGCTGCTCGAGGTCGCGGACCGCATCTTCTCGAGGTACCAAGACTTCTCCTTGCCGGCGGGCCGGCGCGGGACGAGGATTCTCGCGGTAAGGCACGGGCAGGCAACCCAGCCGTGTCTTCGGTGAGGAGTCGTCGTCGCTGGCAGGAGCGAAGCGCTCGCACACGGGCTGTTTCGGGCGACGAGCGACGCAGCCAGCGGCGGCGAGGGCCAGCGAAAACACGGATGGGTTGCCTGACGGTGCCTTAAGGGCCAGGGTAGCCCCGCGCGCGACGTCGTTCAACGTCCTCCGCGCCGAGCCCGGCCGCGCCGCGGTCGACGCGGGCCACCGCGCGAGCGGCCGCGGCCGCGGGGGGCAAAGTCGGCTCAGGGTCCTCCCCGCCGCCCGGCTCAGGAGGAGACGGGCTCCTCAGCCGACAACACCGCGGCGCCCTCGCCCGAGGACGGCAGGGTCACCTCGAAGGTGGTGCGGGGGTCGTCGGCGTCGCTGCGCAGGCGGAGCCCTCCCCCGTTCTCGACGACGATGCGTTGGGACAGGTACAGGCCGAGCCCCGTGCCGTCGCCGGGATCGCGGGTCGTGAAGAAGGCGTCGAAGATGCGGGCGGCGATCGCGGGGTCGACGCCGGCGCCGTCGTCCCGCACGGTCACGCGCACCGCGATGTCGTCTCCGCGGGTCTCCACCCACAGGTTCGAGGCGCCCGCGCGCAGGGCGTTGTCGAGCAGGTTGAGGAAGACCTGGTTGATCGGCCCGGCGGGCACCATCGCCTCGCAGCCCTCCTCGTAGTCGCGGTGCACCGTCACGCTGTCCATCCGGTGCTCGAGCAGGCGCAGGGTCGCGTCGAGCCCTCCGCGCACGTCGAAGCGCTGGACCCCCCCCTGCTCCGCGGGGCGGGCGTGGGTGTCGAGGGCGGCGACGATGCTCGCGATGCGCTCGCCGCCGTCGACGACGATGCCGAGCAGCCGCTCGCCGACATCCCTCGGAAACTCGTTGCCCTTCAGGGCCCGCGCCGCGTTGAGCATCGCGTTGAGCGGGTTCTGCACCTCGTGGGCGACCCCCGCAGCGAGGGTACCGATGGCGGCGAGCTTCTCCTGCCCGATCAGCTTGAGCGACAGGGCCCGCAGCTTCAGCTGGGCGTGGACGCGGGCGACCAGGACGCGCGGGTGGAAGGGCTTGGCGACGAAGTCGTCCGCGCCGTGGGCGTAGGCCTCGAGGGTCGCCTCGGAGCCGACCCGCGCGGTGAGCAGGATCACCGGCGTCGACTGCAGCCGCGGGTCGGCCTTGATCGCCTTGCACAGATCGGTGCCGCTGGTCCCCGGCATCATCACGTCGGAGATCACCAGGTCCGGCTTCTTCTCGCTGGCGAGCTTCCAGCCCTCGCCGCCGTCCCGGGCCTCGACCACGGCGAAGTCCGGCTCGAGCAGCTGACGCAGGAACGCGCGCAGCTCGTCCTGGTCTTCGACGAGCAGCACCAGCGCCCGGTTGGCGGGGCTGTCCTGCAGCCCCGGGTCGAGCTCGGGCAGGGGCAGCTCGGGCAAGAGCTCGGGGTCCCCGGTCGGGTCCGGGCAAGGGTCGCCGAGGCGACGCCCGGCGTTCGCGTTCGGGTTGAAGCGCTTGCGCCGCTCGATCACCTCGGGCCGGAAGTGGTCACGGCCCGGGGGCAGCCAGACCTGGAAGGACGAGCCCTCGCCGACCTCGCTCTCGACGGTCAGCCGGCCGTCGTGCAGCTCGGCGAGCTCTTTGGCGAGGGCCAGGCCGATGCCGACGCCGCCCTTGCGGCGCCGGCGGTCGCGGGCGCCGACCTGGTAGAAGCGCTCGAAGATGCGGGGCAGGTCTTCGGCGGGGATACCCGGCCCGGTGTCGCGCACCTCGACCAGCCCCCCGCCGTCGACCGAGGCGACGCGGATCGCGATCGAGCCGCCGCCGGGGACGTACTTGAGGGCGTTCCCGACCAGGTTGGTCAGCACGATCTCGAGCCGCGACGCGTCGCCGTAGATGTCGGCGACCGGCTCGTCGGCGTCGAGGGTGAAGTCGATGCCGGAGCTGTGGGCGAGGGGCAGGCCGTTCTCGTAGACGGTCGCGGCGAGGGCGCACAGGTCGACCTCGGCGATGTTCAGGCGCAGGCCGCCGGCGTCGAGGCGGGACAGGTCGAGCAGCTCGTCGATCAGCCGCAGCAGGCGCCCCGCGTTGTTCCGGATCACCCGCAGCTGGTGCAGGCTCTGCTTCGGCAGGGGCTTGGACAGCTGATCGTCCAACGGGCCGAGGATCAGGGTCAGCGGCGTGCGCAGCTCGTGGGAGATGTTGGCGAAGAACTGGCTCTTGAGCCTGTCGAGCTCCTTGAGCCGGTCGAGGGCCGCCGCGAGATCTTCGGACTTCTGGCGGTCGACTTCCCGCAGCGCCTCGGTCACCCGCCGCTCTTCCTCGAGCTCCTGGCGGGCGATGAACTCCTGCATGCTCAGCTCGTACTTGAACCAGGCCGTCACCGAGCTGAGCGGGATGGCGGTGCCGAGGAAGAACAGGGTCGTCAGGAGCGGCCCGATCGCGAGCTGCGTCGGCCAGATCAGGAAGGACAGACCGAGGCTGGCGACCGCCGCGAGCATGATCGCGAGGTTCCAGCGCACCTGCCAGACAGGCAGCACGCCGATGCCGAGGATGACCAGGCCCATGCCGAGCACGTACGGCAGCAGGGCGGAACCCGCGAACGGCAGCATCGGCGCGATGAACGCCGGCCACACCACGCCCCACACCCAGAAACACTCCATGCTGCGCTCGGGCTTGAGCTTGAGCGGGATCAGGATCGAGGTGTTGACCGTCACCGCGGCGATGCGCAGCCACAGGAAGTAGTGCCACTGCTCGGGCACGAGCAGCCAGTCGAGCAGGGTCCAGGAGATGTAGAGGGGGTTGAAGATCGCGACGCACCAGAACAGCAGCGTCGTGTTCTTCTCGCGCAGCTCCTGGTTGAGCGCCGCCATCCGCTCCTGGCGCACCGCCTTGCGCGGCTGGGTGCGGACGCGGGCGGGGACGCGGGAGCGGACGCTCACGGGGTGGTTCCTCTGCGCTTAGGTCCCGGAAAGGAATAAGTCAGGCATTCGGGCGCGCCTGCGGCGTAATTGTGGCACTTGCCTCACTCCACCTCCACCGCCACCACTCGTACCTCGCGGTGTCGGTGTTCGGCCGCTGCGGCCTCTGCTCCTCGTTCCTCGGTGCCGAGACCTTGCTGTTGGGAACGGTATGCGTCATTCGCCAAGCACCACAATTCCTGCCGCATCCGCACCCTCGGTGCTCGACTTATTCCTTTCCGGGCCCTTACGGCTTCGTGACCTCGAGGAACAGGCAGGCATCCATGCCGTCGGTGACGATGCGGACCTCGGGCTTCGGCTCGAGGCCCTCGGCGATGCGCAGCATGCTCTCGGGAGTGCGGTAGATCAGGTGCCAGGACAACACGAATTCGAGGGTCCAGGTCGTGTCCGGGGCGACACACAGGTTGCCGAGGAACAGCTTCCCGCCCGGCCGCAGGAGGTCGTACAGGCGGCTGGTCAGGATCTTGGCCACCGGCTCCGGCAGGTAGTCGTAGAGGCCCGCCGAGTAGATCAGGTCGATGTCCTTGAGGAGGGACTCGACGACGTGCTTCTCCGAGGCGTCCCGCGGCTTGATCAGCTGCCGCACCGAGAAGTGCAGGTGCTGCAGGTCGACCGGCAGGCCGCGCTTGTCCGGATGGTCGAGGGCCCGCCGCAGCGCGTCGTGGCTGTGGGACAACGCGCCCTCGTCCTGGTCGATCAGGAAGATGCTCAGGGGCTGCTCGAGGGTCTCGAGCTCGCTGACGAAGTTCCGCATCTCGATCGCCGGCCCGCACGCGAGCGAGATGATACGCGCGGGCCGGTCGGAGCGCAGGGCCGCGTGGATGGTGTCGCGCATCGTCTTCTCGCGGTGGACGACCATCCGCGACAGGGTGTAGCGCTGGCTGACGTAGTGCAGCACCCGCGCGTACAGGGTCTTCCCCCGCGGCGCGCCGAAGTACAGCGTCATGTACAGGTAGTCGCCCGCGTAGCCGCGCGGCTTCTCGTAGGCCCGGCTGTGCATCGGGCAGGGGTACAACAGCGGCATCAGCTGCGAGGTCGCGTAACCGCGCGCGAGCTCGAGCACCTCGCGCGGCAGCTCGGCGGACATGTGGTGCAGCTCGCTGACCTGGCGGTAGAAGTGCGGGCTCCAGGCCTCGAACACGCTCTCGATGACGTGCTCCTCTTCGCGCACCTGGCTCGCGCGGTCGAGGTCGGCGAAGCTGTTCTCGATGTCCTCGAGGGTGGTCTTGAGTCGCAGCAGCAGCTGCCGCAGGTCGGCGATCGCCGCCCGCCACGGGACCGGCAGGGTCTCGATCTGGCGCCGATGCACCGCCAGCTCGTGCAGCAGGTTGCGCACGACCAGGCTGCCGTGCAGGCGCAGGCGCTTGAGGTCGAAGAAGCCGCTGAAGCTCAGCCCGAGCCGCGGCTCGGGCTCTTCGACCTGGTACACGCAGGTCGCGTCGCCCCGGTAGACCACCGCGTCCTTGTACCGCACCTCGAGCCGGTGCAGCAGCGCGCCCCGGGCGAGCATCAGGGTGTCGTCGAGGGCGACGCCGAGACCGGTGGGCGAGACATTGAGCACGCGCAGGGGCCCGATCTCGCGGCCGTCGACCTCGAAGCAGCAGCTCAGCTCGAAGCCGAGGTCGTCGCTGCTCAGGCGCTCCGGGCGGTAGCGGAAGTCGTGGCCGGAGACCGTCAGGTCGGCGTGCACGGCGCCGGGATGGCTCAAGCCCTTCTCGATGCGTCCGCTCTTCTTGCGCTCGGGTTCGACCCGTCCGCTCTTCTTGCGTTCGGCGCGCAGCTCACTGGTGATGTTCTTCACGGGGCTCCTCAGGCTTAGGTGTCGGCGACCGGGACGGTGACGACGAAGCTCGTTCCCTGGCTCTCGTTGTCGCAGAGCATCTCGAGGGTGCCCCCGAGGTCCTGGATGATCTTGCGCGAGATCGCCAGGCCGAGGCCCGAGCCGCTCGGGATGCGCGGGGGGTCGAACAGCAGCCGGCGATCGGCCTCGCTGAAGCCGGGCCCGTTGTGATCGATGCTGAGGCGGATCTCTCCGCCCTCGCGGGCGAGCGAGACCCGCACGAGGTTCGAGTCGCGGGTGCGCAGCTCGAGCCGCTCGAACACGCCGACCAGCAGATTGAGCACCACCTGGCCGAGCTGGTCGAGAGAGCCGTGGACCTCGGGCAGCGTGGGCGTCTGCAGCTCGAGCCGGGCCCGCTTGAGCAGGTCGACGGACAGCATCTTGACCGTCAGCCGCACGACCTCGCCGAGGTCGGCGCGCGCGCTCTCCTCGCGCGGGACCTTGTGCCCTTCGAGGTCGGCGGACAGCTCGGACAGCCGCGAGGCCCCGAGCAGGGCCCGGCGCACGTGCGATTCCACCGCGTTCAGCTCGACCCGCAACGTCGCCTCGACCGCGCTCTCGAGGGCCGCTCCGGCGCTCGCGAAGGCCCGGTCGATGCTCTCCAGGGCGTCGTTCAGCGCGGTCTTGATCTTCGTGACCGGCTCGGAGATGCGGCGGGCCGTGCGCGCCGCGCAGACGCCGACCGAGTAGTCGCGCTCGACCTCGACCTGGCGCCGCTCGAGGTCGCGGATCTTGCGCGCCATCTGGTAGATCTCGATACCTTCGAGCAGGGCCCGCCCGAGCTCTTCGTGATCCCACGGCTTGTGCAGATAGCGGCGGATCTCACCGCGGTTGATCGCGTCGATGGCGGCGGACAGATCGGCGTACGCCGTGATCAGGTAGCGGACGGTGTCGGGGAACTCTTCCTTGACGGCCGCGTGCAGCTCAGCGCCGGTCATCGCCGGCATGCGCTGATCGGCGAGGAGCACCGCGACCTCGTGCTGGCGCAGCAGATTCAACGCCTCGCCCGCGCTGGCCGCGGTGAGCACCTCGAACTGCTTGCTGTACACGAGCGAGAAGACCGTCAGATTGTCCTGAAAGTCGTCGACGTACAGTACGGTTCTGTTCATTCTCCGGAGGCCGCCATCCGGCCCCTCATTCTGGACATGTGTGTAGAGGGCATCATAACCGAGCCGGCGGGCGCGCGTAAGCACCGTCGGTTAATCAACCCGGGAAGCCTCCTCGTATCGGGCTTCGCGGGTCATTCCCGAGGTCTGCATCGACGCGCGCCCCGTGAGCGTCGGTGCAGGACTAGCTCAAGGATTCGAACGCTTTGCCTACCCTGTCAAGCAGAGAACGCAGCCTGAGCAAATTGTAAACATGACTTTTCTGGCAGAACTGCAGATGTAGACTTCACGAGTCAGTCGTTCCAGTCGATTTCATCGACCCAATCGGTGGACAGGAACTCGTCGACCACGGCTTTCTGTTTCTCGAGCTCGGCGATCACCGTCGACGGCTGGATCGACTTCATCGAACCGACGCCCCGCGCCGAAGCCTTGTGCTTGAAGGTGTAGGTGCCGTTCTCGAGCCCGAGCAGCTCTTTGGCGGCGTCGAGCCCGCGCCGCAGCTTCTGCTGCGCCCACACGATCGCCCCGTTGCGCAGCCACATCTGGCCGTCGACCGTGCGCAGGCCGAAGATGCCGCGGATGCGGAACTCGCCGCTGACCTTGGCCTTCTCGAGCTTGTAGATGATCTTCAGGAAGGCCTCGCGGCCCTGGAACGCCCCGCGGACGGTGCTCTCCTCTTCCCGCGCGGGATCTTCCAGCTGCGCCGACTGCAGGGCGTCCTCGACCTGGCCGATCAGCTTGATCAGCTCGGTGGAGTCTTCCGGCCGCGCGTCGCGCTCGATCGCGAGCATCGTCGTCAGCAGGTCGAAGAAGGCGGGCGGCCCCTGCACCAGCCGGCGGAGGTTTCCGACCACCTCGCGCGGATGCCGGTTCTCGACATCGAAGGCGTTGACGCCCTGGAACGGCGACGAGCCGGTGACGAAGAAGGCCAGGCAGGCCCCGAGGCTGTAGAGGTCCGCGCGGCCGTCGAGCGGGGTCTCGTGCCGCAGCCGCTCGGGCGAGCTGTAGCGCACGGTGCGGAAGGCGACGCCGGAGCCGGTCAGGTCGGTGCGCGCCTTCGCGATCAGCTTGGCGAGGCCGAACTCGCTGAGCAGGTAGCGTCCGTCCTTGGTGCGCAGGATGTTCGACGGCTTGAGGTTGACGTGGACGACCCCCTTGCCGTGGTGGGCGCCGAGCACCGAGCTGATCTGCTTGACCGCGCGCAGGGCCTCGGACAGGGGCAGCGGACCGCGGCCCTTGACGTAGGAGCGCATGTCGATGCCCTCGACGTGCTCCTGGGCGATGTAGAACTGGCCCTCGGACTTCCCGAAGTCGATGATCCGCACCATGCTCGGGTGGTTGATCGAGGCGACCGCCTTGACCTCATCGATGAACTGCTCTTCGCTCTCCTGGCCGATGTCGACCGTGCGGATCAGGACGGACTCGCCGGTCTTGTCGTGCTTGCCGAGGTAGACCGCGCCGGTGCGGTCGTCGGCGACCCGCTCGCGGATCGCGTAGCCCTTGATGTGGTAGGTCGGCTCGGTCGCGAAGATCTTCCGCTTGCGGCCGCCCATGCCCTCGATGTCGTTGACCGAGAAGCTCAGCGAGCGCAGGGTGCGCTCGTCTTCCTTGCTCGCGCGCTTGGTGCTGCCGGCCCGGATCGCTTTGCGGCAGTCGGGGCAGAGGTTGCGCGGCAGGCCGCGCTGCCCGGCATTGCTGAGCAGGTCCTTGCGGACGAGGTTCCCACAGCCGCCGCAGCGCCGGAAGGGATGGTTCTTGCCGTCGTAGGGCTCGAAGACCACCTCGCGTCCGCACAGGAACAGGCTCTTGCCGAAGGGCAGCATCGTCGGGCCCTTGATGCGGAAGCCGCCGACGTAGGTGCCGTTCGAGCTGCCGAGATCGTTGACGCTCCAGCCTTCTTCCCGGCTGACCAGGACGACCTGGCAGTGCTCGCGGCTGGCCCGCGCGTCATTGATCACGATGTCGCAGTGCGCGCTGCGGCCGAACAGCAGCGCTTCCCCCGCATGAATCTCGAAGGGCAGGCAGCCTTTGCCCTGATTCAAGATCACGAAGACGCGCAAGTCAGTCCCTTCCCTCAGGGTAGAGGATGCTCTGGAAGAGACTGAGCATCTCGATCTCTTCGGGGTAGACCTTCCCGTCGGCCTGGATCACGAGCTCCGCCTCCTTGAGGAAGAGGTCGCGCTGCTGCCTCGGAATCTGCGTCGGGTCGACCAGCTCGGGGTCGGGCGGCTCCTTCAGCCAACCCGCGATCTCTTCGGCGGTCTCGGCGTCGAGCTCGAGCCGCTTGAGCAGGTTCAGGATGTGGGTCCGCTCCTCGGGTTGGATCTTGAAGTCCGCCCACGCCATCGCGCACACGAATCGGGCAAGGCGCTCTCGCGTCTCGATGTCGAGCGAATCCATCGGAGCTCCCCGGGGTGGACCGCAACCGCGACCACAGGCGGTTGGGGTGGGTGGCGTGGGACGGGCACGGAGCGCACAGTCTACCTGTTTGGAGTATAGACGACAAACGGGACCCGGGGGAGGAGATTGTCCCGCTGGCGCCGGGGCAGCGCCATCAGAAGTCGATCGGCTTGCCGGCGGCCGACCACCCTGCTATCCCATCGGAGGAGGAGGAGCAGCGATGGCGACGATCGGGAATCTCAACTTTGCCGCCGCGGGCCCCCGCCGCCTGGCGGAGTTCTGGTGCGGCGCCCTCGGCTACGAGCTGCAGGAGGCTCCGGCGGAGTTCATGAAGGCATGGAAGGAGGCCGGACGCGACCCCGACGGCGCGGCGGCCGCGATCGATCCGGCAGGCACCGGTCCGCGCCTGTTCTTCATCAAGACGACCGCGCGTCCGAAGGTCCCCGGCACCTGCACGCCGCTGCACCTCGACCTGGTGTGCGGCGACCGCGAGGCAGAGGTCGCCCGGCTCGTCGCCCTCGGCGCGAGCGAGGTCGAGACGAAGACCCGGAAGACGGGGGAGTGGGTCGAGACCTGGACCGTGATGGAGGACCCGGAAGGCAACGGCTTCTGTGTCCAGGGGCCGTAGAGCTCTGATGCGCGTCCATCTTCTGCTCTGCGCCGCCCTGATCGTCGTCGGCTGCCGCGCTCCGTCCCTGCCCGGAGAGGAGCGCCTGTGGCGCGCGCTCGGCACCCACGCCGCGGCCCTCGAGCCCGCCCAGCGCGAGGCGCTGCACGCCCACCTCGCGGCGCTGTCCGGCAGCGACCCCGACGCCCGCGAGGCCGCCTTCGCCGCGGTCGTCTCCCTCGGTCCGGGGGTCGCCCGCGAGCTCGAGCCGCTGCGCGCCACGACCCGGGACGCCGAGCTGCTGTTCCGTCTCGACCAACTGCAGGCCCACTACTGGGCCGCGCTCCCCGGTCCCTCCATCTACGGCTACGACCTCCGACACGACGAGGTGCGGCGCGAGGTCTACCCGGGCGGCGGCGCGCTCGAGGTCGGACCGAGCGGACGCGACGTCGGCGGGCGCATGCTGCTGACCGTCTGTGGCTACGCGCCGAGCGGTCAGGAGCGCTTCCGCTTCGACACCTTCGGCAACCGCTCGGTCGCGCTGACCGGCACCGACCTCCTGATCGTCACCTACAACGAGGTCCGGCGCTGCAGCGGGCCGACCAGCGTGCTCTGGACCTGCTACCTCGAGAGCCTGCAGAAGATCACCGAGGAGCACGTGCCGGTGCGGGGGATGGTCCCCGCCGGTTTCGAGCGCAGCACCGTGTATCCCGGCCCGGAGGTGGCGGTCGTCGTCCGCGAGCTCGAGATGCACGCGCACCGCGTGGTCGACGTCGCGCTGGTACGGCTCCGGGACGGCGCGCTGCTCGAGCACCACAGCTTCGACAACGGCCGGCCCCTGCCGTGAGCCGCGCGGGACGCCCTCCAACAGCCCGTTTGATCACCGGGACCAGGGTTGGGCGGTGAGGCGAAGTTTCTCTCGCTCGCGCGCCCCGCGATCCCTCGTTCCGCCGCCGTAAAGGCTCGAATCTGCACGGCTTGACACGTTCTGAGCGAAGTCGTAGCATCCTTCCCGGGTGTGGGTGGACAGGCATGCACCGTGCAAGCCCGCCGGGTTCGACCCGGCGGCCCTCAGCCCTACAGCACGCCCTGAGGGGGTCACCCCATGCTCCTGCGATTCTGGGGAACGCGCGGCTCCATTCCCACGCCGAGCACCGAGCAGCACGCCACCGTGCGCTACGGGGGCAACACCTCCTGCGTGGAGCTCCTGTGTGACGACGGGAGGCGGCTGATCTTCGACAGCGGCACCGGGGTGCGGAACCTCGGCCAGGCGATCGGGATGAAGACGCCGCGCACCTCCTATGTGCTGTTCAGCCATGTGCACTGGGACCACATCCAGGGATTCCCCTTCTTCACCCAGCTCTTCAACCCGAAGAACACCGTGGTGTGCTACGGCCCCCGCTGGGAGTCCGACGGCGACGGCGTGTCGACGATCGAGCGCGCGCTGCGCGGCCAGCAGTCCGCCCCGAACTTCCCCGCGCCGCTCGAGAAGTACCCCGCGACGACCCGCATCGAGTCGATCCGGCCCTCCGAGGAGGTGATGATCGAAGGTCTGCGGGTGCGCACCGCCGCCCTCAACCATCCGAACGGCTCGCTCGCCTACCGCATCGACGACCCGGCGACCGGCAAGAGCGTCGTCTACGCGACCGACACCGAGCACCCGGACGAGGGGCTGAACGAGAAGCTCCAGGTCCTGATCGACGGCGCGGACCTGCTGATCTACGACTCGCAGTACACGCCCGAGATGTACGAGGGCAAGGTCGACGGGCTCAGTCGCAAGGGCTGGGGACACAGCACGCCCTTCCACGGCATCGACGAGGCGCGCGCCGCGGGGGTCAAGAACTTCGTCCTGTTCCACCATGACCCGAGCCATACCGACGAACGCCTCGACCAGCTGCTCGAGGCGACCCGCGCCTACGCGCGCCGCCTCGACGGCGCGCCCGGGCGCATCGAGGCGGCGATGGAAGGGCACTCGCTTGTGTTCTGAGGCACGCGCTTGACACCCCGGACGGTGACCTGCCCCGCCTTCGTCATCTGCCGCCGGGTCAGCTCGGGCCGCGACGGCATCACCCTGCATCAGGTCAGCGACACCATCCCCTGCCGGGGCTACCCGACCGAGCTGACCACCGCCTGCCTGCTGTCGCTGACGGGGGGCCGCGGGCAGCACGAGGTCTCGGTCTGGTTGACCCTGTCACCGGTCGAGGAGACCCGCGTCTTCTCGCGCACGGCGGGGATCGATCCGGTGCGCGTGACCAACTTCGTGTTCAGCTTCTCCTACCCCGTGCGCGAGCCCGGCGTGCTGTTCCTGACCGCCAAGGTCGACGGCCGCACGGTCGCCGATCGGCGGATGCGGGTCTACGAACCCTACGACTGATCCTCCCCGCAGCTCTCGAGCACCGCCGCGCGCAGCTTGGCGAGCCGGACCGGCTTGGCGAGGAAGCCGTCCATGCCGGCGGCATCGCAGGCCTCGCGGTCGGCGGGGGTGGCGTTGGCGGTCAGTGCGACGATCTTCGGCTGCGGACCCGGACGCGCGCGGATCCGGCGCGTCGTCTCCAGGCCGTCCAGGCCCGGCATCTGCAGGTCCATCAGCACCAGGTCGAAGCGTTCCCCGTCGAGGAGCGTGAGGGCGGCGAAGCCGTCGACGGCGTTGGCGGCCTGGAAGCCGAGCTTGCGCAGCATCGCGGTCGCGAGCTCGCGGTTGATCGGGTTGTCCTCGACGACGAGCACGCGCAGCGCGCTGGCCGCACCCGCCGGCAGCGGGGGCGTGTGGTCGACCGGCACCCGCGCCCGCGCGAGGCACACGCTGAAGGCGAAGGTGGAGCCGGCCCCCGGCACGCTGTCGACGGCGATCTCGCCGCCCATCGCCGCGACCAGCTGGGCGCAGATCGCCAGACCGAGACCCGAGCCCTGGAAGCGCCTGTTCGCGTCGGCGTCGAGCTGGGTGAAGGGCTCGAACAGCCCGGACTGATGAGCGGGATCGATGCCGATCCCGGTGTCGCGCACCTCACAGCGCAGGCGGATGTGCTCCTCGTCGCGGGAGGAGACCTGCACGTGCACGGTGATCTCCCCCTCTTCGGTGAACTTGACCGCGTTGGCGACCAGGTTCCGGAACACCTGCCCGAGCCGTCCGGGGTCGCCGCACAGCTCCTCGGGGACGTCGTCGGCGATCGTGGTCGCGAGCACCAGGCCGCGGGACCGGGCCTGCTCCTCGAACACCGCCAGGCAGCTCGCGATGACCTTGCGCAGGTTGAAGGAGGTGCGCTCGAGGGACATGCGCCCGGCTTCGATCTTGCCGAAGTCGAGCAGGTCGCTGACCAGCGCGAGCAGGGCGTCCCCGCAGGCCTTGATGTCGCTGCAGCGGCGGCGCTGCTCCTCGTCGAGCTCGGAGCCGAGGAGCAGCTCGCACAGCCCGATCACGCCGTTGAGCGGCGTGCGGATCTCGTGGCTCATCGTCGCGAGGAAGCGGGTCTTCGCGAGGTTCGCGGCCTCGGCCTGCTCCTTGAGCTTGAGCTGGCGCTCCCCCTGGGCCCGCAGGTCCGCGTTCGCCTGGCTCAGGGCCTCGGTGCGCTCCCGCACCCGCAGCTCGAGCACCTCCTGGGAGGCCTGCAGCGCCTGCTGGACGCTGCGCCGCTCGACGACCTCTGCCTGCAGCCGTCGGTTGACGTCGCCGACCTGGCGGGCGTAGGCGGCGTTGAGGTCCTTGATCTGATGGATGCGGTCGGCCAGCGTGAAGCTGAGCAGGCCGACGTGGAGCAGGCTGCCGAGCCGCAGCCCGTTCTCGGTCAGGAAGTTGACCGGCAGGAACCCCGCGCGGTTGAGAGTGAAGACCAGGGCGCCGGTGAGCAGGGTCAGCCAGGCCGCGAGGTACAGCCGCGCGGTCCGCCCCTGGCCGAGGCTGAGGAAGCTGGTCAGGAGCGCGACGACCGCGGTCGACGCGACGAGGTAGGTCTGCCAGCGCTGCAGCGCCGGGCCGAGCGGCAGCCCGACGACGATCATCAGCCCCGACAGCCCGGCGCAGAGCAGCAGCAGCCGGTCGAGCAGCGGGTGGCGCTCGGATGTCTCGAGCAGGCTGCGGGTCAGGAGCAGCATCGACAGCACCGTGATCCCGAGCAGACACGTCACCGCCGGTTCGTTCCAGCCGCCGCGGTCGGGCCACAGGAGCTCGGCGGCGTAGCCTTGCAGGATCGCCTGCACGCAGCCCTGCCCCCCGACGAACACCGCGTACAGGCCGTAGCTCGGCTCGCGCAACGTGATGAACAGGAGCAGGTTGTACACGGCCATGATCACGAGGGCGCCGAAGTAGAGGCCGAAGCCGAAGTCCTCCTGGCGCTGGTACAGGTCGAAGGCGCGCGGCTGCCAGAGCCGGGTCGGGAGCTGCAGCGCGCTCGAGGTCCGCCCGCGCAGCACCAGCACACAGGCGCTTCCGGCGGGGATCGACACGCGGAAGACCGGATGCCGGTAGGGCTCGGGCCGGGTCCGGAACGGCAGGGCGTCGCCGGAGTGCTCGACGTGCAGCCCGCCCGCCGCGTCGTGCGTGTACAGGCTGAGGCTGTCGAACATCGGGAAGGCCACCTCGAGCAGCCGCACGACGGGCTCAGGGCCGGGGTTCTCCAGGCGCAGTCGGGCCCAGAGCCGCATCGGATCGAAGCCGTAGTTCGCCGCGTCCGGGCCGCCGGGGGTGAAGGCCTCGGCGGGCAGGGCGAAGACCTCCTCGGCGCTGTGCCGGGCGTCGGGATCCTCGAGCAGCTCGAGGGCGGAGTCGAGGGTGGTCGGGCTCTGGCCCCGCGCGACGGCGACGCACACCAGCCAGCAGACGAGCCCGAGGAGGAGCGCACCCGGGCGGGTGGGGGGAACGCAGCGCTCGTCTCCAGCGTTCGTCGGTCGGCCCCCGTTGCGTCGTGCTGAACCATGCCCCCTCCATCATAGCGCTTTTGGCAGACCGGGGCAGCGGGCGCGTCCGACCGGGGCCCCGCGCTCCGCGACCGACCCGCCAGGGAGGCGGGCTTCCATTCTCCGCCCCGTCCGGCTATCACTCGAAGCGTCGACGAGAAACCGAGGAGGGAAACCCATCGACACCTTCGATGCGATCTACGGCCGCCGGGCCGTCAAACACTTCGACCCCGAGCACCGGCTGAGCCCGGACGAGGAGACACGCCTGCTCGAGGCCGCCATCCAGGCACCGACCAGCTTCAACATCCAGCACTGGCGCTTCGTGATCGTGCGCGATCCCACGCTGCGGGCGAAGATCCGCAAGGAGCACGGGAACGACCAGGCGCAGATGACCGACGCCTCGCTGCTGGTCATCCTCACCGCCGACCTCCACGCCTGGAAGAAGGACCCGGCCCGCTACTGGCGCAACGCTCCGCAGGAGGTCGCGGACCTGCTGGTCGGCTGGATGGGCCCGTTCCACGAAGGCCGCGCCTGGCTGCAGCGGGACGAGGCCCAGCGCTCGATCGGGATGGCGCTGCAGACCCTGATGCTCGCGGCCAGGGCGATGGGCTACGAGTCCTGTCCGATGATCGGCTTCGACATCGAGGCGGTCGGCAAGCTGATCAAGCTGCCGGAGGACCACGTGATGGGTCCGATGGTCGCGATCGGCAAAGGCACGAAGGACCCGTGGCCGAAGCCGGGCCAGCTACCGCTGGACGAGCTGGTGTTCGAGAACGGCTTCTGAGGCTCGACCGCTCAGCGGCGGCGGAAGAAGCCGCGCTGCGTCAGCCGGTCCGCCATCAGCTCCACGAAGGCGAGCGCCGAGGTGAAGCCCGGGGACACCGCGTTGAGCACGTGCGCGCTGCGGCCCCGGACTCGGAACAGGAAGTCCTTGACCAGGCGCCCCTTGCGGTCGACCAGCTGGGCCCGGTTGCCCGCCCGCTCCGGCGTCAGCTCGCCCTTCTGCAGCGCGGGCAGGAGGCGCCGGGTGCGCTCGAGGAAGGCGCCCGCCGAGACGCTGGTGTGCAGCTCGCCCAGGGCCAGGCCGAGGAAGCTCTTCGCCAGCGCCATACGCCAGAAAGCGGGCGCGCCGAGCAGCTCCGCGCAGTCGCCCCAGCGGATGTCCCCGGTCCGGTACGACTCGCGCCCGAAGGCGAGCACCGCGTTCGGCCCCGCCAGGCAGCGCCCGTCGACGGTGGGTGTCAGGTGCACGCCGAGGAACGGCAGCTCGGGCCGGAACACCGGGTACACCAGCCCCCGGACGAGCGCCGCGGGACGCTCCGCGAGCGCGTGGTACTCGCCCCGGAAGGGCACGATGGAGAGGTCGCGGGCGAGCCCGCAGCGCCGGGCCAGGCGGTCGGCGTGCAGGCCCGCGCAGCACACCAGCCAGCGGGTGCGCAGCACGCGCACCGCGCCGCCCTGGACGACAACCAGCTCGAGGGAGGTCGTGCGCGGCCGGACCTCCCGCAGCTCGGTGCCGAAGTGCAGGGCGACGCCGACGTCCCGCGCGTCCCGCGCCAGCGAGCGGACGACCGCCCGGGCGGAGAAGATGCCGTCGGCGGGGGAGTGGAAGCCGGCGACGCCCGCAACGTGCGGCTCGATGTCGCGCATCTCCTCCCGGCTGACCAGCCGCGTGCCGGCCAGGCCGTGCGCCTGGGCGCGGCGGTGCAGCTCGGGAAGGTGCGCCGCGTCGGTCTCGTCGGCCGCCACGACCAGCTTGCCGATCCGCTGGAAGGGCAGGCCCCGCTCCTGACAGTAGGCGGTCAGCCGGCGTTGGCCTTCGAGGCAGACGCGGGCCTTGAGGGAGCCCGGCAGGAGGTGGAAGCCCGAGTGCGCGACGCAGCTGTTGCGGCCGCTGGTGTGCAGCCCCGGCCCCGACTCCTTCTCGAGCAGCACGACGCCGTCATGGCGCGCCCCGAGCAGCCGCGCCAGCGCACAGCCGAGCACGCCGGCGCCGACGACGGTGACCCGCGCGGTCATTCCTGCAGGAGGGCGCGCAGCAGCTCGGGGATGTCGAGGGCGGTGCGGAAGCCGACCTCCTGCCAGGTCTGATCCTCCGGCCCGCGCTGCCGGTAGAAGCAGGTCGCCCGGTCCTGGTCGTAGTACCACGAGCCGCCGCGCAGCACCCGACGCTCACGGTCGGAGCTCGAGACCTGACGCTCGGGCGCGCCGGGGTAGGGGAGCAGCTTGTCCTCGACCCACTCGCTGACGTTGCCGGCCATGTCCCGCACGCCGTAGGGGCTGACGTCCCCGGGCGAGGAGCCGACGGTCACGGTGCCGACGCCCTCGTCCACCGAGACCTGGGACTGCACGTTGGCGAGGTCGGACGCGTACTCGTCGCCCCACGGGTAGGTGCGCCCGTCGGTGCCCCGCGCCGCCTTCTCCCACTCCCGCTCGCTCGGCAGGCGCCGCCCCAGCCAGGCGCAGTAGGCGGCCGCCTCGGTCCAGGACACGAACACGACCGGATGCCGCGCGTAGGTCGAGTCCGGCACGTCGTAGCGGCTGCCGTCACCCCGCTTCTTCGTCCCGCCGTTCCAGTTCCGCGGCGACGACAGCCCCGGCGTCGCGGCGACGAAGGCCGCGTACTCCTCGTTGCTGACCTCGTGCCGCGCGATCAGGTAGCCGCGCCCGACCGAGGCGCGGTGCTCGGGGTAGGCGAAGCTGCGCGAGGAGTCGACCCCCATCGTGAAGTCCCCGGCCGGGATGAAGACCATCCCCCGGGCCTGGCCGATGAAGCCGACGAGGGCCGTCGCGTCCGGATCGCCGGGCTTGAGCGTCAGCATCTCCTCGAAGGCCTCGGCGGCGTCCTCCATCCGGCTGGCGCGGAAGGCGGCCACCCCGCGGCTCCGGGCCTCGTCGTAGCGCTGATCGAGCGCGCGCTCGGCGATGCGCTCCTCGCACAGCACGATCTGCGCCTCGACCTCGTGCGGGTCGTCGCTGAACGGCTTCGCGCGCTCGAAGGTCTCGATCGCCTCGCTGTAGCGCTCCTGGCGCATCAGCTCCTCGCCCGCGTCGAGATGCTGGTGGTAGAGCTTGAGGCGCTGGGCCCGGTTGAGCATGAACTTGAGGTCGGCGTCGTCGGGGCGCAGCTCGAGGGCGTTCTGGTACCACTCGACGGCGAGGTCGTAGTCCTCGGCCTGCAGCGCCTCCTCGGCGGTCTGGATCCACTGCTCGATCTGCAGCATCGCGACCTTGTCCTCGACCCCCGGGTCGTCCTTGAACAGGGTGCGCCACTCGTTGTACAGCGCAATCAGCTCGCTTCGCGCGGCCTGCGCGGTGCGCAGCGCGGTGGGGTCGCTCTCCGAGGCGCGGACCGCCTGCTTGAGCCGCCCGTCGACCGCCGCGATCGCCTCCTCGAGCTCGGTCTTGAGCGCCGCGATCGCCGCCGCCGCCTCGCCGTCGTCGAGCACCTTCTGCGCCTCGCGGAAGTGGCCGAGGGCGAGCGCCCGGTTGCCCTCCTCGAAGAGCAGCTGACCCGCCGCCATCTCGCGCCGGAAGCGCACCTCGACGAAGCCGTCCTCGATGCGGCGCTGGTACTCCGCCCCGGAGAACTTCGCCGCGAGCATCTTCAGGGCGTTGTCGGCGCTGTCGTGGTCGCCGCTCTCGAGCGCGACGGTGTACTGCTCGGTGAACGCGGTCTCGAAGGCGAGATCTTCCTCGAGGCCGGCGACGTCGTCGCCGGACACCCACAGCGTCCCCCAGAAGCCCTCGAGCTGCGCGAGGCGCTCGGCGCTGGCGTCGAGATCGCCCCGGCTGAGGGCCGAGCGGGCCTCGGAGTAGCGGCCGAGGTTGCGCCAGCGCAGCACCAGGAGGGCGACCAGCGCCGCGACCACCAGTACGATCGCGCCGACGGTCACGACCTGGCGCAGGCGGCTCTTCGCCCGCTTCTTGCGGATGTAGGCCTTGGCGTCGAAGACCGGACGCTGCACCTGTGAGAGCATGCCGATCTGGGACGACAGGTCGGTGTCCGAGCCGGCGAGGATGTTCTCGACGTTCTTGATCTCGGTCTTGAGGTTGTGGATCTCGGTCTCGAGGAAGACCGAGCGGATCGGCGAGGTCGACGTCTCGCGCTCCTGGATGGCCGAGGTGAGGAAGTCTTCCATGCGCCCCTTCGGCGGCTTCTTCTTGCTCTTCTTCTTGCGCGGCTTGACCGGGGCGCCGGCGGCGAAGGGTTTCTTCTTCTTGGTCGCCTCGGTCTTGATGCGCTCGATGTTCTGGGCGAGGAAGGGCGCCGGATCGGCCGGGGTCTCGCCGGGGGGAGGCCGATGGAACTCGGCGATGCCGGAGTCGGGCTTGAGCTCGGGCAGCACCCCGGCCGAGCCCGAGGCGGTCAGCGCGAAGCCCTGGTTCGACGCCGAGCGGCTCGCCGACTCGGACAGCTCGGACAGCTCGGCCTCGGACAAGAGCTCCGACTCGGACGGCCCCGACGAGGTGAAGAGCGGCTCGGCCTCGCTCTCGGAGGGCGCGGCGCTGTCGACCGCCGCGAGGGCGATCTCGGTCGGCGCCTCGGAGGCGGACGATTCCTCGTCGCGGTAGGCCTCGACCTCCTCGGTGTAGCGCTTGCGCACCCGGATCTTGCGGATGTACTCGCGCTCCTGCTGCTCGATGCGGCTGAGCAGACGGGCGAGGATCGAGCGGTGGATCTCCATCGTCAGCACGCCGTGCTCGATCAGGATCTCGCCGAGCCGCACCTGGTAGCCGCGCTCGCGCTGCGTCTCAAAGCCCTTCTCGAGCTGGGGCTGGCTGACCAGCCCCTGCTTGCGGGCGATGTCACCGTACAGGGAGTCGAGGCGCAGGATCTGGCTCGCCGCCTGGGCCTCGTGGATCTCGTCGACCTCTTCGGGGTCGAGCAGCTCCTCATCGAGGAAGATCTCGGCGATGTAGCGGTCGACGCCGGTCTTCTTGCGGACGGAGATCTTCTTCCGGATGCACTCGTCGACGTCCTCTTGATCGAGGAGCTCATTCTTGAGCACGAGCTGGACGAAGAACTGCTCATCCAGGGTGAGGATTCCGTGGGGCAGGTGCAACGCGACTCCTGACCTTGCAGATCGCCTGTGGGAGCAGGTACCATCCTAGCAGTTTCGCGCCACTCGCTCAACTCGGCCAGGGCCCTGGGGACCGGGCGCAAGGTGCAAACTTACACGAGCTTAGGCGTCGATGCCAGAACCTGGCCGGCGCCCGGGAGGCGGAACGTGGAGCGCAGCGAGCTCGAAGCGATGCGGAGATCCCTCGACGCAGCGGCCGGCGCTTCCCTCGAAGCTCGCCAGCAGCGCCGCCAGATCCGCCAGGTGCTGCTCGCCGAAGGCTACAAGCTGCTCGCCTCGAGCAAGCCGGCCGCGGCCCTCGAGGTGTGCGCGCTGCTCGCCGACGTGGCCGCCCTCGCCGACGAGGACCGCGCCCGCATCGCCGGTCACCGCGCCGCCGCCCTCGCCGCCCTCGACCGGGTGGGCGAGGCGATCGACGCCCTGCGCGACCAGCCCGCGCGCGCCCAGGCGATCGGCGCGGCCGCCCTGGTCCGCGCCCTGTGCCGGGCCGGACGTCCCGAGGAGGCCGTCGCCTGGCTCGACCGGGTCGGCAACGACGACGCGGCGCGGGTCGGCGCCCTGCTCGCCGTCGCGGGCGGCTGGCTGGCGCGCGGCGACCTGCGCCGCGCCGGGTTGACCCTGGCCGAGGCGGAGAAGCGCGCGCTGTCGCCGGTGCTGCTCGGCCGCACCCAGCTGTTGCGCGGCCGCCTGGGCGAGGCCCGGGGCGAGGTGGAAGCGGCCCGCGCGGCCTACCTCGGTGCCCGGGAGACGCTGCGCCCGAAGCAGAAGTCGGTGGTCGTCGGCAGCGTCTCGGTGAGGATGGCCGGGGAAGGGGGCGAGGGCCCCGGCCGCCGTCCGGAGGATCGCTGGCTGGCGGAGGCCCTGCTCGCCCTCGGCCGGCTCGCCCTCAAGCGCGCCGACTGGCGTGAGGCGTCGAGCTTCCTGCGCGAGGCCCACGAGAAGAGCTCCCGCTGGCGGCTCTGGCAGACCGCCGGAGAAGCCGCCGCGGCGCTGGCCCGGGGCTGCCTCGAGCACGGCGACCCCCACGAGGGGCTGACCTATGTCGAGCGCGCCCTCGCCCATCACGAGATTCGCGGTATGCGCCCGGATACCGCCCTCTACGCCCTCGGCGCCGAGCTGGCGACGGCCGCGGGCGACACGGCCCGCGCCGCCGACTTCCGGCGTCGCGGCTGAGGGCCCGGAGATGATGGGGGCAGGCTGCGGCGTGATGCGTGTCACCCGTCGCGCTCCAGATCACACCGGTATGCATCGTTCACCCGACGACACAAGCCCTGCCGCCTGCGCCGCCCCGGTGCTCGGCCCGTTCCTCTCCGGCCCCTGACGTGGCGGGCCTCGACACCATCGGCGCGCTGCACCTGCTGCGGAGGATCTTGTGCCTGCCAGTGCCTCAGGGCTCGACGACCACCCGCGTCAGCTCGTTCCCGTGCACGACCAGCTCGCGGGAGAACACCTCGCTGCCGTGGGGCACCTCGAGCCGGTAGCGGCCCGCGGGCAGCTCGACGGTGTCGCCGACCTGCCCCTCGGCGACGACGACCCCTGCCGTATCGATGATGCGGAAGCCGAGCCGGGGCACGACCACCAGCCGGCCCGGCGCTTCCGCCATGCCGTGGGTCGCCCGGGTCAGGAACAAGAGCGCGAGGCTGGTCGCGATGCGCGGGTCGGCCTCGCCGCGCTTCCCCCGCCAGCCCCCGTCCGCCGCCTGGCGCTGCAGCAGGGCGCGCACGCCGAGGGGGAACCACTCGTGCTCGCCGATGAACGGCGTGCCGAGCAGCTGTCCGACCCGCTCGATCGAGTACAGGTAGTAGTAGTACCACAGGTCCGGAGTGGTGCCGGGATGGGCGTCGGCGCTGAAGTTCTCGGCCAGCCAGGCGAAGCCGCCGTGGACCCGCGGATCCTCGACGAAGTCCTCGACCCCCTTCGCCCAGCGCGCGATCAGCGTCGAGGACACCCCGGCGCAGGTCATGCTGCCGTAGGACTTCCCCTGCAGGGCGTAGCGCCAGCCGCCGTCCTCCATCACGCGCTCCTGGAAGAGGGTGTCGGCGCGCTCCCAGGCTCCGCGGTCGACCAGCATGCCGCGGCGGTGGGCCGAGCGCAGGGCGAGCAGGGCGAACTGGGTGGTCGACAGGTCGGCGCCCTTGCCGACCAGGGGCGAGCTGCGCGGCGGCACCCAGGAGAGCTGCTCCGGCACCTGCGCGTAGTCACGCTCGGCATCGACCCACTTGAAGGTGAGGTTGTAGCCCCAGCTTCCATCCTCGTACTGGGCCTCGAGCACGCAGCGGGCGAGGTCGTTGAGCAGCGGGAAGTAGTGCGGGTCGCCGTAGGCGTCGATGGCGAGGATCTTCAGGCTGGTCTCGTAGATGCGGCGGAACAGGAGCGGCCGCTCGAAGTAGGCGCGGATGCGCTCGTCGATCTCGTCGGAGACCTTGTGGGCCCCGCTGTGGATCAGCGCGAGCACGGCGATGGTGTGCTCCTT
>JAUIEM010000115.1 GCA_030428695.1 bacterium
GAGGCGCGCGGGCGCTTCCTCCAGCGGTCCTTCGGGCGCCCTCTCCGGGAGCTGGGGAAAGAGCCCCGCCAGCCGCCTGCACAGCCCCGCCTCGGCGACGCCGCTCGAGTCGGGGCCGAGCTGTTCGAGGTAGAAGCCCGCTCCCGGCAGCGTGCCGAGGGCCTGCTCGACCCGGACCGCCCGCGCCAGCCGCGCGCGCTCCGCCGCGACCGGCTGGTCGAGGGCCGCGAGCGCGGCGAGGCGCAGCAGCCCGACCAGCAGGAAGGAGCGCCGCCCCGGCGTCGGCAGGCCGGCCAGGCGCTCGGCGCAGGCGAGCACCGCCGGGTGGTCGCCGAGGCGGGCGGAGAGCGCCGCGAGCTCGGCGAGCAGCCGGGCCTCGCCGGCGTCGGGCGGACGCAGGCGCAGGGCCTCCCGCAGCAGGGCGGCCGCGGCCTCCGGGTCGTTGCCGGCGACGGCGAGGGTGCGGGCGCGGACGAGCAGGTCGGCGAGTGCCGGCGGGGGCTCTTCCTCCTCCGCCGGCAGCCGCGGGGCGAGCAGGCGCCCGGCGCGCAGGAGCACGACCGGCGCCGGCGTCCGGCCCGTCGCGACGTCCTCCTCCGCCAGCGTCCCCCAGGTCGCGCGCAGCCCGGCCTCGAGCGTGTCACTCCAGGCCGTGAGCGCCCGCCGGCCGCGGTCGAACAGCGCGTCCGCCCGGCGCCGCGCGAGCAGCTCGGCGGAGCTCTCGAGCTGGCGCTGGCCGAGCACCCCCGCGCCGAGCAGGAGGCCGAGCAGCGGCAGGGCGATGCCTGCCAGCCACCAGCGGAAGCGCGCCGGACGCATCGTTCCCTCCAACGCTACTCCCCGAACACGTCCAGCGCCCGCACCCGCAGCAGCACGATGTCGTTGGCCTGGGCCCCGGGCCGGGCGACGGCGCCGACCAGCAACACGCGGTCCAGGGGCACCGCGAGCTGGCTGCTGAAGGTCTGGCGGGTGACCGTCGGCAGGTGGATGGTCTGCCAGCGGGTCTTCTCTTCCTCGAGGCCGGCCAGGCGCACCGTCCGGTAGTCGAGGTCGACCATCGCGTTGCGTCCGTCCGGCGTCGCGCGCGCCCGCAGCTGCAGGCGGAAGCCGGTCTCGGCCTCGCCGATGCGCGGGTGGCTGAGCTGGACGAGGTTCGACCCCGTGGCCTGGGCGACCGCCTCGTGGGTCTCGACGAAGCTCTCGTGGCGCAAGAGCCGCGCCGAGAGCGAGGCGCCGTCGAGCCCTGCCCCGCCCACGCTGTGTAGCAGGGCGACCTCCTCGTCGGCGGCGAGGCCGAGCAGCACGCTGTCGGCGACCACGCTCGCGCCCGAGGCGGACAGCTCGGTGCCGGCGAGCAGCTCGTTGTAGCGCCGGGTGTCGACGCGGAAGTGGGCGAGCTCGTAGCGGAACAGGCGGCCGCGCTGGCGGCGCAGGCGGTCGAGGAAGGCGGCGACCTGGGCGTGCACCTCGGGGGTCTGGACGACGACCAGCAGCGCGCCGTCGGCGATGATGTCGAGCGCGTTGAGGTCGTTCTCCCAGGAGTCGGGGCTGAGGTTCGACAGGATCAGCTCGATCAGCGCATCCTCGTCGAGGAAGGCGTGGTCGTCCTCATCGAACTCCAGGAACAGGCCGAAGTCCGGATCGAGGCGCGTCAGGCGCTGGGTGAGCAGGGCGACATTGTAGAGCCGCAGCTGGCGCCGCTCACCGGCGATCACCGGCGCGGTCCGGCCGGCGTCGAGCCGCGACAGGCGGGCGTCGACGAGGAAGACCAGGCGGGTGTCCGGGAACGGGGCGAGGCCGAAGTCGCCGAGCCGCAGGGAGCCGAGGAGCGCGGTGTGGCCCGAGGCGACGAGCGCGTGGCTGCGCAGCTGCAGCTCCTCGTAGCGCGGCAGCTGCAGCTCGCCGTGCACGGTGGCCGCGCGCTCTAGCGCCGCGAGCTCGGCGAGCTCCCAGCGGCTCTCGAGCAGCAGCTGGTCGTCCGCGCCGACCAGCCGCGGGTGGAGCTCGACGACCAGGCCCTCGAGCAGCGTCCACACGTCCGGCTCCAGGGCGGGCACGGAGCCGGTGTTGTCGACGCGGAAGTCGGCGAGATAAGAGGTCTCGCGCAGCGGGGCGACGTGTACGACCTGGTCGTTCTGGGCGGTCAGCCGCTGGCGGTACAGCTGGGTGACCTCCGTCCCTTCCGCCAGCCCGGCCTCCAGGGCCGTGAGCTGGGCCGCATCGAGGGTGAAGGAGCCCGCGCCGAGCAGCCGCTCGAAGGCCGCCCCGGAGAGCAGGAGCGCGCGCACGTCGAAGCTGATCAGCCGGCCGCGCAGGCTGCGCAGGTGGTCGAGGTAGCGCTCGACCTGGACGTGCACCTCGGGGGTCTGCACGACGAACAGGCGGCCGCCGCGGACGTCGATCGAGGCGCGCTCGTGCTCCCAGGAGTCCGGCTCGATGTTGGTCATCACCAGGTCGATCAGCTCGTCGGGATCGAGGGCGTAGCCTTCCTGCTCTTCGTCGAAGCTCAGCGCGCCGCCCGCGAAGATGCCGTCGCTCTCGGAGCCCCGCAGCCAGGGGCCGGGCTGGTCCTCGACCCGCCGGGTCAACAGCTCGATGTCGTGGATCTCGAGGGTGCGGCGGACGACCCGGGCGCTGGCGAGCGCGTCGAGCAGGGCCGCGACGGTCTCGAGGTCGCCGAAGCGCTCCTCGACCTCGTTCAGCAGCTCGAGGCCGCGCATCTCATCGCCGCGCTGGCGCTCGCACAGGGCCTGGCGGAACAGGGCGCGGCCGGCCAGCTCGCGGTCGACCTCGTCGGCCAGGGTGACCGCGCGGGCGTAGGCCTCGATCGCGGCGTCGAGGTCGCGCAGGCCGTGCTCGAGGTAGTAGCCGCGCTCGTAGGCGGCGTGGGCCCGCTCGAGCAGCGGATCGTCCTGGGCGAGCGCGGGCGCCAGGCAGGCGAGCAGGCAGAGGGTGAACAGGGAACGCATCGCTTCCTCCTTCGCGGGAATGACTCTACCCCTGCCAGCCTACGCCCGCCCTCGTCACGAGCTGTACAGTCCGTGTACCAAAGGTGTAACATCCTGGAACGCACCGCGCGGAGGCACGCCGATCGCCCCGATCCTGATCGTAGAGGATGAGCGCGCGCTCGCCGAGGGCCTGCGCTTCAACCTGCAGCACGACGGCTACGCGGTCGAGCTGGCGGGCGACGCGGAGCGCGCCGAAGAGCTGCTCGCGGCGGGCAGCTACGCCCTCCTGCTGCTCGATGTGATGCTGCCCGGCGCGAGCGGCTTCGAGCTGTTGCGCCGGCTGCGCGCGCAGGGCGTGACCCTGCCGGTGATCCTGCTGACCGCGCGCGACGAGGACGTCGACGTGATCCGCGGCCTCGAGCTCGGCGCCGACGACTACGTGACCAAGCCCTTCAGCCTCGGCCAGCTGCTCGCCCGCATCCGCGCTGTGCTGCGGCGGACGGCGCCGGAATCCGGGAGCGCGCGCGTCGGCCTGGCCCCGGAGGTCGCGGTCGACCTCGCGGCCTGCCTGGTGCACCGGCAGGGCGAAGAGCTGCCGCTGACCCGCACCGAGGTCGCCTGCCTCGAGCTGCTGCTCGAGACCCCGGGGAAGGTGGTCGCGCGCGCGACGATCCTCGACCGCATCTGGGGCCGCGGCCGCTACCCGAGCACGCGCACGGTCGACAACCACATCGCCCGGCTGCGCAAGAAGCTCGAGCCGGAGCCGGGCGCGCCGCGCATCCTGCTGACCGTGCACGGCATCGGCTACAAGCTGTGTCCGAGCGGATGAAAGATGCGCGGGCCCGCCGCCTTCTCGCTGCTGGAACCCTTTGACGAGGAGCCGCCATGCTTCCCCTCCCCGCCCACTACTCCCCCGCTTCCGCCCGCGACCAGGCCTACGCGCCGGACATCCCCGCCCTGCACGCCGCCGCCCTGGCCTGGCGGAAGCGCCACGCCCTCGCCCCCGCCGCCCGCGACGAGGAGCGGGTCGTGCTGCTGCTGATCGACGTGCAGAAGGACTTCTGCTTCCCCGGCGGCAGCCTCTACGTCGGCGGGCGCAGCGGAGAGGGCGCCCTCGAGGACAACGCCCGCACCGCGGAGCTGATCTACGAGAACCTCGGGAGCATCAGCGAGATCATCTGCACCCAGGACACCCATCACCCCTTCCAGATCTTCTTCCCCTCCTTCTGGCAGACCGCCGACGGCGGGCCGGTCGAGGCCCATCGGGTGATCACCGCCGCGGAGCTCGAGGCCGGCGCCCTGATCCCGCGGCCCGGGCTCGCCGCCGCGCTGTGCGACGGGGACGAGGCCTGGCTGCGCGCCCAGTGCCTCGACTACTGCCGGCGGCTCGAGGCCGAGGGACGCTACCAGCTATACCTGTGGCCGCCCCACTGCCTGCTCGGCGGTGACGGCCACCTGCTCGCCGGGGTGATCCAGGAGGCGCGGCTGTTCCACAGCTTCGCCCGAGGGGCGCGGAACCCGATCGAGCTCAAGGGGGAGCATCCGCTGACGGAGAACTACTCGGTGCTGCGCCCGGAGGTTCTCGAAGCACACGACGGAAGCTCCCTCGGCAGCCGCAACGAGGCCCTGATCGAGCGCCTGCTCGGGGCCGACCGGCTGCTGGTCGCCGGCCAGGCCGCGAGCCACTGCGTCAAGAGCTCCCTCGACGACCTGCTGGAAGCGCTGCTCGCGCTGGAACCCGGCCAGGCCTCGAAGGTAACGGTGCTGCGCGACTGCATGTCCTCGGTCGCCGTGCCCGACGGCGCGGGCGGCTTCGTGTTCGACTTCACCCCCCAGGCCGAGGAGGCGCTCGCCCGCTACGCCGAGGCGGGCATGCGGGTGTGCGCGAGCGGCGAGGCGTAGCTCGCTGCGGTTCCTCCCCACCCGCGGGAGGTTGGCAAGTCATGGGTTCGCCGCAGATCGCTGATGCAGTTTCCCAGGTACCAGCCTACTCCACGCTCTGGCGGAACGGCCCCCAGTCGATGCGCAGGACGCGCGCCGCGGCGTCGAAGGCGTACAGGTGCGTCATGTCGGCGACGACCAGCAGCCGGCGGCCGGCGTCGTCGGGGCCGGTGAGGACCAGCAGCGGCTGGCCGATCGCGCGCGCCAGGCCGAGGCGGGCGCGCAGCGTGCCGTCGGGGGCGAAGGCGGCGACCACGCCCTCGGCCCGCCGCCAGTCGTCGAGCAGGCCGACCAGCTCGCGCGTGCCGTCGCCGTCCAGGTCGATGAGCCGGGGCGGCGCGACCCACGCGCACAGCGGAAGGTGCAGGACGGGCCCGGGCCTGCCGTCGGCGTCGAACAGCCACAGGCTCTCGAAGTCCGAGGCGTAGCACAGGCCCCCGGGGAGCAGACCGAGCAGGCCGCGGGCGCTCGCCGCCGGCAGCGCCCACAGCTCCCGCCCCGCGGCGTCCCGGCAGAGGACGCCCCGGGAGCTGCCGTACACGAAGCGGTCGGCGAAGGCGAGGGGTGGGGCCGGCGCGGTCTGGACGAGGGTCGGCGCCGGCTCGTCCAGCTCCCACAGCAGCGCGCCGTCGGGGCCGAGGCCGCGCAGGCCCGCCCAGGTCTGCACGACCGTGCGTGCGCCGACGAACGCGGCGTGCAGGGCCGGCGCGGGGTCGCGCCAGACGATGGCGCCGTCCGCATCCAGGCACATCAGGGTCGAGTCCGGCGCGCGCACCAGCAGGCGCTGCGGTGCCTCGGCGAGCAGCCGGCCGCGCCGGCTCCAGAGCTCGGTGTCGGCGCCGATCAGGCGCACGGTGCCGCCGTCCTGCTGCAGGCGTCCGCTGCCCCAGAGCCGGCTGTCCCGCAGGCTCAGCTCGCCTTCCCACAGCGCCGCCCCCGTCGAGTCGTAGGCGCGGGTGCCGTCGGCGGTGCTCGCGAAGACGAGCGCACCATCCTCCTCGAACGCGAACAGCCGGCCGCCCGGAGCTTCCCAATCCCGCACCACCTCGCCCCGATGATCGAGCCAGCGCGCGCTCTCCTCCGGCCCCAGCACGGCGACACCTGCGCCGGCCGCGCGCATCGCGGTCGGCTGCTCGGGGCGCAGCCAGCGCGGTGGGGGCTGCCAGCGCAGGGCGCGCAGGCCAGGGCGCTCGCTGGCGATCAGCAGGTGAGGCTCGCCGTCGCCGCTCAGGTCGCAGACGCTCGGGGCGTGGTAGAGGCCGCCGCCGAGCGCGAGCTCGTAGCGGCGCCGACCGTCCGGGCTCCACACGAAGAGGCTGTCGTCGTCGCTCGCGCCGACGATCTCCGGACGCGGGTCGCCCTCGAGGTCGACCACGCTCAGCTCGCCGGGGATGCCGTACGCGGCCGGCGCCTCCCAGCGCAGGGCACCTTCCGCCGTCAGGCACAGGAGCCCATCTCCTCCGCCGACGAGGACCTCGAGCCGTCCGTCCCCGTCGACATCGGCGAGGGCCGGGGCGCCGGGCTCCTCCAAGGGGAAGCGCCAGCGCTCGCGGCCCCGGTCATCGGTGCAGAGCAGGAAGCCGTCGTCGCTCGCGCACACGATCTCCGCCGCGCCGTCCCCGCCCAGGTCACCGCGGGCCGGCGGATGGACCAGCGCGCCGAGGGCGCTCCGCCACAGCTCGGTGCCGTCCTCCGCCAGCCGCAGCAGCCCCTCATCGCAGGCGAGCAGCAGGCCCCCGTCACAGGCGACCGGCCGGGTGCTCGGCGTCCAGTCCAGGGGGCGGAACCAGCGCACGCTGCCGTCGCGCTCGAGGCAGGCGACGCCGTCCCGCAGCGCGGCGACGGGGACGGGGCCGTCGCCGAGGTCGGCCAGGCACAGCGTGCCCCGGCCCGGCAGGGCGAGGTCCCGCCGCTCCCACAGCACGCGGCCGTCCCCGTCCAGGCAGACCAGCAGATCGCGGCGGTCGCAGACGATCTCCGGCAGGCCGTCCCCGTCGACATCGAGGGCGAGCGGCGCGCTGACCTGCGCGGCCCGGTCGAAGGCGTGGCGCCACCGCAGCGTGCCGTCCCGCGCGAGACAGACCAGATGTTCGCGCGTCGCGAGCACGACCTCGAGGTCCCCGTCGCCGTCGAGATCGACCGGCAGCGGCGTCCCGTGCGGCGCCTCGAGCAGCGGCGCGCTCCAGGTCTGCTCGTCCGGCGGGAGGAACAGCGTCCGCGCGGCTCCGACCGCGAGGTCGACCGCGAAGTGCCGGGTGCCGAGCCCTCTGCGCAGCACCCGCAGCGCGTGCGGCCCCGGGGCCAGGCGCAGGGTGTCGGCCGCTGAACGCAGCGCTCCGTCGCCGTCGATCTCGACCAGGGCCTCCTCGAGGTCGCCGATGAAGACCACCCGGCCGGCGTGCTCCTCGAGGGTGATCCTGACCGTGCGCGGCCGCACGCTGCCGCGCACGGTCAGCGGGCGTTCCGGCAGCGGATCGCGGTAGCCCTCCAGCTGCGCCTCGAGCCGGTAGTCGCCGACCCGCAGGGTGTCGGTGTGGGGGCAGGTGAAGCTGCGCACCAGCGCGCCGTCCGGAGCGCGGATGGCGAGCCGCGCGCCGGGAGGGTCGCTCTGGAAGGTCAGGTACTCGAAGCGCGGGACGTGGACCAGCGCCGGCTCGAGACTTCCCGTGATGCTGCCCCAGGCGACCTCGACCTCGCGGTCGACGGCGAAGAAGGGCTCCTGCCGGATCTCCAGCCGGTGCTTCCCGGGACCGAGCGGCACGACCGTCGGCGTCCGCTCCGGGTGCAGCACCCCGTCGACCCACACCGCCGAGCCCCGCGGCTCGGTCCGCACCGGCAGCTCGACCACGGCCCGCGCCCGCCACACCAGGCCGACGCCCAGCGCGGCGAGGAGCGCCAGGGCGGCGACCCCGCCGGTGATCGCCACGGCCCGCCGGGCGCGCTTCCGCTTCCACCGCCGCAGGCGCTCCTCCGCGATCGCCGCCACCAGCTCGCCCGGCGCGTCGAGCGCCTCGGCCTGCGCCTCGGCCAGGCCGAGGTCCCCGCAGTCGAGGGCGTAGCGGGCGTAGGCCGCGCGCGCCCGGTCGCGTCCGGCCCGCGCCTCGGGGTTGTCCGGCCACAGCTTGAGCGCCTGGTCGAACTCCGCGACGGCCAGCGCGAAGGCCCGGTAGCGCTCGGCCCGCTCCGCCGGCCGGGCGGGCGACGCGCAGCGCGCCAGGGCGGCCTCGGCCCCGGCGCTGAGCAGCAGGCTCTCGCGGTGGGCGAGGTAGTCGCGCAGCGCCGCCTGCAGGCTGAGGACGTCCGGGAAGCGGTCGGCGGGCCGCGGCTGCAGCGCCCGCTCGCACAGCGCGCGCAGCTCCGCGGGCAGCGTCTCGGGCAGCGTGGGAACCTTCCCCGCGCTCGCCGCGAGCACGACGTCGATGAAGCGCTTGCCGCGGTGAGGAGGTCGACCGCACAGGATGTGGTAGAGGATCCCCCCGAGCAGGTAGACGTCCGTCTCCGGCCCGACCTCCTCGCCGCGCCCGTCCGCGAGCTCGGGCGGCATGTAGCGCGGCGTTCCGCACGGCTCCCGCAGGCTCTCGCGGGGGCGCACGCCGGGGACGGGCGCGAGGCTGAGGGCCAGCCCCCAGTCCATCACGAGCACCTCGCCGAAGGGGCCGAGCATCACGTTGCCCGGCTTGAGGTCGTTGTGGACGATGCTCCGGCTGTGGGCGTAGGCGACCGCGTTGCAGACCTGGTCGAGCACCCGCAGGTGGAAGTCGAGGTCGTCCGGACGCGCGCGCAGGGCGTCGCTCCAGCTCTGGCCCTCGACCAACTTCATCGCGATGAAGGGCTCGCCGCCCGGGAGCTTCCCGAGCTCGTGCACCGGCACGATGTTCGGATGCTCGAGGCGGCCGGTCACGCGGGCCTCGGACAGGAAGTCCCGCAGCGTCTGGGCGTCCTCTTCCCCCCGCACCATCTTCAGGGCGACATCGCGTCCGAGGCAGGTCTGCCGGGCCCGGAAGACCACGCCCATGCCGCCCCGGCCGACCTCCTCGTCGAGGGCGTAGCCGTCGAGGTCGAGGGGCGCCGCCCCCGGAGCGCTGCGCGGCCGGTAGGTCGCGCCGGGGTCGAGGGTGCTGTGCTCGGCGTCGGCGCCGAGGGTGATGCACCAGCGGGCCCGGACCGGGTCGTCGTCGGGCAGGGTCGCTTCGGGGTCTTCCAACGGCTTCTCCGGCGCGCTCGGGTTCGTCCCGTTTGATTCACCGGGGTTCCTGCTGCGGACCCGGATGCCGCAGATCTCGGGCACTTCGAGCCTTCTGCGCTGCTCACCTGTGGACGGTGTGCCAGCCATGAAGAACGGGCTCCGCTGCTCGAAGACTCGAAGCGCCCGATCTCAAGCGGCCTCCGGGCCCTCGCGACGAAATCCCGGTGCATCAACCGGGTTCCATTGTGCCTGCTGGACGCCGCAGGACAAGCGGGGGCCGGATCCCGACCCACGGGCAGCGGCCTGCGAGGCTGTTGCATGCCCGCGCCGGGTTGGTACACTGCCGGCCGATGCCGCAGATCCCAGAGAGTTCCTGGCTAGGAGGAGCCCACGATGGCCGAGACCGAGACCACCGGATTCACCACCGGATTCCGCCTGGCGGGAAGCCACGTCGTCCACGAGAGCATCGACGGCGAGACTATCGCGATCGACCTGCAGAGCGGGCGCTACTTCAGCTTCGATGACCTCGGCAGCCGGGTCTGGGCGGCGCTGCTGGCCGGGGCCCCGGCGGACGCGATCGCCGCGGCGATCTGCGCTGCGAGCGGCGCCGGACCGGACGAGGTCGATCAGGCGCTCGGCGCGTTCTTCGAGCAGCTCGTCACGATCGACCTGCTCGCGCGCGGGGCGGCGGAGGCCAGGGACGTCGACGCCGCGCCCTTCTTCGCCGGCCTGGCGGGCTTCCAGGGGCCGAGCGTGCAGGCCTACACCGACATGCAGGAGCTGCTCGCCCTCGACCCGATCCACGAGGTCGACGCCGAGGGTTGGCCGGGCAGTGCCTGAGCCCTCCCTGCTGGTGATCACGCCGCGTGTCCCGACCCCCGACCGGGACGGCGGCTCGCTGCGTCTGGTCCGCTCCCTCGCCATCCTGCGCGCGCTCGGCTACACGGTCTCGGTGCTCGCCTGCCTGCCGGAGTCCTTCCCGCCCTTCACCGCCAGTCTCGAGGCCGACCGTGCGGCGCTCGCCGCGGACGGCGTCGAGCTCCTCGCCCCGCCGGTCGAGGAGGCGCTGCGGCGCGGCCCGGACGCGGTGCTGCTGCACGGCGTCTGGGTCGCCTCACGCTTCAGCGAGGCGGCGCGCCGCCACGCCCCCGGAGCGAGGATCCTGTTCGACACGATCGACCTGCACCACGTGCGCGAGTTCCGCGCCGCGCGTCTGAGCGGCAACCTGCCCCAGCTGCGCAACGCCCTTTCCCTCAAGCGGCGCGAGCTCGAGGCGGCGCGGCGGGCCGACTGCACGCTGGTCGTCAGCGAGCGGGAGCGCGGGCTGCTCCGCGCCGCGCTGCCCGGCTGCCCGTGCGTGGTCGTCCCGAACATCCATCCCGCCGGGCCCCCGGGGCCGGACTTCGCGCGGCGAGCGGGGCTCTTGTTCCTCGGCGCCTACACCTTCGCGCCGAACGTCGACGCGATGCGTTGGTTCGTGCGCGCACAGCTGCCGGCGCTCCGCCAGCGCCTGCCCGGGGTGTCGCTGACCATCGCGGGGGCCGATCCGACGCCGGAGGTCGAGGCGCTCGCCGGGCCGGGGGTCACGGTGACCGGCTTCGTGCCGAAGCTCGCGCCGCTGTTCGACGCCCATCGGCTCAGCGTCGTGCCGCTGCGCTACGGGGCGGGGATCAAGGGGAAGCTGCTCGCCAGCCTCGCCCACGGCCTGCCCGCGGTCAGCTCGGCGATCGGCGCGGAGGGCCTGCCCGCGTCGCCCGCGGTCGCCGTCGCTGCGGACGACGGCTGGGCCGAGGCGGTCGCCGCTCTCTACGAGGACGAAGCGCGCTGGCGGGCGGCGGCGGAAGCGGGACGCGCGCTGGTCGCCGCGGAGTACTCCGTGCCGACGGTGCGCGCGCGCCTGATCGAAGCCCTGGAGGTCGCGTGATGAGCCCCCGGATCAGCGTCGTCATCCCCGCCTACAACGGCGCGCGGCTCCTGCCGGAGACGATCCGCTCCGTGCTCGCGCAGGATCATCCGGACGTCGAGCTGATCGTCGTCGACGACGAGTCCCCCGACGACACCTCCGCGGTCGTCCGCCGCTTCCCCACCGTCCGGCTGATCCGGCAGGCGAACGGCGGCACCGGAGCGGCGCGCAACACCGGCGTCGCCGCCGCGACCGGGAGCTTCCTCGCCTTCCTCGACCAGGACGACCTGTGGGCGCCGACCAAGCTCTCGCGGCAGCTCGCCTGGCTAGAGGAGCGCGGTCCCGAGGCGATCGGCCTGTGCCGTCAGGTCTACGCGCTCGAGGCGGGGATGGAGCCGCCGCGCTGGCTGCATCCCAAGCTGCGCTCCGAGCACTCCTGCTACACGCCGAGCGGCTGGCTGATGCGGAGAGCGGTGTTCGAGCGGGTCGGGCCCTTCGATGCGTCCTTCGACTTCGGGGCGGACTTCGACTGGCTGTTCCGGGCGCGCGACCTGGGCATCGAGCTGACGGTGGTGCCGGAGCTGCTCCTGACCAAGCGCATCCACGCGATCAACCTCAGCCACCGGGTCGAGGAGTGCAAACGCGACCTGTTGCGGATCGTGCGGGAGTCGGTGCGGAGGAAGCGGACGGGGGGCTAGAGCGCCGGAAAGGGTGCCTGACTCAACTCAAGTATCCTTTCCGGGCCCTAAAAGTAGTCTTCGATGCCGTCGAGCAGCTTCCGCGCCTTCTCCTGCTCGACACGCTGGTACGGGATGATGTCGGGGTAGACTGCGGGATCGCCGTTCAGCACGATGTCGAGGTGCTTGAGGAACAGCTCCTTGTCCTGCACCTTCGTCGCGTAGTACTCCGAGATCAGGACGTGGGTCGCGAAGTAGTCGGGAGCGACCTCGAGGGACGCCATGAAGTGCTCCCAGGACTTCTCCATGTCGCCCCCGGCGATCGACGGCGCGACGGCGTAGAAGGCGCCGAGGTAGCGGTCGGCGGCGCCGTAGTACCAGGTGTTGTCGAGGGAGCGCACGTGCTGGATCATCTCCCAGCCGCGGTTCTTGTTGAACAGCACGTACGAGAAGCCCTTGAGCCGTGACCACTTGCTCATGCAGATCACGGTCCAGTAGACCCCCTCGATGCCCTCCTTGCCGATGGTCTTGGCTGCTTCCTCTTCGGCCTCCCCACGGGCGATCGCGTCGCGGAAGCTCTTGAAGCAGGCCATCGCGCGCTCGCAGCTCTCCAGACCCTGCTGGTACAGCTCGAGCTTGCGGTCGATCTCTTCGGAGTTGTCGGGGATGCGCTCGGAGAGGATGTAGTACGAGATCCCGAGCTTCCAGAAGTTGTCGTAGAGCTCCTTGTCGAAGGGCAGGTTTGCCGCTTCGCGCAGGGCGCTGCGGCGGGCCATCGAGCGCGCGGCGAAGCTGTCGGCATCCTCGTCGGGGAGCATCTTCGGCGGCCCGAACTTCTCCTGCTCCGACGGGGACAGCCCCTCGTAGTAGACCTCGAGCTTCGCGTTGATGCGGCTCTGGGACGCGGCGAGGAGCTCTTCGTAGATCGTGCACAGACGCTCGAGCTCGGCGACCTTGGTCCAGTGCAGGCGCAGGCTCTCGGCCTCGACCTGCAGCGGCTGCAGCTCGGCGTAGCGCTCGTCGATCTCGGTCGGATCGGGCGGGTAGGGGTCGCCCCACAGGTCGGTGGTCCAGCCGAAATCACGGCCACTGCAGCCGCACGCGACCAGGAGGAACAGACAGGGGATCAGCCTTCGAAGCATCGCATCGCCACTCGGTTGGGGATGCCTCCAGTCTAGCACACCGCCGCGAAGGCTGCTGCGCGGGTCAGTTCTCCGCGGCCTCCCGGGCGCGCTTCCGAAGCTCCTCCTGGCTCAGCGTCTCGACCCGCTGGGCGATCCACCACTGGTGGCCGTCGGCGTCGGCGACGGCGGCGTTGCGATCGCCGTAGTAGGTCTCGCGGGGCTCCATCACGCTCGTCGCGCCCGCCTCGAGCGCGGCCTGGTAGCGGGCGTCGGCGTCGGCGACGTAGACGTAGAGCATCGCCTTGAGGTCGGACGTTTCCTTGGCGCAGCCGAACATCACGATCGAGTCGCCGACCTTGATCTCGGCGTGGGCGACGGCGCCGTCCTTGCCCTCGACACGCTCGGTCACCGTGCCGTCGAAGACGGTCTTCACGAAGGCGAGCGACGCGTCGACATCGGCGACGGTCAGGTAGGGGGTGATGGTGTGGTAGCCGGCGGGTGCGTTCATGGTCGATTTCTCCTCGCGTTGCGCACGTAGAGACAGGATGCCGGGCGCGGCGCGAGCAGGATTGTACAAATCGGCACTCCCGTCACTCTCGCAGGTACCGGGCCCGGTGAATCGACCTGCCGAGGGACCCTACAGCAGCAGCATCGCGTCGCCGTAGCTGAAGAAGCGGTAGCGCTCGGCGATCGCCGCGCGGTAGGCCTTCCACATCAGCTCCTCGCCGAGGAAGGCCATCACCAGGAGCAGCAGCGTGCTCTTCGGGAAGTGGAAGTTGGTGATCAGCGCGTCGATCGCCCGGAAGCGGTAGCCCGGCCGGATGTACAGGTCGGTCGCCCCCTCCCCGGAGCCGCCCGCCGCGGCCGCCTCGAGCGCCCGCAGGCTGGTGGTGCCGACCGCGATCACCCGCCGGCCCTCGGCCTTCGCGGCCGCGACGGCGGCCGCCGTCGGCTCCGGGATGCGGTAGCGCTCGACGTGCATCGTGTGCTCTTCGACCGCCCGCGTCTTGATCGGCAGGAAGGTGCCCGGGCCGACCTCGAGGGTCAGCCGCCGCAGCTCGACGCCCTGCGCCTCGAGCTGTGCGAGCAGGGCCGGGGTGAAGTGCAGGCCGGCGGTCGGCGCGGCGGCCGCGACCGGCTTGTCGGCGTAGACCGTCTGGTAGCGCTCCCGGTCGCGCGGGTCGGGGGCGCTGCGCGCGATGTAGGGAGGCAGGGGCAGGCGGCCGTGGCGCTCGAGCAGGGTGGTGACCGGCTCGTCGGCCAGGCTCTCGACCCTGCGCACCCGCCCGCCGCCCTCGAGCAGCCGCACCCGCAGCTGCCCGTCACAGAGGGCGAAGACCTCGCCGGCGACCGGCTTGCCGCGGGTGCCGAGCATCACCTCCCAGGTCTCGGGCGTGGGCAGGAGCGGGTGCAGGAACAAGAGCTCCGCCCGCCCCCCGGTCGCCTCGCGCAGGCCGAGCGCGCGCGCCGGAAGCACCCGCGCGTCGTTGATGACCAGCACGTCGCCGGGACGCAGCCAGCCGGGCAGGGCGTCGAAGCGGGTGTGGGTCAGGCGGTCGGGGCGCTCGACCACCATCAGCCGGGAGGCGTCGCGGGCCGGGAGGGGCTCCTGGGCGATCAGCTCGGGGGGCAGGTCGAAGTCGAGGTCCGCGAGGTCCAACTACTCGTCTTCATCCTCGTCGTCGTAGCCGTCATCGAGGTCGTCGAGGTTGCGCTCGAGCAGGTAGAAGCCGGCGGCCCCCTCGATCATCAGCTCGAGGGACTCTTCGTCATCGGGCTGGATGTACCAGTCTTCGCCGTCGTCGAGGTAGGTGCCGCTGACCGCGACCGCCCGCACCTCACCGTCGAGCAGCACCTGGCGCAGGGGCCCGTTCTCGCGCTCGGAGAGCGGCGGCCAGGTCAGGGTGTAGGTCTCGCCGCCGTCGTCGGTGACGTGCAGGACCGGCGTGACCCGCGGGTTGCCGGCGGACCACTGGAACTGGACGCACTTGCGGATGCGCATGTGGCGCTCGCCGTCGCGGGCGAACAGCTCGACGACGTAGCGGCGGTAGGCGTTCGCGTCGAGGTCGAGGCCCTCGGTGAAGACGAGGTCGTCCTTGGGGAAGGTGCGGAGGTTGAGGCCGGCGAGCACGTTCTTGCTGCGGATCTGCGAGGTGGGGAACTGGATCGTCGCGGCGCTGCCGCTACGCACCGGGAGGATGGGGATCTCCGCGCCGTGGAAGCTCACCGAGCCGACCAGGATGTCTCCCGTCAGGTTGTGCAGCTCGACCTCGAGATCCTCGGCCTGGCTGCGACCCCTGCTGCTGGCTACAATCCGGAGCTCCGCCACGTGAATCTCCTCGTGCCCGGGTCGGGAAGGCGACTGCGTCTTCTGAGCCGATCATTATCAGCATGCGATCGTCTGGCTTCAAGGCCAAAACCGAAGCATCAGCGAACCGTCAAGACGGGCCTGAAGCCGACATCGTTGAGCCGGCTCGTCTCCCGTGCGTATTGCCGCTCGGCCGCCCGGCAGAACTCGACGGTCTCGAAGAAGCTCCCGCCCCGGAACACCCGCACGTCGCCTTCCGCCGGACCGGTCGGGTCGGTCGCCGCGGTCGCCGCGCGGCCGTACCCCTCGTCGTAGTAGTCCCAACACCACTCCCAGACGTTCCCGTTCATGTCGTAGGTGCCGTAGGAGCAGCGACGGAAGTCCATTGTACCGACCGGCATCGGGTGCTCGGCATTGCGCTCGCTGTACATCAGGGCGCCGTTGTGCCGTTCGCCCCACGGGTAGGCGGTGCTCGCCCCCGCGCGGCAGGCGTGCTCCCACTCCGCCTCGGTCGGCAGGCGGTAGCCGACGGCGTCGCGGTCCCAGGTCACGCCGCCCTCGGCGTCGACGGTGTAGACCGCGGCGAGGCCCTCGAGGGCGCTGAGGGCGTTGCAGAAGCGGACGGCGTCGAGCCAGGAGACGCGCTCGACGGGGGCCTGGGGGTCGCGGAAGAAGGCCGGGTTGTCGCCCATCACCCGCTCGTACTCCTCCTGGGTGACCTCCGCCTCCTTGATGTAGAAAGAGCGGGTCAGGGTGACCTGGTGGCGCGTCTCACGGCGCGGCTTGCGGCCTTGTTCCCCCGGATCGGAGCCGAGCGTGCTCGTCCCGTCCGGCACCAGCACCAGGCGCATGCCGAGCCCGTTCTCGACCGAGACTGGCACGCCGAGCGCGAGGGAGCGCTCGCGCTGGTCACGCGGGGCGTCCTCCCAGGTCTCGACCACCCGCCAGGCCGCGGGCAGCTCCATCGCCGGCTCGACGGTCGGCGGCGGCTCGACCGCGGGGGGCACGTAGGTGACCGTGAAGCTCTCCTCCGCGCTGTTGCCGGCGAGGTCCTCCGCGGTCAGCGTGAAGGAGTTCGGGCCCGGCTCGAGGCGGACCGGCACCGAGAAGGGGCCGGCCGCGACCGGCTGGCCGGCGAGGTGGGCGGAGGCGAGGTGGGGCTCGAGCAGCTCGCCCTCGATGCGGTAGATCGCGCTCTCGCTCGTCCCGGCGCTCGAGAACTCCACCCGCGGCGCGCGGCCGTCGTGGCTGACCTCGACCCGCAGCGTGCCGCGGTTCCCCGCCTTGTCGAAGGCCTCGAAGAGCAGCTCGCTGCGGCGCTCGGGCTCGATCGGCAGCTCGAGGGCGAAGCTCCCGTCGGGCCCGGTGTCCGCGCGGACCGTCCCGACGACGACCCGCCGGGGATGGGCGTCACGCACCCGGCCGCGGATCGCGAGCCGGGTCTGGTCGGTGACCAGGCCCGCGCTGAGGTTCTCGAGCTCGACCGTCGGCAGGGTGCGGTCGACGAGCACGACCAGGTTCGTGTCCGCGCGGCCGCCGGCGTTCTCCGCCGCGAGCTCGATCTGCTGCTCGCCCTCGGCGACGTGGAGCGACAGCGTGAAGGAGCCGTCCGCGCCGACCGGCACGGCCATGCCCTGGATGGTGACGCCGCGCACGCCGCGCACCGCGCCGGTGATGCCGACCGCGTTCTCGCGCACCCACGAGCCGCTCGCCGGGGCCAGCGCCGTGAAACGTGGGGCCGGAGGCGGCGCGACCGGTGGATCCACCGGCGGATCCGGAGGGTCATCCGGAGGATCTTCGGGGCCGACGGGAGGAACATCCGGAGGATCTTCCGGACCGACGGGAGGCTCATCCGGAGGATCTTCGGGACCGACGGGGGGCTCATCCGGAGGACCGTCCGGCGGCAGCTCGGTCGGCGTGCCGGCGCTCGAAGAGTCGCCCGGCGGGCCGTCCGGAGTCGGCGCCGATTCCTCCGCCCGAGCGCGCCACGCGGGCGGCAGCAGCTCGTCGAGGGCCCCGGCCCACCAGGCAGCTCCCGCCGCGAGCACCAGGACCAGCAGCGCGACCACGGCCAGGCCGGCGCCGCCCCCGCGGGAGCCGCCGGACACGGGCGGCGCGTCGCTCGCGAAGGGAGCGAGGGCCTCGCGCATCGCCCGGGCGTCGGGGAAGCGGGCGTCGGCGTCCTTGGCCAGGGCGCGGTCGATGGCCCGGACCAGGCCCTGCGGCAGGGCGCGGTACTCGCGGATCGGGGTGTGGGGCTCGCCGAGCAGGGCGCCGGCCAGGCGCACCGGGTTGTCCGCCTCCCAGGGGCGGCGGCCGGTCAGCATCTCGTACAGCACGATGGCGGTGCTGAACAGGTCGGAGCGGTGATCGACCTCCATGCCGGCGGACTGCTCTGGGGACATGTAGCCCGGCGTCCCGATCATCGCCCCGGCCCGGGTCGTCAGCGGGCCGCCCATCTCCGACCGCGCCGCCTGCGAGCAGGCGCGGGCGATGCCGAAGTCGAGCACCTTGACCTGCAGCCGGCCCTCGCTCTCGCGCACCATGATGTTCGACGGCTTGATGTCGCGGTGGACCAGGCCGAGCAGGTGCGCCGCCTCGAGCGCCCCGAGGATCTGCAGGCTCAGCTCGATCGCGACCGGCACCGGCAGCGGCCCGTCCGCGGCGAGCACGGACAGGAGCGGCCGGCCCTCGCAGTAGTCCATCACCATGTACAGCGCGCCCGTCACCGGATCGCGGTCGAGGTCGTAGACGCCGACCGCGTGGGGGTGGCGGATCTTCACGCAGGCCCGGGCCTCGCGCAGGAAACGTTCGGAGGCCTGGGGCTGGGCGGCGAGCTCGGGCAGCAGGAACTTGACCGCGACATCGATGCCGAGCCCACGGTGCCAGCCGGCGAACACCGTCCCCATGCCGCCGCGCCCGACCTGCTGCCGCAGCTCGTACTTCCCGGCCAGCACCCGCCCACTGAGGCCGGCGAACAGGCCGCTGCGGACGGTCGTAGGTCCCGGGCCCGTCCCCGGCGGCGTGACCCCGGTGCCCGGTGGCGTGTGCGCCTGGCTGGCGGGAAGCTGCGACCCGGTGCCCGGGGGCGTCCAGGGTCCGGTGCCGGAGGGGTGCCGTCCGGTGCCCGGAGGCGTCCAGGGTCCGGTGCCGGAGGGGTGCCGTCCGGTGCCCGGAGGCGTCCAGGGTCCTGTTCCGGGAGGGTGCCCGGTGCCGGGCGCGGGGCGCGGGGTCAGCCCGCTCGACTCCGGCGCGATGGTCGCGTGGCCGGACATCGTCGGGGTCGGCGTGCCGAAGCTCAGCGGGTTTCCGCAGTCATCGCAGAAGCGCGCGTCGACGGGGGCGGGCTTGCCGCATTGCGAGCAGTTCACATTTCCTCCGGAGGACTTCGCCACCGTCCATTATCCACGTCCGCCCCCGCGCGGTCGAGGCCGAGGCCGCCGCCGCGCCGGTGAGCGGGCCGGCGGCGCGTGTCGGGGACACGCGTGTAGACATTGTGTGTAAATTCTGTTGATATTTTGCCGCCGCTGCTCTACCCTCTCCATCGAGGAGGACGTGTGATGCGTGCGCTGTTGACCGGGGCTACCGGATATATCGGCCAGAGACTGCTCGCCCGGCTGCTCGCCGACGGCCACCACGTGATCTGCCTGGTGCGCGACCCCGCGCGCCTGCACCCGATCAAGTCCGGCACGGGCACCTGGGAAGCGCGGCGCGCCGATCTGCTCGATCCGGCCAGCCTGCGCGATCTCCCTCCCTGTGACGTCGCCTACTACCTCGTGCATTCGATGAGCGACAGCGAAGACTTCGCGGAGCGGGAGCGCGCCTGCGCCCGGAACTTCCTCGAAGGTCTGCAGGGGACGGGTGCGCGCCAGGTGATCTACCTGTCCGGCATCTGCAATGACCCCGAGCTCTCTCCGCACCTCGCCTCGCGCCGGGCGGTCGAGGAGGTGCTCGCGTCGTCGTCGATCCCCCTGACCGTGCTGCGTGCGGCGATCATCGTCGGCTCGGGGAGCGCCTCCTTCGAGATCATCCGCGACCTGGTCGAGAAGCTCCCGATGATGATCACCCCGCGCTGGCTCGAGACCCGCTGCCAGCCGATCGCGATCCGCAGCGTGCTCGAGTACCTCGCCCAGACGATGGGCAACGAGGGGACCTTCGGGAAGACCTTCGACATCGGCGGGCCGGACGTGCTGACCTACCGGGAGATGCTGCTGCAGTTCGCCGAGATCCGCGGCGTGCGGCGCTGGATCGTGCCGGTGCCCGTGCTCAGCCCGCGGCTCTCGTCGTACTGGCTGTACCTGGTCACCTCGACCTCCTTCTCCCTGGCGCGGAACCTCGTCGACAGCATGAAGGCCGAGGTCGTCTGCCGCGACGACGCGATCGACGCGGTGACCGACGTCGAGCCGGTCTCCTACAGGAAGGCGGTCGAGCTCGCGTTCATGCGCATCGAGCAGAACGAGGTCGTCAGCAGCTGGAAGGACGCCGCGATCTCCTCGAACCTCGACGTCGAGCTGAGCGCGGCCGTCCAGCCTCCACGCTTCGGCTGCCTGACCGACGAGCGCAGCGTCGCCGTCGCGGCCGAAGAGGTCGACCGTGTCGTCGACAACATCTTCAGCATCGGCGGCCGGCGTGGCTGGTACTACGCCGACTTCCTGTGGGAGCTGCGCGGCTTCATCGACAAGCTCGTCGGCGGGGTGGGGCTGCGTCGCGGCCGGCGCGATCCCCACGTCGTGCGGCCCGGGGAGGTGCTCGACTTCTGGCGGGTGCTCGTCGCCGACCGCGAGGAGCGCCGGCTGCTGCTGTTCGCCGAGATGAAGCTGCCCGGTGAGGCCTGGCTCGAGCTGCGCGTCGACGCGCTCCCCGACGGCGGCTTTGCGCTGCGGCAGACCGCGACCTTCCGCCCGCGCGGCGTGCTCGGGCGTCTGTACTGGTACGGCATCATGCCCGTGCACGTGCCGATCTTCCGCGGCATGGCGCGGCGCATCGCAGGCTACCGCGCGCGGGGTGGCGGCTTGCGCGGGGGTCTGCGCAAGAGGCGCTCCAGGCCCGCCCGCGTCACGACCTGAGGGAGAGATCATGAGACGCTGCCTGATCCTCGGCGGCTCCGGCGGCATCGGCCGGAACCTGGCGGAGCGCCTCGCCGCGCGCGACTGGAAGCTGCTCCTCGGCGCCCGTGACGAGGCGCGCCTGGCGGATGCGGCGGAAGCCTGCGGGGCGGAGAGCGTCGCCCTCGACGCGACCTCGTTCGCTGCGGTCAAAGCTGCCGCGGCGCGCGCAAAAGAGCTGTTCGGCGGGCTGGACGCCGCGGTCTGCTGCGTCGGCTCGATCTTCCTGCGCTCGGCCCATGCGACCAGCCAGGAAGACTTCGATGCCTGCGTCGCGACCAACTTGACCAGCGCCTTCGCCACCGTACGCGCCGCCGCGCCGGTGCTGCGCGGGAGCGGCGGAGGGAGCATCGTGCTGCTGTCGTCGGCGGCGGCCGCGACGGGACTTCCCAACCACGAGGCGATCGCCGCCGCCAAGGCCGGCGTCGAGGGACTGACCCGGGCCGCCGCCGCGAGCTATGCGCGCTGGCAGGTGCGGGTCAACGCCGTCGCGCCGGGCCTGGTGCGGACGCCCCTCAGCGCCTCGTTGCTCAGCTCCGAGGCGCTCGAGAAGGCGTCAGCGGCGCGCCATCCGCTCGGCCGTGTCGGCGAGCCGGAGGACGTCGCCGAGGCGATCGTCGGGCTGCTCGAGGCGCGCTGGATCACCGGCCAGGTGCTCGGTGTCGACGGCGGGCTGGCGACCGTCCGCGGGCGCTGAGGGTGGGACTCCTCGACCGGCTGCTCGACGCGAGCGTCGTCTGCTCCTACGACCGCACCGGCTTCGCGCGCCACGCCCGGCGCTTCGCCCCGCCCGACGAGCTCGACCTCGGCGGGCGGCTGTGCCTGGTGACGGGCGCCAACTCCGGCATCGGCTTCGCGACCGCTCGCGGGCTGCTCGCGCGGGGGGCCCGCGTCGATCTCCTGTGCCGCTCGCCCGAGCGCGGCGGCGCGGCCCTCGACCGCCTGCGCCGCGACTTTCCGGACCGGGAGCTGCGGCTGCGGCTGGTCGACATGTCCTCGCTCGCCTCGGTGCGTCGCGTCGCGGCCGCGGTCGAGGAGCCGGTCTTCCGGCTGGTGCACAACGCGGGCTGTCTGCCCGGCGCGCGGGTCGAGACCGACGAGGGCCTGGAGCTGAGCCTCGCGACCAACCTGATCGGGCCCTTCCTCCTGACGGAGCTCCTGCGCCCGCGGCTCGAGCCCGGAGCGCGGGTGGTGTTCGTCGCCTCGGGCGGTCTGTACGGTGCCCGTCTCGACTGCGAGCGGCTGCGCGATCCGCCCGCGCCCTACGACGGCGTGGCGGCCTACGCCCAGGCCAAGCGCGCCATGCTGCTGGTCGCCCGTCGCTGGTCGGCGATGCTCGCTCCCGCGGTGCGCTGCGAGAGCATGCATCCGGGCTGGGTGGACACGCGCGCGGTGCGCACTTCGCTGCCGCGCTTCTGGCGCATCTTCCGCAGCCGTCTGCGCGACGCGGAGGAGGGGGCGGACACGGTGATCTGGCTGTGCGCGACGCGGATGCTGGAAGGTCCGCCCGGGAGCTTCTGGTTCGACCGCGCGGTGCAACCCGACCACCTCCTGCGCTTCACCCGCGAGGACGCGGCGGAGCGCGACGCGCTGTGGGCGATGTGCAGGGAGCTGGCGGGTCTGGCGACGCGCTGACGAAAGCGAATCAAAACCTATACAATGTATTGACATTTTGTTCGGGGTCCGCTAACCTCCCCTCTGAGGAGGATGTTTCCATGCGAGCTCTGATCACCGGCGCGACAGGCTTCATCGGCCGCGCGCTCGTCCGTCGACTGCAGCGGCCCGTTGTCCTGACCCGAGACGTCGCGCGCGCTCGTACGCGGCTCGGCGAGGAGGTCGAGATCCACGCCTGGCCCGAGCCGGAGAACCTGCCGCCGCCGCTCGAGGCCTTCCAGGGGGTCGACGCGGTCGTGCACCTGGCCGGCGAGTCCGTCGCCGGGCGCTGGAGCCGCAGCAAGAAGGAGCGCATCCTGCGCAGTCGCGAGGCGGGGACCCGGCAGCTCGTCGAGGCCCTGCGCGCGCTCGACGGTCCTCCGCCCGTGCTCGTCAGCTCCTCGGCCGTCGGCATCTACGGCGACCGGGGGGACGAGATCCTGACCGCCGGCTCTGCGCGCGGCGACGGCTTCCTCGCCGATGTCTGCGAACGTTGGGAAGGGGAGGCGCGCCGTGCCGAGAGCTGCGGCGTGCGGGTGGTCAGTCTCCGCACGGGAATCGTCCTCGGCACGGAGGGGGGTGCCCTGCAGCGGATGTTGCTGCCGTTCAAGCTCTGCCTCGGCGGGCGCCTGGGGAGCGGAACCCAGTGGATGTCCTGGATCCACGTCGACGACATGGTCGACCTGATCCTGTACGCCTGCCGCACGGAAGGAGTGGACGGGCCGCTCAACGCTGTCGCGCCCGAGCCCGTGTCGAACCGGCTGTTCACGGCGACCCTGGCCGATGTCCTGCGCAGGCCGGCGATCTTCCCCGTGCCCGGCTTCATCCTCCGGCTCCTGCTCGGCGAGTTCGCCGGCGTGCTGCTCGGCTCCCAGCGGGCGGTGCCCGATGTCGCGCTCGGCCGCGGGTTCCGGTTCCGCTACGCGAGCCTGCGTGCGGCACTCGAGGCCCTGCTCGGCGTCGGTCCGCGGCGCGATCTGCCCGCCTCGGATCTCGCGTCCGCGGCCTGAGTCTCGCAAGCCGCGATGGAGAAGAGGCGCCGCGGGTGGCCTCTTCGCCGCGACGGACAGCTGCGCGGCTCTGCTCGGACTCTGCGTGCGCTCGTTCGCGCGGGCCCGGCGCATGGCCGCTTCCACCTGAACCACGACCCCGAGGAGAAATGATGAACCTACCATGGACCCTGCTCGCCGAAGCCTCCTTCATGACGGTCGCGCTGTCGGTCGTCGGGCTGGCGGCCATCGGCGGGACGCTCTCGATGCTCATCGTGGTCGCGGACCGCTACCTCAACGACTACGGCGTCTGCACCCTCGACATCAACGACGGCGACCGCTGCCTCGAGGTCGACGGAGGGGCGACCGTGCTCGAGGCCCTCTCCGCGCAGAAGATCTTCATCCCGTCCGCCTGCGGCGGCCGCGGCACCTGCCTGTACTGCAAGCTGAAGGTGAAGGAGGGCGGGGGCACCGTCGGACCGGCCGAGATGGGTGGACTGTCGGCGCGCGAGCGGCGCGACGGCGTGCGCCTCTGCTGTCAGGTGAAGGTGCGCGGGGACATGAAGCTCGAGATCCCCGAGGAGTACTTCAAGATCAAGGAGTACACCTGCAAGGTGGTCAGCAACCGCAACGTCGCGACCTTCATCAAGGAGCTCGTGCTCGAGATCCCGAAGGGCGAGACCTTCGAGTTCGAGGCGGGGCACTACGTGCAGATCCACGTCCCTCCCTTCGATCTCGGCTTCGCAGACTTCGACGTCCAGGAGAAGTTTCGCAGCGACTGGGACCACTTCGACCTGTGGAAGCTCCGCGTCAAGAACGGCGCCGAGCTGCAGCGGGCGTACTCGATGGCGAACCACCCGGCCGAGGGCAACCGCGTGATGCTCAACGTGCGGATCGCGACGCCGCCGCGGCCTGACAGGGTGCGCGCGGACGACGCGGAGTATCCCCTGGTGCGCGGCGCCGACGGGAAGATGATCGTCCAGCCCGGCCTCGCTTCCAGCTACATCTTCGGGCTCAAGCCGGGCGACGAGGTCACGGTCAGCGGGCCGTACGGCGACTTCCTGATCAAGGACACCGACCGGGAGATGGTCTACGTCGGCGGCGGCGCGGGCATGGCGCCGATGCGCAGCCACCTGTTCCACCTGCTCGATACCCTCGGCAGCGAGCGCAAGATCTCGTACTGGTACGGGGCGCGGTCGGTCAAGGAGATCTTCTACAAGCAGGATCTCGACCGCCTCGAGCGCGACAATCCGGGCTTCGGTTACACCATCGCCCTGTCCGACAAACAGCCCGAGGACGAGTGGGACGGGCCGGAGGGCTTCATCGACATCCTGGCCGGCTCGGACCAGGTGCACGCGTGCTACGCCCTGCAGTGGTACCGCTTCGCGCAGGGCCGCCGCGAGGTGGCCGCCGACGAGTGCGGGATCGACACGCTGAGCGCCGCGTTCC
>JAUIEM010000116.1 GCA_030428695.1 bacterium
TAGGGGATTGGCCTTCAGTGCTATTGGAAGCAACTTCTCCGTGCGAGTCCATAGAGACCCGGGCGTCTTCTCGAACGCCGGCCTGTCCCTGTACCCTGAGAGGCTATGGGAAGTTGCTGCGAGCCTCTCTCGAACGGTCGCAGCTCGCATCGCATGCGATATTGCCCCCGGCATTCGTTTCGATGTGGGCGACATCAACAAGATTCCAATCCTCGCTGTAAAAGGCGCGAATGCGATCTTCGATCAACTCGAGGGTGAATTCTCCCGCCACGAGTCCCACCGAGAACCCTCCATCGAGTTCCTCCGCCCCGGCCCCTCCCCCTGGCGCCACGCCCAGGACTGGGCCCAGGCCGCCGTCGACCGCCCGGAAGGCGCCCCGCTTCCGCCCTACGAGCCGGAGTACGACCCCGAGCCCCCGACCGACCACCTCAGCTTCGCCCTCGGCGTCGCCCTCGGCCGCTTCGGCCCGGCCGGCGAGGGCATCCTCGACCCGGCGACGGCCGACCTGAGCCACGCCCTGCCCGCCGGCATCCTGTTCCTCGACGGCAGCCTCGCCCGCGGCGACCGGCGCGACAGCCTCGGCCAACCCGCCTCCGACGCCCTCCACGAAGCCTGGCGGGAGCACGGCCCGGCGATCGCGAAGACCGACCTGCGCGGCTGGCTGCGCCTGAAGATGTTCGATGACGTCCACCGCACGATGTACGAGAACCGGCCCATCCACTGGCCCCTCAGCTCGGCGAAGAAGACCTTCGTCGCCTGGCTGACCATCCATCGCTGGACCGAGCAGACCCTCGCGGTCCTGCTCGCCGACCACCTGCAGCCCGCCCGCACCCGCCTGGAGGGCGAGCTCGCCGACCTGCGGGAGAGCAGGGCGAGCGACGACAAGGAGGCCGCCCGCAAGGCCGAGAAGCGCTTCGCGGCCCTGCAGAAGCTGCGCGAGGAGCTCGCCGCCTTCATCGCCGACGTCGAGCAGTGCGCCGAGCGCGGCCCGCCGCCGACCTCGCCGGACGCGAAGAAGTGCCCGCCACGGGAGACCGACGCCCGCTACGCGCCGGACCTCGACGACGGGGTGATGATCAACAGCGCCGCGCTCTGGCCGCTCTTGCAGCCCCAGTGGAAGGACCCGAAGAAGTGGTGGACCCAGCTGGCGAAGGCCCAGGGCCGCAAGGACTTCGACTGGTCGCATCTGGCGATGCGCTACTGGCCGACCCGGGTCGACGCGAAGTGCCAAAAGGATCCCTCCCTCGGCGTCGCCCACGGCTGCTTCTGGCGCTACCACCCGGCGCGGGCCTGGGCCTGGGAGCTGCGGCTGCAGGACGAGATCGGCCCGGACTTCCGCATCGAAGAGGCCCCCTACCGCGGCGACGCCGGCGACCGCGGGCACCGGGAGGCCTGGCTGCGGGACCACCCGGACGAGGCCCTCGAGGCGGTCGAGAAGGAGATCCTGCGCCGCCGCGGCCGCGGCAAGGACGCCGCCCCCGTCGCCGCGCTGACCCTGCTCGAGCCCGGCCTGTGGACGGCCCGGCCGGAGGCGTGCCACGCCCTCGAGCTCTCCATCGCCGAGAAACAGGGCGCGCCCTTCACCCTGCACGCCCCGGACGAGGGCTCCGCCCGCGCCGCCTTCGAGGCCGCGCAGCCGGCCGCCGCCGAAGCGCGCCGGCTGCTGTTCGCGAGCCTGGCGCCAGAGGAGGACGCATGAGCGGCCTGGAAACCTACGGCGGGCCGGTGTCGGCGGCCCTCGAACAGGAGCTGCGCGGCTTCCTCCAGAAGCACCGCATCGCCGTGTGGCTCGACGACGGCTCCTACGCCCCCTTCGTCCGCCGCCTCGCCGCCGCCCGCGAGGCCGGCCGCCTGCCCTACGCGGTGCACGCCTACGACGGCAGCTTCCTCGCCCTGATGGCCGCCCTCAGGGACGCGGGCGGCGGCGCCGAGAAGCCGCTCCTGCTCCTGTACCTGCCCGGCTTCAGCGAGGAGACCGTGCGCGACACGCCCCTGCTCGAGCTGTACGCCGCCGGCCGGCGCTTCCGCAAGGCCCTCGACACCTTGATCCGCGAGACCGCGAGCGGGCGGCTGCCGCCGGCGTCCATCGACGACTTCCTCCAGGCCACCCCCGCCCCCCGCCTCGAAGATGCCGACCTGTGGCTGCACCGGGCCGAGCCGGGCGGAGAGCTGAGCGCCGAGCTGTTCACGCAGCACCTCGACGCGCTGTACCTCGACCTCCACAACGGCGGCAGGATCCACAGCCGGCTCGCCGCGGGCCGGGCCGACAGCGAGGAGATCCTCGCGCACTTCGAGGCCCGGATCGGCATGCCCCGGGGGTGGTACGCGGAGCTGCGTGGAGCGGCGTCTTCACCGGGAAGACGGGCGGGGGTAAACCCCGCCCCTACCTCCGGAAACGCACACGGGACACAACCCGCCCCTACCGCAGGACCGGACGCCGCAAAGCATCCCCCCACGCCCCCCGCAAACATGCGCGCCGAGGGAGGTAGGGGAGGGGTTCACCCCCTCCCGCCGGACGCGGGAAGATCCACCTCCGCGGGCGGAACCTCCGCGGACGTTTCCTCCCCCACGCCGACCCGGCAGCGGCCCGCCGACCTCGCCCGGGCCTGCGCGAGCTGGGCGCTGTGCGTCGAATACGTCGCCGACCTCGAGCGCCCGCCCAGGAGCCCGGCGCTCGCCGCCATCCCCGGCCTGGACAAGAGCCTGGTCGAGGCCTGCACGGGGCTGTGCCGCTTCCTGCGCGCCCACGACCCCGAAGCCTACGAGCAGCTCGCCGACCGGCTCGAGGCCGAGCTGCCCGCGGAGACCGCCGACCCGGACGCCGAGGTGCTCGGCCAGATCGACACCTTCCGCTTCGAGGAGAACGCGATCCTCGACTCCGCCCTCGAGGCCCTCGCCGCCGAGCGCTGGGACCTGGCCGCGCGCTGGGCCCGGGAGCGCACCGACGGCGGCTCCTTCTGGTTGAGCCGGGACCCCCGGCGGCCGGTCGTCTGGCAGCTCGTCGCCAGCGCCGCCGCCCTCGGCCAGGCGCTGGTCGCGGCCGGTCCGCGGCTGCCGGCCTGCGACAACCTCGGCGCCGCGGTGGCCGCCTACACCCGCAGCGGCGCGGCCGTCGACCGCGCCCACCGCCAGCTCGAACAGCAGGCCAGCCGCAGCCTGCAGCCGCAGCTTCCCCGCTTCGAGGCCCTGCGCCGCCGGCGCGACGCGCTGCGGGAGCTGTGGCGGCGCTGGGCGGACGGCTGGGCGGAGAGCTTCAACGCCCTGTGCGAGCGGGTCGGCTTCCTGCCCCCGCCCGCCCTGCGCCAGCGCGACATCTTCGACGAGGTCGTGCGGCCCCTGACCGCGAAGGGCGGGGCGACCGCCCTGTTCGTGGTCGACGCCCTGCGCTTCGAGATGGCCGCCGAGCTCGAGGCCCGCCTCGGCGACCAGAAGTCGACCACGGTCCGGCTCGACGCGCGCCTCGCCGAGCTGCCGACGGTGACCGAGGTCGGCATGAACGTGCTCGCCCCCGTCGTCCGCGACGGCCGCCTGTTCCCCGCCCTGAACAAGAAGGGGAAGATCACCGGCTTCGCCGCCGGCGAGTTCCGGGTCGGCGCGCCCAGGGAACGCAACCGGGCGATGCGCGAGCGCATCGGCGGGGGCTGCCCCTGGCTGAGCCTGGAGGAGGTGCTCGCCCTCGAGGCGACCAGCCTCAAACGGCGCGTCGCCCAGGCCCGGCTGCTCGTCGTCCACAGCGAGGAGATCGACAAGGCCGGCGAACGCGGCGCCGGGCTCGCGGTCTTCGACGGCGCGCTGCAGAAGCTGCGCGCGGCCTGCCAGCTGTTGCGCGAGGCCGGCGTCCGGCGCTTCGTCATCACCGCCGACCACGGCTTCCTCCTGCTCGACGACAAGACCCAGGAGGTCCAGACCCACGGCCGCAAGATCGACCCCCAGCGCCGCCACTGCCTGACCCTCGACGCCGCCGACCGCGACGCCGAGGTCCGCGTGCCGCTCGCCGCCCTCGGCTACGAGGACGTCGCGCAGCAGCTCGTGATGCCGCGCACGACCGCGGTCTTCGACACCGGCCGCCGGGCGCGGCCCTTCGTGCACGGCGGGAACTCCCTGCAGGAGCGCGTCATCCCGGTGCTGCGCATCGTCCACAAGGAAGAGCTGAGCAAGAGCCAGGTCGCCTACACCCTGCAGGTCGCGGCGGGCGAGCCCCTCGCCGGCATGCACTGCCTCGAGGCGACGGTCGCGGCGCCCCGGCAGCTCGAGCTGAATTTCACCGGCCAGCCGGACGTCGAGCTCGCCCTGCGCTGCCCGGGCGAGGGCATCACCGTCGAGCTGTGCGACGCCCGCAAGGGGGCACGCCTCGAGAGCGGCGCGATCGTCGCGCGGGTCGGGCATCCCTTCGAGGTCTTCTTCCGCCTGCTCGGCCAGGACGACCGGCGCGAGCGCGTCGAGCTCTACCACCCGAGCGGCGCCCTCGCCCCCGCCGGGCCCGCCGTGCGCTTCACCGTCGCCGCCTCGCGCCACCGGGCCGGGCAGGCCGTGGAGGCGCCCGCGCCGGCCGCTCCGGAGGCCTGGCTGGAGCAGCTCCCCGAAGGCGTGCGCGCGGTCTTCGCCCACCTGGCGGCGCACGGCGCCCTGACCCTGGTCGAGGCGACCGGGCTGCTCGGCGGCGCGCGCCAGCAGCGCCGCTTCGCCCGCAACTTCGAGAAGCACGCCGCGCTCGCGCCGTTCGACGTCGCGATCCAGGTCACCGACGGTGTGCAGCGCTATGTCCGGCGAGGAGGTTCCCGATGAGCACTTTGACCCCGCGCGACGTCCGCCACGTGTTCGAGTCCCTGCGCAAAGGGCTGGTGCCCGAGCGGGGCATCGACGCCTTCGCCGTCGGCATCGACCGGCAGCGCCGCGAGCTGGGCCGCCAGCTCGCGCTCGCCCAGGACGGCGAGGGGACGATCAAGTTCCTGCGCGGCGGCTACGGCTGCGGCAAGACCTTCATGGCCCGGCTGGCGCTGCTCGACGCGCAGGCGCGGGGCTTCGCGACCAGCTTCGTCGTCGTCTCGGACAACGACCTCAAGTTCCACCGCTTCGACGACGTCTACCGCAAGGTGATGGCCGAGCTCGGCACCGCGGTCTGCCCGCGCGGCGCGATCGGCGACATCCTCGACCGCTGGATCGGCGCGGTCGAGGACGCCCTGATCGACAGCGGCGCCGACGAGCAGGCGCCGGACTTCGACGCCCGGGTGCGCAAGCGCCTCGACGAGGACATCGCCGCGCTGACGGGCGGGCAGGCGCCGCAGGACTTCATCCGCGTCGTGCAGACCGTGTTCACCCTCAAGCAGGCCGGGCAGATCGGCGAGGCGGGGGCGCTGCTGTCCTGGCTGTGCGGCAGCGGGAACGTCGCCGCCAGCGCCAAGAAGGCGGCCGGGATCAAAGGTGACATCGGCAGCGGCAACGCCCTCGACTACCTGCGCGGCGTGCTCGAGATCGTCAAGGCCGCCGGTTACCGGGGGCTGGTGATCGTGATCGACGAGGCGGAGACCATCCTGCGCATGCGCAAGGACTCGCGGCACAAGTCCCTCAACGGCATCCGCCAGATCGCGGACGCGGCGAACACCTACCCCGGCCTGTTGTGGATCTTCACCGGCACCGCGGAGTTCTTCGACAGCCGCAACGGCGTCGCCGGGCTGCCGCCCCTGCACGACCGCATCCAGTTCCTCAAGTCCGGGCGCTTCGCCAACCTCAAGCAGGCCCAGCTCGAGCTGGTGCCCTTCGACGCCGAGCGCCTGCGCTCGGTCGCTTTGCGGCTGCGGGAGCTGTTTCCGTCGGAGGACCGCGCGCGGCTCGAGCGGAAGATCAGCGAGCCCTTCATCCGCTCCCTGGTCGCCGACGTCACCGCCGGCTTCAAGGGCGACGTCGGGGTCGTGCCCCGGCAGTTCCTGCGCATGTTCGTCGACCACATGGACCTCGTCGAGCAGGAGCCGGACTACGACCCCTCCGCCGAGGCCGGCTTCCAGCCCGACAACCTGTCGCCCGAAGAGGAGCAGGCCCTGCGCCAGGGCGACGAGCTCGACGACGACCTGCAGCCGGCCGAGGAGGTCTGGTGACCGTCTTCTCCCGCTTCGCCCCCCGCCTCCAGCAGGCGATCGTCGCGCGGCTCGGCTGGTCGAGCCTGCGGCCGGTGCAGGAGCAGGCGGGGGAGAAGCTGCTCGCCGGGCACAACGCGGTCATCCTCGCGCCGACCGCGGGGGGCAAGACCGAGGCGGCGATGTTTCCGCTCCTGTCCGACCTGGTCGAGGATCAGCCCATCGGCCTCGGCGCCCTCTACATCGCGCCGATCAAGGCGCTCCTGAACAACCAGGCGGAGCGGCTCGGGGTGTACACCGGGATGGTCGACCTGTCCCGCTTCGTCTGGCACGGGGACGTCGGGACCAGCCGCCGGCAGGCCTTCCTGCGGGCGCCCGCGACCCTGCTGATGACGACGCCGGAGTCGCTCGAGGTGCAGCTCGTCTCGCAGAAGGTCGACGCGCTGCGGCTGTTCCGCGAGGTCCGCGCGGTCGTCGTCGACGAGATCCACGCCCTGGCCGGGACCGACCGCGGGGCGCACCTGCTCAGCGTGCTCGAGCGCATCGCCCGGATCTCGCGCCACGACCTGCAGCGCGTCGGGCTCAGCGCGACGGTCGGCAACCCCGCGGCCATCCTCGGCTGGCTGCAGGGCACCTCGGCGCGGCCGGGGGCGGTGATCGATCCGCCCCATCCGCCGAGCCCCCGGCGGATCGCGATCGCCTTCCGGCCCGCGCTTCCGGACCAGCCGGACTCCCCGAGCCTGACCGCCGCCGCGGCGCAGGTCGCCCGGGGCTGCAAGAGCCTGTTCTTCTGCCAGTCGCGGGCCCGGACCGAGGCGGTGGCGGAGGCGATGCGGCGGCAGGGCGTCGAGGTCTTCGTCCACCACAGCTCGGTCTCCCGCGCGGAGCGGGAGCTGGCCGAGGAGCGCTTCCACCGCGGCGCCCACGCCTGCATCGCCTGCACCTCCACCCTCGAGCTCGGCATCGACGTCGGCGACCTCGACAAGGTGCTGCAGCACGAGGCCCCGGCCACGGTCAGCTCCTTCGTCCAGCGCATGGGACGCACCGGCCGGCGGGCCGGGCGCGTCGCGAACACCACCTTCTTCTGCGAGTCGACCGAGAGCGTGCTGCAGGCCACCGCCCTGGTCGAGCTGGCCCGCGCGCGGTGGATCGAGGACGTCGAGCTCTCCGACCGCTGCTGGCCGGTGCTGATCCACCAGCTCCTCGCGATGGCCCTGGCCGAGAACGGCGTGCGGCCCGAGGCCTGCTGGGAGCACCTGCACCGGCTGCCCGACTTCCGCGGCATCCAGCGCGCGGAGTTCGACCGCCTGCTCGCCTGGATGCAGCGGGACGGCTCGCTGCTCCTGACCAGCGGGCTGCTCGTGCTCGGTCCCAAGGCCGAGCGCAAGTTCGGGCGGCGCAACTTCATGCAGCTCTACGCGGTGTTCAGCAGCCCCCAGTCGTACCTGGTCGAGACCGCCGAGGGCCTGCCGATCGGCAGCCTGACCCAGGCCTTCGTCGACAACCTCGTCGACCAGGTCAGCAGCTTCCTGCTCGCCGGCCGCGCCTGGACCGTCCAGCGCATCCTGCACGACGAGCGCCGGGTCAAGGTCAACCCCGCCCCGCGCGGGCAGCAGCCGAGCTGGGCGGGCAGCTTCATCCCGCAGTTCCTCAGCCGCGAAGTCAGCCAGAAGATGCTCGAGATCCTGACCAGCCGCACCCGCTACCCCTACCTCCGCGACAACGCCGCCCGCAGCCTCGACGCCCAGCGGGAGCTGTACGCGGGGGTTCTGCGGCCGGGCGAGGGCGGGCTGCAGGTCAGCGACGACGGCTCGGAGGTCACCTGGTGGACCTTCGCCGGCGGACGGATCAACTCGACCCTGCGCTACGCCCTGTCCGCCTTCGACGACACCTGGAAGATCAGCGCCAGCAGCGAGCACCTGACCGTGAAGGGCGAAGGCTCGATCCACGGGCCCTTCCAGGACGCCGTCGCGCGCCTCGAGGAGCTCGAGACCTGGGAGGACACCGCGCTCTGGAAGCGGGTGTACGCCTCGCTGCCCGCCTTCCGCCTCAGCAAGTTCCAGGCGCTGATGCCGCCCTGGGTCGAGCGCGAGATGATCGCGACCTACCTGCTCGACCTCGACGGAGCCTGGCGCTGGCTGTCCGGCACGCGCGCCGCGGAGCCGCAGGGGGCGGAGCTGGGCGCGGTGCTCGCGAAGGTCGCGCGCGCGTCCTCCACGGCGGCCGCGGCGGAGGCGCCGGAAGTGCCGGTCGCGCCGGAGGTGGCGGTCCCGGTTCCGACGACCCGGCCGGACGGACGCGCCCTGCGCTGGGTCGAGGAGCAGGACGCCTTCGAGGAGGCCTGCCGGACGCTGTCCCGGGAGCCGCTGATCGGCCTCGACGTCGAGACCACCATCCGCGACCAGCGCCTGTGCCTGATCCAGATCGCGAGCCCCTCGACCACCTACCTGATCGACCCGCTCGCCGTCGCCAACCTGCTGCCGCTGGGACAGGTGCTCGGCGCGCGGAAGGTGCGCGTCGTCATCCACAACGCCTCCTTCGAGCGCCGCGTCCTCGGCCGCTACGAGCTCGCGATCGAGAACGTCGTCGACACCCTGCGGCTGTCGCGCCAGGTGCGGGGGAAGGTCGAAGGCGGGCACAGCCTGAAGGCGGTCTGCGCCCGCGAGCTCGGCATCGCGCTCGACAAGGGCGAGCAGACCTCCAACTGGGCGCGCCGGCCCCTGTCCCCGGCGCAGATCGCGTACGCCGCCCTCGACGCCGAGGTGCTCCTGCAGCTGCTGCCGATCCTCGAGGGGGACGATCAGCAGCTGCGGCTGGGGACGTGGTGAGGGGTTGGTGCCCCGAAGCGCAAGTTCTGTCCCGCGAGGGGAGGTCCGTTCCCGAAGTACGAGGGAGGGGGTAAACCCCTCCCCTACATGTTCGTCCTACAACTGCTCGAAAATCCTGTAGGGGCGGGGTTTACCCCCGCCCGACGAGCCAGGACAGAACTTACGCTGAGGTCAGTACTCGCGGATGTAGCGCTTGCCGCCCGGTGCGCTCTCGATGCGCACGGTGAAGGGCGCCTGCTTCAGGTACTTCGCCATGCGGTTGTCGAAGCGGCGCAGCCTGCGGGAATCACCGAGGATGGAGATCGCATCCGCCTCGGTGGCCACGCCGTGCCGGGAAAGATGGCGGAGGAGCTTCCGCACCCCCTTGTCCTTGACCGCGCCGATCCAGCCTTCGTCGGCCTCCAAGGAGATCGGCCGCGACACCTGCGGCTCGGGCAGCGCGGCCTTGCTCTCCACGGGAGCCGGTCGCGGGACGGCGGTCACCGGCAGCGGAAGCGGGGGCGGAGCAGGGCTCGGAACGACGGCCTCGATCGATCGCGCGGGAGTCTGCGCGTCGAAGTCGAGGGTCGCCGCCGCGCCGCGTGGCGACGCGCTCTCCGGAGCCTTCGTCGAGCTGACGGGCTCAGGTGCGCGGGCGACCGGGCCCCTGTCCTTCCGGCCGATCCAGTTGACGTAGGCATACTGCATGGTCCCAGGATCGCCCAACCCCAGGATCTGTCCCTCCTGCAACGGCAGCCGCTCGCCTCGCCTGACCTTCTTGATGACGCTGCGGTCCCGGGCCAGCAGCGTGAGACTCTCACAAAGCAGGTTGTGCAGGAACCAGGAGTCGCCCTCCTGCTCGAAGCGTCCGATCGGACGCTGATCATGCCACGGCGCCGGCTCGATGTCGCAGCGCGCGTGCCACAGGTTCAGCGACTTCTGCGGAAAACCGGGGAGCCGGTCATCGGCGCGAGGGCGCAGCGTCCCTTGCGGCCCGGGTTCATAGAAGAACAGGACCGGGATGCCGCGGGCCTCCTTGGAGCCCTGGCCACACCAGGGGCACTGGAGCTGCCCGACCAGCAGCGGAAAGCTGCCGTCGACACAGCTCCGGTTGGCGCAAGGCTGGAGGGTGTAGGTCAGGCGGCCCAGGGCTTCGCTCCACTCGTCCCCCGCCGGGCGCTCCTCGGGATGCTGCAGGCCGCGGACGAAGGCACGCTCGAACAGGCCCGCCAGCGTCTCTCCGAGACACTTCGGATCGAAGTAGGCTCTCTTCGGCCGATTGCGCTCGTCGCTGGGGTGCGCGATGTAGATCCCGTGACGGCTGAACTGGCGGGCGACGATCTCCTCCGTCTCCTCGGGGGGCAGGCCGAACAGGTGCGGGCCGCGCAGCGGATGGCGGTAGAGAAGCAGCTCGTAGATCAGGACCGCCAGCGCGTGCCGATCGCTGAGGGTGTTGGGGGAGCGCCGGGCGCCTTCGAGCAGCTCGGGCGCGATGTAGCCAGGCGTGCCGATCACCGACGGGGGCGCGAAGCCTTCGACCACCAGGCTGTCGAGATCGATGATGCGCACGCGTCCGGTGCGAGGGTCGGCGACGACGTTGTTGGGGGAGAGATCCGAATGTGCCAGGCCGAGCTTGTGCATGCGGGCGACGGCGTTCGCGAGCCGCCAGGCGATCAGCAGCCGGCGGTTCCAGAGCTTGGCTGCCGCGGGCAGGCGCCGGTAGTTGCGGGGCGCGATCAGACAATAGAGGGGAATCATGCCGTCGGGAATCGGGTCGCAGGCCACCCCCAGCCGCGGATACTCGACGATGTGCTTCGGCCACAGGAAGATCTTGCACCAGTACGCGGCCTTGGCGGGGTCCGGATCCCGGGTGCAGTTGAAGTCCCCGAGGATGCGCTCCAGACACTGGCGCTGGCCGTCGGCGGGTCGGTGGTAGAGCTTGATGAAGCGCGCGCGGTCGCGGCTGAGCCAGCCGGTCCCCATCGATCCACGCCCGACTGGATAGTCCTCGAGCTCGACGACGCTTCCGTCAGCCAGGCGCACCGTCCTGGACTCGGCAGGAGGGAGCTGGGGCTGGAACCGGGAGCGCAAGGACGGATCGAGCTGACTCATCGACCGATCTCCTCGCCCGGACCCTCAACGCCTCCTGCCATCGCGCCGGGCCCGCTGTCCGGCCTTCGCGCGCGGAGCAGGCCGGGGTCCGGATCCACGCTTGCGGTTTCCGGAGCCAGTCCTTCGTCGATCCCGTGCGCCTCGCTCCGCCCTGCAGGTCGGGCAGCCGCCGCTGCGGCCTCCGCGCGGTCATCGATCGGGGACTTCTCAGCGGCGCTGTCACGCGTCGGATCCACCGGCGCGGGTCGCGGAACGCGGAACAGGCCGACCAGCGTGCGGTCATCCAACGAGCCCCGCTTCTGGTAGGAGATCAGCTCGAGCAGCTCCTGACCGGCGCTCGCGCCCGGCTCGATCGCAGCCAGGCCGCGAATCAGGACCGGGCCGCCCTGCTTGAGCGGGATCAGGTCCGTCGCCACCCCGTCGGTCATCAAGATCAGACCGTCGAGCTCGTCGGACTTCCAGCTTTGCAGGCGCTTGTCGTCCAACGAGTCGAGAACCGACGCGTCGTGGAAGGGCCGCACCGCCCCCTCCTCGTTGTTGTCCTGAGGATCGAGCAGGGTCAGGAGGCGGCTCTTCTCTGCCCGGAACGCTCCCACGAGCCCATCCCCGGCCTGGAAAGCGGCGAGCTCGAGCTGATCGGCGCGCTCGACAGCCAGCGCCACGAGGAGCGTGGTCGCGAGCTGTCTCAACGGTGTCCGCAGCTGGTGCGAGGTCTGCTCGAGGGCGACGCGCGCTTCGTACAGCGCGCCCTTGAGCGCGTCGCGCACGTCGCACTCGGTCGTGGCGTCGAGGTGCCTGCACAGGGCTCGCACGACCGTCGTCGCGCACAGCCGCGCCCCTTCGCGGGCGTGGCTCGCCGACCCGACCCCGTCCGCGACCGCCATCGCATACCAGCGCCGCGCGTCGAACGGCCCGGACATCGCGAGAGCGAAGGCATCCTGTCTCTCGATGTCCTGTTTCTCGTGGCTGCGGCCCCGCCGGCTCGCGCCGGCCAGGTACCACCCGCGGGCGGGGAGGACGAGGGTCCCGTGGTTCTGGTGGGGAGATCGCGTCGCGTCGTCGAGGAAGAGCTGCACGGCTTGCTCCTCAGGGCGCCAGGTCGAACAGGTTCGGGGGCGGGGCCGGGAGGAAGTCCGCCGGGCGGCTCGAGCGGCCGGCGACATGACTCTGCGGCCGGCTCGCCATCACCGTCGAGGCAGCGATCCACTCGAACAGGGCCCGGATCTTCGCGTCGTTCAGGTCCGCGAAGTAGTAGGCCGCCTCCGGCGAGAGCTCACGCAGAAACTCCATGTTGATGTCAGGCCCACAGCCGATGGACACGATCATCGAAGGCCGCCCACCGCGGCGGGCCATCAGCTTGTCCCGCGCGGCCTTCCACGGGTCCCCGGGGTTGGGATGCCCGTCAGTGAGGACGAACAGCAGCGGCTTCCAGTCCCCCGGATGGTCGACGGACTTCGGCTTCCAGTCCGTGGCGATCTGCCGAGCGACAGCCTCGAGCCCCTTCGAGAGGACCGTCGAGCCACCGGCGGAGAGGGTCGGCGCACGGAAGCTCTCCGCGTCCCGGAGCGCAGCCTCGACCGCGGTCGTGTGGTTGAAGGAGATCACGCAGGCGTGTGCCGTCTCGAGACACTGCGGATCGCGGCGCAAGGTGCGCTCGAACATCTGCAGACCCTCGTTGACCGCCGCGATCGGCGCCCCGGCCATCGAGCCGCTGGTGTCGATGAGCAGGTAGACGAGGAGCCGCTGAAAGGTGTCCGGGAGATCGTCGAGTGGCATGGTGCGCCCTCCAGGTTGGGAACGGTGAGCCACCTCGTGGCAGCCTGAGCGCACGCGGGGCAACGCTCGACGTGGCGGGTGCGCCCTGGTCGCGGAGACCATCGTCGCGGAATCATCACCGTTGTTCGCAGATGTCTCTGTCCCAGGCTACCATCGCGCTGGATTCTGAGCTACGCTGTATCTTCTATCGAAAATGTCGACGTGACAGGGTCCTCCCGCCCGGATGTGGTCCGGAGCCGCGAGACCTCCCGGTCCCGGCCTGGCAATGCGAGCAAGGGACGAGGACATGGATTTCAAGCTGGCCGACGGGCGCCGCTTCCAGGGCGTACACTTCCTCGGATCAGGTCAGTTCGGAGCCGTCTGGGCCTTGCACGACAGCCCGCTGGTCGCGAAGGTCTTCTCCAATACTGACAACGACACGCTTCATGACAGGCTGACCGCCGTCGTCCGGGACTACCGCTGCGACTGGCTCGAACCCGACTGCTCCGGGCTGCAGTGCTGGCCCCAGGCGACCCTGGACGAGCCGGGCCCCGGCGTTGTGATGCGCCGCGTGCCGCAGGAAATGCTGCCCCTCGGGGCCTGGATGGAGCCCTCCCCCATCAAGGCCCTCAAGCGGCTACCACGCGATCGACGCTCGTACCGGACGCGCGTCCGCATCTGCCTGCACCTGTGCGAGGCCGTCGGCGTCATGCATGCGCAGGGGCTCTGCCACGGAGACCTCTCGCCCAACAACGTCCACGCGGACCCGGTATCGGGAGAGGTGCGCCTGATCGACCTCGACGGGCTCGCCGTGCCCGGGTATGTCCGCGCCCTGCAGGCGGGAACTCCCCGGTACATGGCGCCCGAGATCGAAGCCCGCCAGGCCGAGCCTTCCATCATCGGCGACCTTCACGCCCTCGCGACAATTCTGCACAGACTGCTACTTCTCCACGACCCCTTCGAAGGCGTCTTCCCCTACAGCCCCGACGGGGATACCGAGGAGGATCAGCAGCAGCGCTACAGCTTCGACGGCATCTGGAACCTCGACCCCGACAACGACTCGAACCGTCCGACGCGGTACGTGCCGCTCCTGCTCCCCGAAGATCTCGGCGAGAACCTGCTCGGTCTGTTCCGGCGCGCCCTGACGGTCGGTCTGCACCGGCCCGGCATGCGCCCGACGACCTCCGAGTGGATCGGGGCGCTGGCTACGCTCGACGACTGCCTCATTCCGTGCCCGGCATGCTCGCAGGGAATCGACTGGCTGCCGCTGGATCGGGTGGATGCGCGTCCGCTCTGCTGGGCCTGCGACGAACCCGTCCAGCGCGACGGGTGGGTGCTCGCCGACCTCCTCGACCCGGAAAGCGCCGGGGAGGACGCCGCGCCGAAGCCCACGCGCTCGCGACAGCTGGTCCTGTACGACGGACTGCAGCTGTGCAGGTCCCATCTCATCCCTGGCTGGAGCGGTGCACCGTCGCGGAACCTCCAAACCCTCGCCACTGTCGGCTTCGACGGCCAGGAGTGGACCCTGCGCAGCACCGAGCCCCTGTCGATGCTCCGCATGAGCGGATCAGGCACGCTCGCCCTGCAGAGCCCCGCCTCCCTGTCGGCGGGCCACACGATCAGCGTCGGACCGGTCGGGAAGCGCCGCCTGCTCGGCATGCACGCCCCCCGAAACGACCCGCCAGAGGAGGCCGCGAGCCACCTCGAGGTCGCGTGGCAGGCGCAACGCCTCATGGTCGCCCCCCGCGTCGCAGGCCGAGGTCTGCTGATCGACCTCGACCGGCTCGCGACCGGAAGCACCCGGGGCTACCCGGCAGCGCGTGTCTTCTGGACGAGCACGCACGGTTGGCGTCTGACCATCTTCGCGGCCCCGGAAGGGAAGCGACTCGAGCGATTCGACGGTCTGCCCCTGTCGCTCGGTACCTGCCCCGTCCCGATCCATTCGCGGGTCTTCCTCGCGGGAGAGCGTCTCACCTTTCGCAAGTGTGCGCAGAGCGGAGCACCGGAATGAAGGTCGCGAAGCCGAAGAAGCCCGTCATCCCACATCGTCGGCCCTACCTGGTGCTCCTCGGCACAGTGCTGTGCGCGTTTCTCATCGTCGGCATGTTCGCGTACTCCGCAACCCAGTGGCATGCGGGCTACAGCTACAGCCAACTCAGCGCCGAGCTGGCAGAGCTCGAGCTGGAGCTCGAAGCGAAGACGGCGCAGAAACACGAGCTCGAGGCTGCGATCGCGAGCCTCGCCGACGGCCGACAGATGGCGGAAGACCTGATCAGCCGCCGCGACGTCGCAGAGCTCGAGCTGACGGAGCTCGACCGGAGCACACAGGCCCTTCGGACCCGGCGAGACGAGCTGCAACAGACAACAACGGGCCTCGAGCGCAGAAGAGACAGCCTGGACGCCGCCGTCATGAAGACTGAACGGCGGAACGCAGCGCTGGAGCGTCGCCTCGCCACCCTCGGGGACGACGTCGCGGAGCGAGCAGCGAGTCTCGCCGTCGCCCGCAAGCACCAGGAGTCTCTCGCCGTCGTCGCGCAGGCCGCCGAACAACGCCTCGCGGTCGCGGATCAGCTGGCCGCCGAGCTCGCCCAGCGGAACGACGAGGCGAGGGAGACCTGGCTGAGCCTGCGCCGGGAGATCCGAGACCTCGAGCAGCGCACCCTGGGGTCTGGAGAGCAGGCCGCCGAGGCAGCCATCGAGCTCGAAGCCACCAGGAAGGAGATCGAGCTCGCGCGGGAGCTGACGACGAGATTGCGCGGGCAGATCGAGACCCTGCGCGAGACCCGCACCGCGCTCAACACGGAGATCGACCTCAAGAACCAGAGCCTCACCTCGACCACCGAATCGCTCGAGAACCTGCGCGCGCAGCTGGTCGAGTCCGTACGCGAGCTGTCGCGCACCCAGGCCGAGCAGTCCGCGGCCGGCGCCAGGCTCGCAGAGCTGCAGGTGCAGCTCGAAGGGCGGCAGGCAGACCTCGATCGACTGCGCACCGCCCTCGACGCCGAGCTGGTGCTGGTCAGCCAGAGCGTCGACGCCTGGCGGGAACGGACCGAAGGGCTGTGGGACTGGCTGCTGCCGGTGGAGAAGAGGGAGGCCGTCGAGGCGGAGGTCCGGCGACTCGAAGAGCAACGGGACGCCCTGCAACAGGAGATCCTGCGTCTGGAGCAAGAGGCTTCGCCCACCGAGGAGAACGACGAATGAGCGTGCCCCAGGAAGTTCTGCAGGTCGTACTCGGAGGTGCTGTGGGCGCGATGGCAGCCCTCGTCACGGCATGGCCCGCGCAGGCCTACTTCACCCAGCGTATCTCGAAGCTCGAACAGCTCGAAGGCGAGAAGGCCCGGCGAAACGAGGCTCTCGAGGAAGAATTCGCGACCGCCAGCCGGACGATTCAGGAGGCCCAGGAGGTGCGCATCGACATGGCGCGCCTCGACCAGATCCGCTCACGGATCGACTCGACCAACACCGAGCTTGTGACGCTCGAAGACCGGGCGAGCCAGGCGAGATTCGAGTCGGCGCGGCTCGAGAAGGTCGCCGCGCTACGGGCGAAGGAGGTCGCACAGCTCGACCAGGACGTAGAGGCGCGAAAACGCGAGCTGAAGAGCCTGGAGTCGGTCAAGCTCGAGTACGCCGAATACCAGTCCAAGCTGGTGCGCCTGCAGGAGGTCAAGCAGAACATCGCGAACGCCCAGATCAAGCACGACAAGCTCAACCTGGCGATCGAGAAGGGGAAGGTCGAGCACGCGCGGCTGAGCGCGACGATCGAGGACACACGGGCCGAAGAGCGCAAGCTCGACAAGAGCCTGCGCGCGACCCAGGCCAAGATCGCCAGCCTCGACGCGCTCAAGCGCGAGCACACGTCGGTCGCGTCGGAGGTCGAGAGGAAAAGGAAGCAACTCGACGACCTCGACGCCCAGCGCGCGAAGACGGAGCAGTCCATCGCGGAACAGGGGCTGCGCGCCGCGCGGGTCCACGAGTACGAAGCTCGCCTCGAACATGCGAGAGCCAAGGTCGAGCGGGAGGAAGAGCGGCTGCTCGAGCTCGAACGCGAACGGGTGAAGCTCGATGCCCAGGTGGTCCAACTCAAGACCCAGGGGGGCCTGCTCGAAGACAACATCCAGAGCCGCCGCGACGAGGTCGAACAGCTCGAGGCGCGGCTGCAGCGCATCGAAGCCGACAGGTCCGAGCTCAAGATGCTCGAGCAGACCATCGCGGACCTCCGGGAGGTACAGAAGCGGGAAACCCAATCCGTGGAAGACACCCGTTCGCACCTGCGGGAGCTGCAGGACAACGTCATCGAGACCGAGAAGCAACTGCAGCACGCGCAGACGCAGCTGCTCAAGAGACTCCCCGAGTTCCAGGTCAAGCTCGACGACGCTGACCCCTCTGAAGCCTGGAAGAGCTTGCGGGAGCCCATCTTCGACGACGCGGACATACCGAACGAGCTCCAGGAGGCCGACGAAGCCGAGTTCCTCGAGACCTTCTCCGACACGCTCGCCGAGCGGGGTTTTCACTATCCCGCTCGCGTCGTCGACGCCTTCCACGCCTCGCTCAAGATCTCCGATATCGCCAGCCTGACCGTGCTTGCGGGTGTCAGCGGGACGGGTAAGAGCCTGCTTCCCCGGCTCTATGCGCGGCACTTCGGCCTCCATGAGCTGGTGATTCCCATCCAGCCTCGTTGGGACAGCCCCCATGACCTGCTCGGCCACTACAACTTCCTCGAGCGGCGCTACCGGGCGACCGAGCTGTCGCGGGCGCTCTGGCAGTTCGAGCGCCACAACCGTGACGTCGACGACGAGGGCAGCGTGAACCTCAAGGACTACATGTTGCTCGTCCTCCTCGATGAGATGAACCTGGCGCGGGTCGAGTACTACTTCAGCGAGCTGCTCAGCAAACTGGAGCTGCGCGGGGAGATCGACGTCGACGACGTGACCCTGCGCCGTCGCGCGGAGATCGCCTTCGACACAGGGCAGGCGGAAGCGGGCCCGCGCGTTTATCCCGACCTGAACGTCTTGTTCGTGGGGACGATGAACGAGGACGAGAGCACGCAGACGCTCTCCGACAAGGTGCTCGACCGCGCGAACGTGTTGCGGTTCGGCTCCCCACGGAAGTTCGCTGCGGCCCAGCGCGAGACCTGGCCGGGCGCCGAAAACGCGATGACCTTCGACCTGTGGCGCTCATGGCAGGCGGACGAGGCTGCCGTCGAGGCCGCGGACGAAGCGACCCGCGAGCCTCTCCAGAAGATCAACCGCATCCTGCGTCGCCTGGGGCGACCGTTCGGGCACCGGGTGTTCCAGTCAGTGGTGCGCTACGTCGCCAACTACCCCGTGCGCACGGACGATGTCGACAAGGCGCGCAAGCTGGCGCTGTCCGATCAGCTCGCGCAGCGGGTGTTTCCGAAGCTCCGTGGCCTGGATTGCAAGGACGAGAGCGTCCACGGAGGCTTCGACGACATCCACCAGGTTCTGTCCGGGCTCGGCGACGAGCCGACAGTCGAGGCCTTCGAGGTGGCACGGCAGGGCGACTTCTTCCAGTGGACCGGCGTCGTCTGGGGGCAGGACGGCTCGTGAACGGCGCGGTCCGGCTCGGGTTCTCGCCGTGGGAGGGCCCCGATCAGGCCCAGCCCCCAGGTGCGGAGCTCGCCATCGACGGCGCCGGCGCGCTCCGACTGTGGACGACTCGCCTCCATCCCCGGCCCGTGACCCTGCAGCGCATCCGCCTACCGCACGACGGCACGCTGTACACCCCGGCGCACACCTGGTACCGCTTCCGTGTGCCGTATCCGCAGCCTGGACCCGGGGGAACGACCCGGCTCATCCTGAGCTTTGAGGGGTCGCGCGAGGAAGTCGTGTGGCCGTTGACGGGAGGACACCATCGTCCACCCACGCGGTCCGAATCCTCGTGGACACGTTGGAGCGAGCGGCTGCACGACACCATCCGTCGCTGGGAGGAGCTGTCCCGGAACGCCTCGCAGAGAACATGGGAGAACGTCGCCGCGCGGTGGGAGCCGCGAGACCACAGTCGCCAATGCCGGCGATCGTTGATCGTCCGCCTGTCCGAGACCTTGCCGCGGTGGCTGAGGGAGATCGCGCACTCCCCGCGCGTCCGCCTCCAGCGACAGCGCGAGATGCGACCGCTCGACCGCGCCTCCGAGCTCGACGCGGGGTGCATCCGTTGGCTTTCCCTGCAACCCGGCACCTCCCTGGTCCAGCGCGCCGGGCCGCGGCAACGGGTGCTCGCGGTCGTCCGCAAGCCCGACTACGGCACCCTCGAGAACCGGATCACGGCGGATGTCCTGCGCCGCTGCGTGAAGCTGGCGCAGGCCTACCAGGTGGAGCACCGCGGCTTTGTCGAGCAGGGGGAACGGACGCCGGCCCTCGTCGAAGGCGTTCGCCGCTTCCAGCACCTTTGCCGGCATCTGCTCCGCATCTCCCCGGTGGGGTCGGTGCCCGAGATCTCGGGTGCGCCGCGAGCGAACTATGTGCTGACCCAGAACACAGCCTACCGCGAGGTCTGGAAGGCCTGGCTCGCGATTCGGCAGCGGCAGCAGGAGAAGGAGTCGCTGTGGGAATGGCAGGACCGCCTCTGGGCCGACTTCTGTCGGGGCCTGCTCGCGATCCTGCTGCTCCGCATGAGGGGCGTCCGGGAGTTCGCCACCACGCGGCTGGAGATCCTGCCGACCCACGCAGAGGGAGGCTTCGTCCCGGGAGCATGCTGGCCCTCGCCGCTGATCATGCAGCGGCCGGATCAGCCGCCGCTGCGCATCGACATCCTCGCTGGAAAGCCCGTCGCCGAACACGCGGGAATCGGTCCCCCCGACCTGACCGTCAAAGCGGTCGGCCCGTCGGGCGTCGCTCTGCTGCACCTCTGGACCTTGGTCGCGTGGAACGGCGACTCGCTCGCGTGGGCTCCAGCCGAGCGTTTGACGACGGCCGCACGCCAGCTGGGTGACGCGCTCGAACGCTTGCCCGATGCGCCTCGGGGTCTACTCCTGATCGGGGCGCCCGAGGCGCACTACCAGGAGCGGGTCCATCCTCGGGTCGACATGATCGCATGCCCGTTCGAAGCGGCGGGAGCCGACCTGCTCCTCGAAGAGCTGGGCCCCTTGCTGGAAGAGCTGTGTGCACCGTGAGCGAGGGCTGGGGCGTCGACATCAGCGACCTCTGCGTCGTCTCCGCGGCCTCCGCTCGCTCCCGTCCCGCGCGCTACGAGCCATCGGTGGTTCGCATCGGCGCCGGCCGACCACGGTTCCACGCCGGAGTGGAGGGGCTACGAGACCGGGCCGAGGCCGGCCTTGCCGAGCCGGCAGCCAGCCAACGCGTGCCGAGAAAGGACCATCGCGCCCCCCACCGATCGCGGCTCCTGGCCTCGGCGCTGTGGACGTCGATCGTCGGAGTCGACGGACGCCTGCAGGTCCAGGTGCCCGGTCGGGCTCGTCCGATCAAGGTCTCCGCCGCCCAGGCGCTCGCCGCGGTCGCCATCCTCGGGCGCCCGCCGGACGAACCGCTCGCCCTCGCCATCCCGGACAGCTGGGATGAGTCTCCCCAGGAGAGGCTGCTCGTCGCGTTGCGTCGGCACAAGGGTACCTCCTTCCTGGTCTGGCGGCCCGTGGCCGCGGCGTTGGGTCTGCGCCACGTCTGGCCGAAACACGAGCAGAGCCTGATCATCCTCGATCTGGGGGGAACTCGACCCGCGCTGACCGCGCTGCGGCTGGTCGAGCACGAGGGACGGTGGGTGCCGATCCGCTCACGACCCGATGGTCAGCGTCCTCCCCGAGCTCCGCCACTCGCGGCGGCCGTTCTGCAGATCGGTAACGAGGTGCTCCGTTCCTGCGACGCGGGCTTCGATGGTCTCTGGAACCTCTGGCTGGGCCAGGGCTGGCTGGGGCCTGGCATCGCGCGTGCCAGTCTCGGCGCGGTGGTCGAGGGCATCGCGCCCGTCAAGATGCTCCACGGCGAAGGCTTCGAGACGCTGAGCCTGACCGCCCACGACGTGCGGCGTGGGCTGCGGCAGGCACAGTATCGGCACCTGCGCTTCACCTGGCCGGATGGGACAGCGGGCGAGACTGGCGCGATCGACGGTTGGCTGACCAGGGCCAGCCGGGCGCTCTCGGATCCCGGCGGGCAGCTCAGTCTCGCGGTGATCGGCTGGGCAGGCGTCGATCCAGAGCTGCGCGCGCTCCAGCTGGCCGCGCTGTACAGGGGAGCGGCATGGCTGCGGCGCGCCGAGGTCCTCGAGCTGACGCCGGAAGAGCGGCTGGAGTGCGTTGCGCGCGGCGCCGCGGTGTTCGCCAGGGATCGCGCCGCGGGGGTCGCGACCTACTTCGACACCCTCCCGCATCTGCAGCTGCACGTGTCGAGGATCTGGAGCACCGAGTACTTCGACCTCATCCCCAACGGCCAGCTCGTCGAGGCGAGCGACATCTTCAAGGTCGCCAAGGAGGGGCTGGTGGTCGCGCGAAACCAACGTCGCCTCAGCCTGCAGGTGCGTCGGAACGACAGCGACCTGCCTCGTCAGGCCGTCATCGAGCTGCGGCCCCCACCCAGGACGGACGTGCCCCTGGTGCTCGCGGCGGAGTATCGGCCCGCCTCGGGGCATGCACACGTGGAGGTGCGCCCCGCGCAACGGGGAAACTCTCTGGGACGTCGTCGGATCCGGGTGCGTTGGGACGAGATGCGCCCGGACCAGGTCAAGGCGACCAGGAGAAAGAAGGTGCTGGCCTGGTTGCCCGTGGCGCCGACGATCGAGGGACCCCGCGAAGACCTCGAAGAGCTGGTCGCCGACATCAGGGACATCGGAAAGCGATCGTGGCTCCCGAATCTCGCGACACTGAACAAGCTCAGGACCTTTCTCGGCAACTCTCCGGGGCTCGTCTCGAGCTCCGGTCTTCCGCCCGACCTCGGGGGCCGGGAAACCCGCAAGGGCATCGAGGTGCTGGCCAAGGCCTCGGTCAAGCACTCGTTCCATCTCGTCCTACGCAGGCTCTACTGCGAAGCCCCGGTGTGGTATCAGAGTCGCACGATCGACCGGACCCAATCCGCGACGACTGTCGGTGAACACCTCTTCGACGCGGGGAGCTGCGTATCGACCAGGCCGCTCCTCCTTCGCCTGTTGGAGATTCTGGCGAAGTACCTTCGCCGCATTCAAAGTGTGACGACAAGACATGTGCCCGAGAGACTCCACAGCCCATTGCGCTGGACCGAGTGGAGCGCGCTTCCACGGCGGGACAAGATCCTGGAGGCGCTCGACGCGTTGCACTTGCACTCCTGGTTCTGGTGCGCGGCACGCCTTTTCCGCTTTCGCCAAGAAGCCATCCATTGCATCTCACTCGAAGTCGGCGACGCGCTCGCGACGGCTGTCGGAGAGTACCTGGCGATGACGGCCAGGCGGAGCATGCGGACGAGCACCCGGCGAGAAGCGATGCGCTTTCTGCTCTTCCTCCTGCGACTGCGCGAGCGGGCCAAGAGCCTGTCAGATCTCTTCCTTCCTCGCGAGAGCGACCTTGCCACCGGGCTCAAGACGATCGTCAAGCTGCATCCGGGGATCAACGCCGGCGGAGAAAACATCAGCAAGCTGCTCCCTCGGCTCATCGACGTCAACTTCCCCGAGACGGACCTCCCGCGCCTCCTGGAGAAGCTGGGGCGCGAAGGCTAGCTCAGCCCTTCCGCAACGCCTCGACCTTCGACCCCAGCGCGGCGTAGAGCCGTACCATCGCGTCGACCGCCTGCTCGATCGTCCGCGGCCAGACAGAGCGGTCGATCCAGCCGCCGGGCACCGTCGTGCAGATGCGCGAGGCGCGCAGCTCGTCATTACGCTGCCAGCTCAGCGGCGCGCCGAACTTCGCTTCGACCTCCTCCATGTCCGCGGCGAGGCCATCGAAGAGCGCCTTGTTCTCCGCAGCGAGCGGGCGGTCGATCGAGAGCTCTATCCGCACCTGGTCCTTGAGCAGCACGTAGAACCACATCACTCCGTGGCGCTGGGCGCCGAACCAGCCGTACATGCCCGGTGTGATCCTCCGGTGCAGATCGGAGCGCTGCGTGGCGGCCTCGTGGAGCTGGGTCCAGAAAGCGAGCCGCGCGTGGTGACGCGGGGCCAGCTCCTCCTCATCGACCTCCTCTTCCTCCTCGTCCTCCTCGTAGCGTGGAATCGGCTCGTGCACGGGCGGCTTGATGCCGTCGAGGTCGAGGCGGGAGGGGTTCCACACCCACTCGGCGATCCGCAGATAGAGCTCCTGGCGCTCGCGTTGTTCCTCGAGGCCAAATCCCTCATAGGGCTTGAACGCCAGGCCGCTCGACTCGATCAGCTTCCGAAAGGAGGGGTTGCTCGCGTAGACCGAAGGGTGAAGGCTGCGCGTCAGCGTACACTCGCCCTGGGCGAGATAGGTCTCGCGCTTCTCTTCGTAGGGCTTGTCCCCGAGACTCTGGTTCGGGCCGCGCTGCAGCAGGACAAGACCGCCGATGTGGTTGCGCGCCTGCTCGAAGTCCTTGGTGTGGGAGAACCAGTGGCTGAAGCGCGCGTACTGGTTCGGCCAGATGTGCTCGATCTCGAAAGGGCGGCTGCGGCCGACGCGGACAAGGTCATCGAAGCTCGAGGGCACACCGCACTGCTCATCGACCCAGTGGGACAGCCGGGCCAGGACGTGCCGGACGTTGCGCCTGTTCTGCTGGTGGAGGCGGAAGTCCGGCTCGTCGACGAAGGTCTCATCATCCTTGGCGAGCTCCGCGCGCAGGAAGGCGGACAGGGCTGGAACGTCCAGGCCACGCAGGCTCTTCGCCAACGTGAACATCGTGTACTTCACCGCCGTGTAGGTGGTCGTCCGGAAGTTCCAGACCCGACGCGCCACCCAGATGTCGAGGTAGTCGGCGACCAACCGCAGCTTGGTCCGCACCGTGGCCTTGTCGTCGTCGGGATCGAGGGCCGCAAGCAGCACCATGTTCTGGTGCGTAAACGCCCGGTCCTCATTGAAACGGATCGACTCCAACCCCGGCGTCACGACCTGCGCGGCGCGGCGGAGATCCGAGCCATGACGTCCCCCGACAGCGAGCCCGAAGCCTCCGCCGACGAGCCGAGCGCCGTCGCCGATGACGCTGCCTCGGCCGCGGGCGGCGAGGGAGATGCGGGCGCGAGCGCGGCGGATGAGGCCGCTGGCGACGACGCGGCGCCCGAGAGCGGCGCCTCCGAGCGCGCCGAGGTGGGCCAGGGCCCGGCGCCTTCGCGTCGGCGCAAGTGGCTCCGTCGGCTGGCCAAGCTGTCGGCGGTGGGGGTCGTGTTGGCCCTCGCCCTGTGGGTCGCCATCCACCAGATCCCGTGGCTCGGCCCGGCGCTGGCGGACGGGGTGCGCGCGGTGGTGGGGCCCAAGCCCGTCGCCTGGGCAGAGAACATCGCCTACGGCATCCAGGACCGCGTCAACCGGTGGCGTTACGAGGACGCGGCGCCGGTCACCTTCTGGGAGGCGCCTACCGACGCGGCGGCGCTCACCCCGCCGGTGCCCAC
>JAUIEM010000117.1 GCA_030428695.1 bacterium
TCAGGATCGACTCGCCGCTCGCCGCGACGTGGCCGACGATGCCCTTGCCGCGCGGGACCCGGATGATGCGCTCGCCGGTCTTCTCGGCGACCCGCGAGACCAGCTCGCCGCTGGCCGGATCGACCAGGAACAGCGAGCTGCGGTCGGCCTCGAGGATGCGGGTCGCCTCGTTGACGATCAGGCTGAGCAGGCTGTCGAGGTCGTGCTCCTGGGCCATCGCCTTGGCGAGGTGCAGGAGCGCGAGCAGGCCCTGGTTGCTGAGAGCGGTCACATCTCGATCCCGGAGCCACGCGGGCTCGACGCGGCGCCAGTCTACGCTTTCCTCCTCCAGGCGGCAAACCAGGCCGCCGCATCGGGGCGGTTGACGGCGCGGAGCTTCGGGTGTCCGGCGATCTTGCGAGGGCTCGCGGGGGCTGCTAGAATCCGGCTCCCACGGACCCGAGGACGCCGCGTGCACACGACCTCCCTGAATGACCTCCACCGCGAGCTCGGCGCCAGCCTGGTCGACTTCGCCGGCTGGGAGATGCCGATCCGCTACGGCAGCATCCGCACGGAGCACCAGGCGGTGCGCGAGGCGGCGGGGCTGTTCGACCTCGGCCACATGGCCCGCATCGACATTTCCGGGCCGAACGCCGTCGAGTTCCTCGAAGGCCTCGCGACCAACAGCGTCGCCGCCCTCGAGACGGGCCAGGCCCACTACTCGCTGTTGTGTAACGAGCGCGGCACCATCCTCGACGACGTGATCTACTACCGCCTGGCCGACCGCATCTTCCTGGTCGCCAACGCCTCGAACCGGGGCAAGGTGGTCGATTGGCTGCAGGCGCACGCCGGCGAGGGCGTGACGGTGGAAGACCGCAGCGACGCCCTCGACATGCTCGCGATCCAGGGGCCGAAGGCGGCGGCGATCACCGCCCGGGCGCTCGACTGCGCGGCGGCGATCGAGACGCTTCCCTACTACGCGATCGTCGAGGTTCCCTTCGCCGGCACGAAGCTGCTCCTCGCGCGCACCGGCTACACCGGCGAGGACGGCTTCGAGGTCTACCTGCCGCGACCGCACGGCGTCGCCCTGTGGCAGGCCCTGAGCGCGGCGGGTGCGGACGACGGGCTGGTGCCGGTCGGGCTCGGCGCGCGGGACACGCTGCGGCTCGAGGCCGCCATGCCGCTGTACGGCCACGAGATCGACGAGACCACCAACCCGCTCGAGGCGGGGCTGAGCTTCGCGGTCAAGCTGAAGAAGCCCTTCATCGGCCGCGACGCCCTCGCCGCGGTCAAGAAGGACAAACCGAAGCGGGCGCTGGTCGGCTTCGAGGTCGAAGGCCGTCGGGCTCCGCGCCAGGGCTACGCGCTGTACAGCGGCGGGGAGGAGGTCGGCGTCGTCACCAGCGGCAGCCTGTCCCCGACCCTCGGCCGCAACATCGGGCTCGGCTACGTGCCGCGCAAGCTGCGCAAGGCCGGCACGGCCCTCGAGGTCGACATCCGCGGAAACCGCGCCGCCGCCCGAGTGATCAAGAAGCCGTTCTACAAACGCGCCCGGTCCTGACGGCGCTCTGGAACCTCAAGTCTGGACCCTCAACTCTGGAAGGAACACCTATGCGCCCGGAGAACTGCCGCTATCTGAAGAGCCATGAGTGGGCTCGCCTCGACGGAGACACCGTGACGGTCGGCATCACCGACTTCGCGGTCAACGAGCTGTCCGACCTGGTGTTCATCGACCTGCCCGACGTCGGCGCGAGCATCGACAAGGGCGAGCGCTTCGGCGAGATCGAGTCGGTCAAGGCGGTCTCCGACCTCTACGCGCCGGTCAGCGGGGAGATCGTCGAGGTCAACGCCGACCTCGCCGACAACGTCGACGCGATCAACGACGACCCCTTCGGCGCGGGCTGGATGATCAAGATCAAGGTCAGCGGCGACGATCCGCTGGCCGGCATGCTGACCGCGGCCGAGTACGACGCCCAGGTCGAATCCTGAGCCGTCCGCTACCTCGCCACGGCCGGAACGCGCTCCCCCCGGGGCCGGGGGCCGACCGGATCGCGGCGCTTGCTGGCCGGACCGTGCTGCCCTCGCCCAGCAGGTGGGCTTGCCTCTTTGCGCGGGTCCGGCTTCCCTGACACTCCCCAACTCCGGAGATCCCCGATGCGATTTCTGCCCGCCAGCACCGAGGACGTCGAGCACATGCTCGGCGTCATCGGCGTGCGCAGCCTGGACGCGCTGTTCGCGGACATTCCCGAAGAGCTGCGTCTGCCCGGTCCGCTCGCGCTCCCGCGGCCCCTGACCGAGCTCGAGCTCGAGCGGGAGCTCAGCCGCATCGCCGGCCGCAACCGGGCTCTCGGCGCCGGCCGGCCGTCCTTCCTCGGCGCCGGCATCTACAACCACTACGTGCCGGCCTACATCGACGCGCTGGCGAGCCGTGGCGAGTTCCTGACCGCCTACACGCCCTACCAGGCGGAGGCGAGCCAGGGCACCCTGCAGGCGATCTTCGAGTACCAGACGATGATCTCCGAGATCGCCGGCCTGCCGATCGCGAACGCCTCGCTGTACGACGGGCCGACATCGGTGGTCGAGGGCTGCATCCTCGCCCACAACGTCGGCCGCCGCACGCGCTTCGCGGTCAGCGAGGGCCTGCACCCCGAGACCCTCGAGGTGCTCGAGACCCTGCTGCGCTACACCCGCTTCGAGCTGACCCGCCTGCCCCTCGGGGCCGACGGGCGCACGGTGCTGCCCGCCAGCCTCGATGACGACGTCGCGGCGGTCGTCGTCCAGAGCCCGAACTTCTTCGGCTGCCTCGAGGACATCCCGACCGCGGCCGACTTCGCCCACATGCACGGGGCGCACATGATCGTCTGCGCCGACCCCCTGACGCTGTCGCTGGTCGAGGCGCCTGGGGTACAGGGCGCGGACATCGTCGTCGGCGAGGCCCAGATGTTCGGCAACGGGCTGTGCTTCGGCGGCCCGCACCTCGGCTACCTCGCCTGCGCGCAGAAGTTCCTGCGCCGGGTGCCCGGGCGGCTGGTCGGCGAGACGACCGACAAGAACGGCGAGCGCGCCTGGACGCTGACCCTGCAGACCCGCGAGCAGCACATCCGGCGCGAGAAGGCGACCTCGAACATCTGTACGAACCAGGGGCTGATCGCCCTGCGCGCGGCGATGTACCTGGTCGGGCTCGGCAAGCGCAACTTCCAGACCCTCGGCCGCCTGTGCCTGAAGTCGGCGCACTACCTGGCGCGCGAGCTCGAGGCGAAGACGAAGCTGCGCCGGCGCTACCCGGACACGCCCTTCTTCCGGGAGGTGTGTTTCGACAGCCCGGTGTCGCCGGTCACCCTGAACCAGGCCCTCGACCGGGCCGGGATCGAGGGCGGGCTGTGCCTGTCGCGGATCGTCCCCGGCGACACGTCGGGCTGGCTGCTCGCGACGACCGATCGGGTCGCGCGGGAAGATATCGACCGGCTGGTGCAGGTCGTCGCGGAGGTGGAAGGATGCTGATCTTCGAAAAGAGCCATCCGGGTCGTGCGGCGATCGACATCCCCGATCCCGAGGAGCTCTACCCCGAGGTCGCGCTCGAGGATTGCCTGCCGGCGTCCCTGCTGCGCGACGAGCCCGCCGACCTGCCCGAGGTCGACGAGCTGAGCACGGTCCGCCACTACACCCGGTTGAGCCAGCAGAACTTCTGCATCGACACGCAGTTCTACCCGCTCGGCTCGTGCACGATGAAGTACAACCCGCGCTTCAACGAGCGTATCGCGGGCTGGCCGGAGCTGTTCTCGATCCACCCCTACCAGGACGAGACGCACCTGCAGGGCGCCCTGCAGATCGCCTGGGAGGTGCAGTCCTACCTGGCGGAGATCAGCGGCCTGCCCGGCGTGTGCCTGCAGCCGGCGGCCGGGGCCCAGGGCGAGCTCGCCGGGCTGCTGACCATCAAGGCCTGCCTCAAGGCGCAGGGGCAGGGGGACCGGCGCAAGGTGCTGATCCCGGAGTCGGCCCACGGCACCAACCCGGCCAGCTGCAGCTTCGCCGACCTCGACGTCGTGCCGCTCAAGGCCGGTCCGGACGGCGACGTCGACATGGACGACCTGCGCTCCAAGCTCGACGACCAGACCGCAGCGCTGATGATCACCAACCCGAGCACCCTCGGGCTGTTCGAGAAGAACATCGCGACGATCTGCGAGCTCGTGCACGCGGCCGGCGGCCTGGTCTACATGGACGGGGCGAACCTCAACGCGATGCTCGGCGTCACCCGGCCCGGCGACTTCGGCGTCGACGTGATGCACAGCAACCTGCACAAGACCTTCTCGACCCCGCACGGGGGCGGTGGGCCGGGCGCCGGGCCGATCATGGTCTGCGAGAAGCTGATCCCCTTCCTGCCGGTGCCGCGCATCGTCAAGGACGGCGAGGTCTACGGCCTGTCCTGGGACGCCCCGCAGTCGATCGGGCGCATGCGCGGCTTCCTCGGCAACATGGGCATGGTGTTCCGGGCCTGGGCCTACATGCGGGCCTACGGCAACGGTCTGCGGGAAGTGGCCGAGCGCGCGGTGCTCAACGCGAACTATCTGCGGGCGCGCCTGGCGGACACCTACGACGTCGCCTTCGACCGCGTCTGTCAGCACGAGGTGGTGCTCAGCCTCAAGCGGCTGAAGAAGGAGACCGGCGTCACCACCCTCGACGTCGCCAAGCGGCTGCTCGACTACGGCTTCCACGCGCCGACGATCTACTTCCCGCTGGTCGTGCCCGAGGCGCTGATGATCGAGCCGACCGAGACCGAGTCGCTCGAGACCCTCGACGCCTTCGTCGCGGCGATGCTGACCATCGCCCGCGAGGCCCATGAGACCCCCGAGCTGGTCAAGGCGGCGCCGCACGACCTGCGGCTGCGCCGGCTCGATGAGGTCAAGGCCGCGCGCAAGCCGGTGACGCGCCGCTTCGGCTGCCCGCGCAGCTCGCGGCCGGAGGTGAAGTGAGCGTCCGGATCAAGGACCTCGAGGCGAGCCTGGAGCCGCGTGCGCTGCCGCGGCCCCGGGACAACCTGTCGACCGGCACGACCGTGCTCGCGATCCTCGGGGCGGTCGTGCTGACCGTGTCCTCGTTTGCGTGGCTGCCGTTCTTCCTGGTGGTCAGCTCCCTGTACCTGTACGGCAAGTTCTGCCTGTACATCACCACCCAGGCCATCGATGGACTGTGCCGTGCCTTCGGCGCCAAGGAGCCGAGCTACCCGTTCGTGCTGCTCGCGGTGCTCGCCGTGCCGAGCCTGGTCGTCGTGCCGCCGCTGGTCGTGCTCAGCTCGGTCAACGGGATCGTGGTCGCGTACGGTCGTGGGGGGCTGAAGCTGGTCGGGGTGAACAGGCCGGGGACGCTGCTGGCGGCGGCGTTCGGCTACCTCACCTCGCCGCTGTTGCCTGTCGCCGTCGCCCTCTACGTCCTGTACATCCTCTGCATCGAGATCATCTGGCGCATGCTGCTGCTGCCGCTGATCGGGCGCTGAAGCCGGAGGGGGAACAGGTCGCGGGCGCCGAGGTGCTCGGCGAGCGAGGAGCTTCGGGACCTGCGGCCTAGGGGCCGGAAAGGAACAAGTCGAGCACCGAGGGTGCGGGTGCGGCAGGAATCGGGCCCTTAGATGGCCTGCAGCTCGAGCCAGCCGGCGTTGGTGCCGAGCTCGTACTTCTCGTAGCGATTCTCGGCGTTGACCGCGCGGTCCCCGATGTCCATCACCTCGTACAGCTCGGCGACATCGTCGATGTCCACGGTCTTCAGCAGCTTCCCGGCACAGTAGATGGAGAACTTCACGGCGCTCTCTCCGGCTCGCACGCTTCCTGCCATCATCTTAGAACCCGACGAGCAAAGGTTCTATTTCGTTTATCTTCCCGCGGCCGGTTTTTGTTGAGCGCCTTTCTCGAAAAATGGCCGCAGGTCGGCCGTTTTCCTTGCGAGGAGGCGTCATGTGTCTCGGCGCGGAGGCGTGTCCGTCGTGTGCTCGTCAGGGGATACGGTCGCCGCGAGCCGGGAGGCGTCGGACAGCGTATACACGCCCCAAAAAATCTCGAAATTGTGCCGCGGAGCCGGCGGTCTCCGGGCCGGCGCACACACCGCCGGGAAGACGGGTCTCGCGCGTGCCCGGCGGCCCGCCCGGCGCGGCTCAGTCGGCGGAGAAGACCTCGAAGCGCCGCCCGCTGACCGCGAAGACCTCCTTCCCGTAGCTGAGCAGCTCGACGTTGCGGACCTTCTTCAGCCGATGGCGGACGACCTCGCCGGAGTCGAGCTCGACCCGCACCAGGCCTCCGCGCACCGGCACCCACATCCAGCCGCGCACCACACGCGGGCGGCCGGACGGGGAGATCTGCAGCTGGTTGAAGTCGAGCAGCCCGACCCGCCGGCCGGTCTTGAGGTCGAGCAGCAGCGCCCGCTCCTTGCTGGTCAGCACCACCGGCCCGCTGCGTCCGACGGCGAGCTCACCGGCCTCGAGGGTGATCGCGAAGCGCGGGCTGCCGTCGGAGGGATGCAGGCCGTGCAGCTCGTCCTTCTCGAGCCGGGCGCACAGCATGCCCTCGTGCCAGCTGAGGTTCGGCGCGTGCAGGGTCGGGCGCTCGGAGCGCCGCGCCCACAGCAGCTCGCCGGTCGAGCCGCGCACGGTGATCAGCGCGCCCTTGAGCGCGATGTGGACGAGCACGTCGCCTTCCCCGTCCGGGCCGACGCTGACCTCGAGCGGCAGGCGGGAGCCGTCGCAGTCGAGCAGGTAGCTCGAGCGCACCAGCTTGCCGTCCGCGGGCAGGCTGACCGAGTACACCTCGCAGCGGGGCGGCGGCGAGTTGAACACCAGCACCGCGCCCCCGGAGTTCAGCAGCACGAGGCCGGCGGGGATCGAGCCGTCCTGGATGTCGAGCTTGCCGGGCTCGAGCCGGTGGTCCGCCAGCGTCTGCCCATCCTCGGCGGAGAGCAGCAGCAGCCGGGTCCCGGTCAGCACGCCGACGCGGCCGAAGGCGGCGGCGACGATCGCGCCGCCGATCGGGCCGAGGTCGTCGCGCATCCAGATCCGCCGCTTGCGGGTCGCATCGATCGCGATCAGCTCGCCCTTGTCGAGCAGCACGATCGTCCGGCCGTCGTACACCGCCGAGGTGCGTTTGTCGCCGCTCTGGCCCGGGCGAGGGCTGACCATCTCCGGCGGCAGCCCGCCGAGCAGGGCGAGGCGCTGCTGCAGCTCTTCCCGCGGGATGCCCGGGGTGGCGGCGGTCAGCTGCGCCTCCCAGGTCAGCCGCGCGAGGTACACGTCGCCGCGCTCGAACTGCCGGTCGCCGAGCCGCACCCGCAGCCAGCCGGCGACCTCGGTGCGCGGGAAGCGCTCGATGATCGCGAGCAGCGCGGCGTCGTCGGCGTCGGGGGAGAGCGCGTCGCGCTCGCGCCGGGCCTCGGCCTCGGCGACCGTGGCGGGCCGTTGGCGCAGGGCCAGCAGGGCGGTGCGGGCGCGCCGCACGCAGCCCACCCAGACATCGCTGCCGGGGTCCTCGACGAAGACCTGGTCGGCGACCGGCTGCTCGGTGATCGCCTCGAGCAGCTCGATGGCGCGCTCGCGGTCGCCGTCCTTGAGCAGGTTCTGGACCCGGGCGAAGGCGTCACTGATCTCGCGGCTCTCGGGAAACTGGATGTCGTCCGCGCACAGCGCGAGGCACAGCATCAGGCAGACGGCGGCGGGTCGCAGCGTGCTCAAGGGCTTCCTCCTTCCGGGTCACTATCCAACATGGTACCGAGCAGCGGGGGTTTGCTGCGCGCGCTTCGGAGCGCTACTCTGCGGGCGGGAAACGACCTCCGGGGGCCGCCGTGCGTTCCACCCTGCTCAGCCTGCTCGCCCTGTGCTTCGCGTTCGCGACCGGCTGCACCGACCAGCCCATCGACATCACGAAGCCGATCGACGCGGCGGGGGAGAAGAGCGCCCTGCTCTCCCTGCGCACGCTGCACGCCGCCCAGCTGCAGCACCTCGCGATGGAGGGGCGCTACGCGAGCAGCCTCAACGAGCTCGCCCTGGCCGGGGCGGTCCAGGATCCGCTCGCCACCGGCGAGAAGACGGGCTACCTGTTCGCGATCACCGCGGGCGACGCGCGGGTCTTCACGATGACCGCCGTCCCGAAAGTGTATGGGACGACGGGCAAGCGTCGCTTCTACGCGGACCATACGGGAACCATACGTTACACGGATGATGCACAAACTCCCCTGGGCCCGCAACTTCCGGCGTTGCCCTGACGAACACGGGCCAGCCCTCTCCCGTCACCGCCGATGTCGCCGCAAATCCTGGGCCGTCTGGCCGATGATGGCAGCGGCCCTGTCGAGCTCCGCGTCGTCGTGGTCCGGGCCGAGGGAGACGCGGATGCAGCTTGCGGCGACCTCCTCCCCGTAGCCGAGTCCGCGCACGACCTCCGATGATTCCTCGGCTCCCGAGGAACAGGCCGCCCCCCGGGAGCAGGCGACCCCCTCGAGATCGAGCCGCATCACCCAGCTGCGGGCGCGCACTCTGGGGGCGTGCAGGGTGAGGATGCCCGGCAGCCGCTCGCCGGTCGGCAGCGGCTGGACGTCGGCGTGGCTCGCCTCGAGGGCGGCGAGGAAGCGCGCCTCCCGTGCGGCGAGGACATCGCGCGGATAGGCAGGCCCGGCCTCGAGCGCGGCCGCAAAGGCGGCGGCCAGGGCGGCGCTCTCGGTGCCGGCCCGGCGCCCGAGCTCCTGGCTGCCGGGGAAGACCGGCCGGAAAGGCGCGCCCGCGGGGATGCGCAGGACGCCGAGGCCGGGCAGGCCTCCGACCTTGTGGGCAGAGAGCGACCACAGCACGGTGCCGGGCAGGCGGGGCAGGGGGGCGCGGCCGAGCAGGGCGACGCCGTCGAGGTGCAGGGGAACTTCCGCCGCGGCGCACAGGGCGGCGACCCCGGCCAGGGGCAGCAGGGTGCCGAGCTCGTTGTTCAGGGCGAGCAGGCTGACCAGGGCGGCGCCCTCGGTCAGCTCCTTCTCGAGCTGCGCGAGGTCGAGCGTGCCCGTCCGGCTGACCGCCAGACGGGGACAGGCGAGGCCCCGGGACTCGAGCCGGCCGAGGGCCTCCCGCACGCAGGCGTGCTCGAGGGGGCTGGACAGGACCCGCGCGGGCGCCCCCGCCGCGACCCGGGCCTCCGCGACGCCGTACAGGGCGCTCGCGCAGGCCTCGCTGCCGCTGCCGGTCAGCACCAGCTCGGCCCCCGGGAAGCCGAGGGCCGCGCCGATGCGCTCCCGGGCGTCCTCGAGCCGGGCGCGGGCGGCGCGCCCCTCGCGGTGGGCGCTGCTCGGGTTGCCGGGCAGCCCGGCGGCGGCGACGAAGGCGGCGAGAGCCGCGGGATGCGCCGGGCGGGTCGCGGAGTGGTCGAGGTAGATGCGCGCGCTCACCGCAGCTCCTCGGCGACTTCCCGCAGCGCCGCGACGACCGCCTGCACGTCGGCGGAGGAGCTGAACGCCCCGAGGCTGATGCGGGTGGTTCCGCCCGGCAGGGTGCCGAGCAGGCGGTGGGCGTCCGGGGCGCAGTGCAGGCCGGAGCGCACCGCGATGCCGAAGCTCGCGTCGAGCAGCCCGCCGAGCTCGGCGGGCTCGATGTCCGGCAGCCGCACCGACACGACCGGCACGCTCGGGCGGTCGGGGGCGCGGCCGACGATCTCGAGCTCCGGGATCTCCTCCAGACCGACGATCAGCTCGGCCTCGAGCGCCTCCTCCGCGGCCCGCAGGCGGTCGATGCCCTGCGCCTCGAGCCAGTCCAGCCCGGCGCCGAGAGCGTGGATGCCGAGCACGTTCAGGCTGCCGGCCTCCTGGGCGGCCGGCCAGGCCTCCGGCATCGCGGGGTCGAGGGAGTCGCCGCCGGTGCCCCCGAGCAGGAGCGGCGGCAGCTCGAGCTCGGGCGAGGCGAACAGGGCGCCGCAGCCCGCCAGGCCGTACAGGCCCTTGTGGGCGGTCAGCACGACGAAGCAGGGCTGCGCCGCGGGGTCGAAGCCGAGGGGCACGCTGCCGGCGGCCTGGGCGGTGTCGACCAGCAGCGGCACGTGCTGGGCGGCGCAGGCCTCGGCGATGCCGTCGAGGGGCTGCAGCAGGCCGCTGACGTTCGAGGCCTGGTTGACGATCACCAGCCGCGGCAGCTCGCTGCGCAGGCGGTCGCGCAGGCGCACCGGGCAGACCGTGCCGAGCCGGTCGCAGGCCAGCCGCTCGATGCGCACGCCGGCGAGGCCGAGCCGGTGCAGGGGGCGGCTGACCGCGTTGTGCTCGAGCTCGGAGACCCAGACGCTGTCGCCGGGCCGCACCCAGCCCTGCAGCACGGCGTTCAGTCCGGCGGTCGCGCCGGAGGTGAAGGCGATGCGCCGGGCGGACACGCCGAGCAGGGCGGCGAGCCGTCGTCGGGTGCGCGTGACGGTCGCGGCGGAGGCGCGGGCCAGGGCGTGGGTGCCGCGGCCGGGGTTGGCGAGGGAGCTGCGGAGGAAGCTCTCGACCGCGGCGTAGACCGGCTCGGGCTTCGGGAAGGTGGTCGCGGCGTTGTCGAGGTAGATCAGGGCTCAGCCTCCCAGGTAGCGGTCGACGAAGGCGCGCGCCCGGCCCGGGTCGTCGCAGCCGGAGACCACGCAGCGCCCGTCCGGGAAGACGGTGAGGGTCAGCGTATCGACGGTCAGCCGCACGAAGAAGCGCCGGCCGCTGACGCTGCCGAGCCGCTGCTCCGTCCAGCGCTCCTCGAGCCGGGCGAGGTCGACCGGCCCGCGGGGCGGCAGCTGCACGGCGTTGCTCCCGCACAGCACGTGGGTGCGCGGGAAGGCGTCGCCGTCGAGGAAGTCGTAACGCCCGGCGCAGGTCGGGCAGGCGGGGTCGGGCGGCAGGGCGGTGGTGCGCAGCGTCGGTTCCCGCAGGTCGACGCGCAGGATCGAGGTCTGCGCTGGCGCGAGGTCTCCGGCGAGGAAGCGCAGGGCGGTCGAGGCGGCGAGGCTGCCGAGCACGCCGACCGCCGGGCCGAGCACTCCCACGGTGTCGCAGGTCGGCACCGCGCCGGGCGGCGGCAGGGCGGGGACGTAGCAGCGGAAGCAGGCCGCCCCGGGCAGGAACAGGGCGCTCTGGCCGACGAAGCCGTGGGCGCCGGCGTACACCCAGGGCAGCCGCTGGGAGGCGCACCAGTCGTTGAGCAGCAGCCGGGTCGCGGAGTTGTCCGTGCCGTCGAGCACCAGGTCGACGCCGTCGAGCAGGTCCGCGATGCTGTCCGGGGCGAGGTCGGCGACCCGCGCGACGAGCTCGATGGAGCCGTTGACCCTGCGCAGGGTGTCCACGGCGGCGATCGCCTTCGGCACCTCGAGGTCGCCCTCGTCGTACAGCCCCTGGCGCTGGAGGTTGCTCTTCTCGACCCAGTCGCGGTCGATCAGCCGCAGCGCTCCGACGCCGGCCCGGGCGAGCCAGCTCGCGAGCACCGAGCCGGTCGCCCCGCAGCCGACGATCGCGACGCGGGCGGCGGCGAGCCGTTCCTGGCCGGCGGGGCCGAAGCCCGGCAGGCGCATCTGGCGGTCGTAGCGTTCCAAGGAGCCTCCTGTTTCCCGTCGTCATGGGGTCCCGCAGGCGTCGGCGGGGTGTGCGCGGGCGGCCGGCGCGCTATCTTCTCAGTAGGAGTCCGATTTTTCTTCGGAAATCCTCCCCAGCCCGGAGCGGTCGTCGAGAATCCCCATGGCACCTGAGGAAGCGATGGACAGCGTGAAGACGACCCAGCTCGCCCGCGAAGCGATGCTCGAGCCGGCCGCCGAGAACCGGCGCCACGGGCGGCTCTTCGCGCGGGTGATCGAGCGCATCGCGCGGTACTTCTACAAGCAGGTCTGGAACCGCAGCGACGTCGACGACCTCGTCGGCCAGACCCTCCTGATGTTGCAGAAATCGTTGCGCAAGGGAAGCTACGACCCGAGCCGCTCCTTCAACGCCTGGATGTGGCTGAAGGCGCACACGGTCTACCTGCGCTATCTGCAGGAGCGGGGCCGCCGTCCGCTGCCCCTCGAGGACCGCGAGACCGGCGTCGAGCCCGCCCACGAGGCGCGGGTCGACGCGCGCCACGACGCGCGCCTGCTGCTCGAGCGGCTGCAGCGGCGGCTCGGCGAGGAGACCTACGCGATCTTCCTGTTGTCGTACGACGAGGGCCTGAGCCAGGTCGAGATCGCCGAGATCACGGGCCGCGACCGCAAGACGGTGCGGACGCGGCTGCGCAAAGCCGCGGCGGTGGCCCGGGAAGTTCTGGAGGGCTGAGCATGCCTGCGACGACCGAACGCGATCCGCTCCTCGAGCGCGCCTGGCGGGTGCACTTCGACGCGCTGGACGTGCCGCTGAGCGAGGCCAACGCCGCGACCGCCGCCGAGGTGGAGCGGGTGATCGAGGCCCAGCCGGTGCTGCCGGTGGCGATCGGGGAGAACCTCGGGGCCTACCGGGTCGAGGAGATCCTCGGCTGCGGCGGCCAGGCGGTCGTCTACCTCGGGCGCCACGCGCTGGTCGACCGCACCGCCGCGCTGAAGGTGCCCCTGCGGGCGGTGTCGAGCCGGCTGATGGAGGAAGCGCGCTCGCTCGCAGGCCTCAACCACCCGCATATCGTGCGCATGGAGGATGTCGTGCTCGACGGCGAGCGCGGCTTCCTGGTCCTCGAGCACCTGAAGGGCGGCACCCTCGCGGAGCTGCTCGACGAGTCGCCGCGAGGGCTCCCGGAGGCGCGGGTGCTCGCGATCGCCCGCGGCATCGCCGAGGCCCTCGCCTGGGCTCACGGCAAGGGCGTGGTGCACCGGGACCTCAAGCCGCAGAACGTGCTGTTCGACGAGCACGGCACCTGCAAGGTCGCCGACTTCGGCATCGGCAAGGCGATCGGGGACGTGCTGCTCGCCAGCCTGTCGCGCGGGACGCGCACGGGCAGCGTCGGCACGCCGCTCTACCTCGCGCCCGAGCAGGCGCTGCCCGAGCTGCTCGCGGGCGGCGACCTCGACGGCCGCGCCGACCTGTTCAGCCTCGGCAAGCTGCTCTACCACATGTTGACCGGTCGGCGGCCGCTGACCGTGCTGCCGCTGAGCCACCTGCGTCCGGACCTCGGGCTCGGCTGGCAGGAGCTGATGTACGCGCTGCTCGAGGAGGACCGCGCGCGCCGGCCCGCCTCCGCGGACGAGGTGCTCGCGCGGCTCGCAGCGCTCGGCGCGGGCGCGGTGGCCGAGGACGGGGAAGTGCCCGTTGCCGAAGCCGGGCCGGAGGGGGCGGACGCGGCGGAAGCGAAGGCGGCGGACGAAGTGGAAGCGGACGCGGAGGCGGCGGACGCGGCGACGCCGGGAGTGGACGTGACGGAGCCGCGGCCGACGTCGGAAGCGGCAGAGGACGCGACGCTGCCGATCCCCAGGACACGGGAGATGCCGGTCCCGCGCATCGACGGCCCGCGGCTGTCCTTCGCCGGGCTCGCGGGCTTCCTGCTGCTGCCGACGATGGTCTTCGGGCTGGCGGGAGCGGCGCTCCCCGTCTGTGTCGAGGCGGACTTCCGCGGCAGCCTGATGGTCGTCGCGACCGGCCTGGTCTACGGCTGGTTGCTGTCCCTGGCGGTGCTGCTCGAGTGGGGAGCGACGCGCCGGGTGCGGATCTTCTCCGTCGGCACCCAGCTCGGCCTGTTGATGTTGACCGCGGGGGTCGAGCTGTTCGCCTTCGGCTTCGGCGATCGCAGCTTCCGCCTCGAGGGAGGAGCCTACTGGGCGCTGGTCGTCGGCCTTCCCCTCGGCACCATCGGCCTGTTCGGCCTGTGCCTGAAGATGTTCCTGACCCCCGATCTCGTCCGGCTGATCGCCGCGCGCGGGGAGCAGACCCCGAAGGCGGGCGGCGGCCGCTTCCACCTGACGGTGCTCGCCGCCGGCGTGCTGTTGATCGGCCTCGCCTTCGCCTTCGGCGGGGACCTGCGGCCCTACTCCGCCGGCACGGCCCGCCTCAACGCGATCAAGCAGGTCCTCCTCACCATCGGCTGGACCTTGTTCGGCACCGGCCTCGTGCTCCTCAACGGCTGGGCCCTCGAGCGCAGCCTGCGCGGCTCCGTGCGGGTGTTCGGCCTCGCCCTCGGCGGGGGCATCACCCTCATCGCGATCTCGATCGCGTTGCTCGGGGCCGGCCTGGGTTGGCGGGACGTGATCCAGCTCCTGTCCGGCCCGTCCTGGGCGCTAGGGATCGGGTTGCCGCTGTTGATCAACGGGGTCGGGCTGTTCATCTTCCAGCTCGTCCGCCTGATGCATCCGGCCCTGGCGCTGCACGGGAGCACGCGCGCCGCGACGCCCCTCGAGCGGGCACGCGCCTACCTGCGCGGTGTCCTCCGTCGCGGCTCCGCCGCCCCGTAGGACGATGGGAGACCCGCGCTGCTTCCGCGCGACAGCGTCGTGTGCTCCTCTCGTCCGACGGCTCCGCTGGCGGCGTCGCGGGGGCGGGGCAGACAAACGGGAGCCGCTGCCCTATCATGGGGTGGGGACCCGTCGAGGGGCACGTCGTGGATTCCACCACCCGCAAGACCACGCGCAAACGGCCGCCGCGCCGCACGCCGGCCATCGAGGGGCCGCTGCCGGTCCCGGTCGGTGCGCGCTTCGGTCCCTGGCTCCTCGAGAAGGCCCTCGGCAAGGGGCCGCGCGCCGTCGTCTACCGCGCGCGCTCCAAGAAGCACGAGGCGGCGGTGAAGATCCCGCTCCCGGGCTGCGCGCTGCACGACCAGACCCGGCCCGCCGCGCTCGAGCACCCCGGCATCCTGTGTGGAAGCCCGAGGACCGAGCCGCAGCCACACCGGGTGCGTGCGGTGCTGCGCTACAACCTGACCGAGCACCTGCGCCAGCACCGCAACGGGCTGCCGGAGGGGGAAGTGCTCGACGTCCTCGAGCCGCTGCTCGAGGCCCTCGATCTCGCCCACCGCAACGGCGTCGTGCACGGCAACCTCAAGCCGTCGAACCTGCTGTGTGACAAGGCGGGGCGCTGGAAGCTGGTCGATTTCGCGGGGCCGGTGGCGGCGACGGGCCCCTACGCGGCGCCCGAGCAGGCGACCCCGGGCGCGGCCGTCGACGCACGGACCGACCTGTACGCGGTCGGCAAGCTGCTGTTCCTGATGCTGACCGGGCAGATCCCGACCGAGATCAAACCCCTCGGAGCCGTGCGCCCGCAGGCCCACTGGCTGTGGGCGAAGCTGCTCGACCGGCTGCTCGAGCCCGAGCCCTTCCGCCGTCCGGCGACCGCCGCCAACGTGCGCACCTCGCTGCGCACGATCCGGGATGAGCTGCGCCACGGCCGGGTCGAGGTCGAGCTCGGGCCGTCGGGGCGGGGGCTGGCGGTGTCGACCAGCGAGGAGGAGCGGAAGCACGGCGAACGCTTCCACCGCTGGGTGAAGCTCTGCACCCTGCCCGCCATCCTGTTCGTCGTCGGGGTGGTGATGGGCTGGCATCCGCTGACGGCCCTCGGCGGACTGTCGATCGTGATCTCGGGGATCTACACCCTGTACCAGTGAGCCCTCCTTGTCCGCGCCGCCCGGCCCGGTACAATCCTCTTCGACCGCCGGCATCAAGGAGCGCGCGATGGCCCTGTTCGGGATCTCGGACCTGCACCTGTCCCTCGGGTTGGACGATCCGAAGTCGAAGGACATGGCCGTGTTCGGCGACAAGTGGGACAAACACTGGCTCAAGATCGAAGAGCACTGGCGCGCGATGATCGGCGAGGACGACATCGTGCTGGTGCCCGGCGACTTCAGCTGGGCGCTGCGGGCGCGCGAGGTGCTCGCCGACCTCGAGTGGTTCGGCGCGCTGCCCGGGCGGAAGATCATCTGCAAGGGCAACCACGACTTCTGGTGGAACAGCTACAAGAAGCTGTGCTCGATGCTGCCCGACGGGGTCTACGCCCTGCAGAACAACGCGATCGTGCTCGACGACTACATCTTCTTCGGCGGCCGCGGCTGGGACGTCACGCCACAGGAAGGCGACGACCCGAAGGACTGGGAGCGCATCTTCAAGCGTGAGGTCTCGCGGCTGCGGCTGTCGATCGAGGCGATGCAGAAGCAGCGCGGCGACAAGGAGCCGATCTGCCTGATGCACTACCCGCCACTGATCGAGCACGACAAGCCGACCGCCCTGAGCGACCAGATCGAGGCGACAGGCACGCGCCTGTGCGTGTACGGGCACCTGCACGGGGAGCCGGGCTGGATCAAGGGCTTCAAAGGCAAGCGCCGGGGCGTGAAGTACCAGCTGCTCAGCTGCGACTACCTGCAGTTCAAGCCCCGCGAGCTGACCCTGAGCTGAACGGCCGAACAACTGCTCGCTTCGCTGTTCCTCGCCGCGGTCAGTCGCTGCCATCCTCCGGGTCCGGGTCAGTGCCCTGCACCCAGTGCTCGATCAGGCGCTGACAGCGTTCGGCGCCGTGCGCGACGCGCTCTCCGGTCGAGGGCCCGGTGATCCGCTGCCGGGCCCTCAGTCGAGGAAGAAGTCCGGCAGCAGCTCGCCGTCGGAGATCCGGTACTTCTCGAAGTCGTCGACGCCCTTCGTGCGCAGGAAGTCCTCGTCGACCAAGGCCTCGCCGGTCAGCTCCTGGCTCGGCGTCGTCAGGATCGCGTAGGCTGCGTCGGCCATGATCTCCGTCGTCCGGCTCGCCTTCATGAGCTCCTCGCCGCCGAGCATCTCGACCGCCGCCGTCGCGATCGCGGTGCGGGGCCAGAGGCTGTTGACCGCGATGCCCGCGCCCTGGAACTCCGCCGCCAGACCGATCGTGGCGAGCGTCATGCCGTACTTCGAGGTCGTGTAGGCGAGGTGGTTCGCGAGCCACTTCGGGTTGAGGTTGAGCGGCGGCGAGAGGTTGAGGATGTGCGGGTTGTCCGCCTTGCGCAGGTGCGGGAGGCACTTCTGGCTGCACAGGAAGACCGCGCGGGCGTTGACGCTGTGCATCAGATCATAGCGCTTCATCGGCGTCGCTTCGGTCGGGGTCAGCATGATCGCGCCGGCGTTGTTGACCAGCACGTCGATGCCCCCGAAGCTGCTGACGACCTTGTCCACCGCCGCCTGCACCTGGTCCTCGAAGCGCACGTCGAGCTGGATGGCGAGGAGCCGCGGATGGGGCTCGGAGGTCTTGCCGGTGATGACGACGTTCGCGCCGTCCTCGGCGCAGCGCAGGGCGATCGCGCGGCCGATCCCGCGACTCGAACCGGTGATCAGGACGGTCTTTCCAGCGAGTGACACGAGAGTCCCTCCTCGGATGTGGGTGGATGGGAAGAGGGGCCAGCCTACGCCGTGGCCGGCAGGGCATCAAGTGCGCGGCCCCGCTATAATCCGGTACATCGCTGGAGGGCTCGCCATCGACGTCAAGCGCCTGCTGCTACTCAGCCTGGTCCTGTTCGCGGTGCCGGTCGCCTCGATGGCCTACCTCGGAGGCGTCGCCCTCGACGCCGACCAGCTCGCCCGGGTCGAGCTCGAGCGCGACAAGAACCGGGTGGTCGCCCGCGAGGTGCTCGGCGTGATCCTGCGCGACTACGCGATCGTCGAGGAGGACGTGTTCGAGGCCTGCCAGCAGCGGGTCGTTCCGGCCCTGCTCGCGGGGGATTTCGACCGGGCGCGCACCGCGATGGCCGGGCTGGAGAGCTCCGAGGCGCTGATCGATCGCTTCTTCGTCGAGGATCCCGAGGACCGGCTCGATCTTCCGCGCTCCGAGCCGCCCTACACCTCGAAGCCCGTCACGGTCGACGAGGTCCACCCGAGCATCGCCCTCGCCTTCTCCCTCGAAGACTCCGACCCCCTGCGCGCCGAGCAGATCTACCTCGCCCTGCGCACCGGGGGAGGGGGGCTCGCTGACGAAGCGAAGGTCGAGCTCTCCGCCCTGTACTTCCGCCAGGGCCGCTGGGAGGAGGCGCGGGAGAGCCTGCGGGGACTGGTCGACGTCCCCGCGCGGCCGCGGGCGCTCGGGCTGCCGGTGCCGCTGGAGGCGGCCTTCCTGCTCGCCTACATCCAGCTGGGCAGCGGCGAGGCACCGGCCGCGGGAGAGCTGCTCGCGGCCACGGCGCGCGATCTCCTCGATGGGCGGTTCCGCGTCAACCAGGACCAGTTCGAGGGCGCCTGGCGCAAGCTGAAGGAGACGCTCGAGCCGGTCGACCCCCAGCGCTGGGCCGGGCTGGTGGCGGCGCGCGAGGCCCGCTTCCAGGAGATCGCCTTCGCCGAGGAGATCCGCGCGAAGGTGCTGTCTGTCGTCGGCTTCGGGGCGTCGGCCGAGCTGCAGTTCGAGCACGTCTCGCGGCACGGGGAGGAGAACCGCCTCTACGCCTACTGCCACGTGCCTCGTCCGGGCGCAGCGCCGCTGCTGCTTGGCTTCCGGGTCGATCTGCACGGCGTCACCGCGGAGATCGCGGCGCCGCGCCTCGACACGCTGCGCGCGGAAGGGCACACCATCCTGCTGGTCGACAGCGCCGACCGCACCGTCGACGGGAAGCGACCGGCGCGCCGCGAGATCTCTGCGTCGGAGGGCTTCGCGGAGCTGTTTCCGTTCTGGCGTATCGAGGTCCTGATGGGCGGCGTGCGCCGCAACACCGGCCTGAGCCACTCGATCCTCGGGCTGCTCGCGATGGCGACCGCTTCGGTCGGGGTGTGCTTCTTCGCGGTCTACAAGTTCGTCACCAAGTCGTCGGAGCTCTCGTCGCTGCGCGACGAGTTCATCTCCAACGTCACCCACGAGCTGAAGACGCCGCTGACCTCGATCCGGATGTTCTCGGAGATGCTGACCCTCGGCCGCGTCAAGAACGAGGCGCGGAGGAAGGAGTACTACCGCTTCATCCACGAGGAGGCCAACCGCCTGCACCAGCTCGTCCAGAACATCCTCGCCTTCTCCCGCATGGAGGCGGGCCGGCAGGAGCTCGAGCTCGTGCGTGGCGACCTGCGTCCCCTGCTCGAGGAGACCATCGACCTGTTCCGCTTCTCGCAGAAGGGCTGCAGCTTCGAGGCGACGATCGAGGACGAGCTGCCGCAGGTCTCGGTCGATCGCGACGCCCTGTCGAGCGCCGTCCTCAACCTGCTCACCAACGCGGTCAAGTACTCGCGGGACAACAAGGACGTCAAGCTGCGCGCGTACGTCCAGGACGACACCGTACGGGTGGAGGTCAGTGACCGGGGCATCGGAATCGACTCGGCCGAGCTGCCGCTGATCTTCGACCGCTACTACCGGTCGAAGGCGAACGAGGTCAAGGACATCGCCGGCTCCGGGCTCGGGCTGTCCCTGGTCAAGTACATCACCGAGGCGCATGGAGGCCACGTCGCCGTCCACAGCCGGCCGGGGGAGGGGAGCACCTTCACCCTGGTGATCCCCGTGTCGGAGAGCGTGTCAGACGGCTAGCCCGGGAAGGTCGCCGCTGGGCGGCTGGGTGGAGCTGGCGACGACCTCAGCGCACCTCGACGATGGCGCGGCGGGTCGATCCGACGATCTCGAGCAGCTCCTGGCTCTCCTGCGCCGGGACCTGCATCTCCTCGAGCACGGCTTGCAGGTCGGCCGCGATCGCGTCGAACTCCGCGTCGTTGATCTGCATGTTGTCGTGGGCGGCTGCCATGCCGCGTCCGGAGTACTTCTGCGGGCCTCCGGTCGCTTCGGCGACGAACTCGACCAGCAGGTCCTGCAGGTGGGCGATCTTCTCCGGCGTCGCCTCCCACTCCGCGGGCGTGCCCGCCCGTGTGAAGTTGACCGCGGGGTTGGCGGCAGCGCGCGCGACGAACTTCTCGATGACGGCGCGGATGGCCGGCTCGCCCCCCAGCCGCTCGTAGAGCGACGGCGTCTGGTCTCCCGTCATCTGGCAGCCGAGCAGTCCGAGCCCGACGATCACCCACACGTAGCGCATTGCACTCCTCCATTGCGGCGCGGGCGCCGAACGCCCTCTCGCTCCAGGTTGTCCATCACGGTCGGTACATCAGGTACGCATCGGCGATCCGCTCGGATTCGTCCAGTCGCGGCCCAACAAATGCCAAAGGGCGGAACCCGAAGGCTCCGCCCGCTGGCGACGGGGTCACACAACGCTAGCTAGGGTTGTGTGTTGGACACCCCGTCCAAGGTCAAGCTTCCTCCGCCTCCTCCGTTCTCGAAGAAGAACGTCAGCTCGATCGTGTCGAACTCGCCGACGTACCCCGAGGATCCGGTCAGGCCCAGGGTCCCGGTGCCACCGAGCTCGAAGATGAAGTTGTTCGTCGCATTCGACTGCAGCGAACCTTCGCTCGGGGTCAGGATGAAGTTGGTCAGGGTCGCGAACTCACCGGTGTTCGAATCGATGAAGGTCACGCCGGCGAGATAGGTGGAGTCACCGATCACGTCGCCCGTGTAGATCTGCACGTTGTGCCAGATCCGGGGATTCGGCAGCGTGGCCGCGAGGGAGATCACACCGACGGAGTCCATTTCGGTGGTCTCGGTCAGGGTCAGCATGTCCCCGACGGCGCTCAGCTCGTCGGTGAAGGCGAAGAAGCCGATACCACCCGAGGAACCCGCGGCGGTGAAGTCGTCGAAGTCGAAGACCAGGTAGTCACCACCGTTGGCGAACAGCTGCATCGGCGGGCCGTCGTCCTGGTCATTCAGCGCGTCCTCTTCCTGGCCGTAGATCTGGGCGATGTTGAAGCTCGCCGTGACCGTGACCGCGGAGTCGAGCGGAATCACCGGGCTGTCGAAGTCCATCGAGGCGATGAACTGGTCGGACAGGCCGAGGTAGTGGTTGCCGACCGGCGAGAAGCGCAGCGAGACGTCGGTGGTCTCGAAGAACACGCCGGCCTCGGTCGAGAGCGTCAGGTTGCTCAGCGAGATATCGGAGGGCGCCAGCACGCCGGTCGTGTGGAGCACGAACTGGATGCTCGTCACCTCGAAGAACTCGTTGAACAGGAGGGCGTGCGAGGCGTCGCGGATCACCGCCAGGTCGGCCGTGAAGACCGGCTGCGGCAGCACGTACATCTCGTCGTCCTCGGTCCCGAACTCTCCGTCAGCGCCGGAGGAGCCGACGGCGACGTGGGAGCTACCGACCGGGCGCACCATGCGCATCGGATCGGCGCCGATCGTACCCGGGATCGCGAACTGACGGATAAACGGCGTCGCGGGGCCGGGCAGGAACTGCACGAAGGTGATGTAGTCCTGGGCGTCCGCCTCGTTCGAGGTGAAGACCACGACCAGCGGGGCCTCGCCACCGAGGGAGACGACCTGGCTGGCGGGACCGTCGATCAGGGAGCCGACGAACGCGGACGCCAGAACGGCTTCCTCACCGAGGCCGGTGCCGACGAGCAGGAGCTGATCGTCGTCCCCGCCGGGGGCTCCGTCGCCACCCATGCTCGCGACGACGACCGCGCCACCTTCAGTCGTGCTGACCGGGACGGGGCGGATGTTCTGCATGGCGTCGCTGCCGAGCGGAACGTCGACGACGGACATGTTGGTCGCGTGGACCACGGACAGGTTGCTCGCACCGGAGACGAACGCTGCGCGACGGCCGTTGACGGCGACAGGCCAGGCACTCGCGGTGCCCTTCACGTAGTCGCCGACCGCGACCTCGGTGTCGACCAGGACGGTGTCGACCGTCGGCTGGCCCGTACCGGTCATGCGGGCGATGTTACCGCCACTGACGGTGCCGAGCACGGCCGTGCCGGTGGGATCGGTCAGGAACAGGACGGTGTCCGGGTGGAGCACGACGGGCATCGAGCCGAGGCCCGGGAACTCGTACTCGGCCACGTCGGTCACCGAGCCGACCGCGAGGCTCTCGAGGGAGATCGCAGCCAGGGTGTCGGTCGTGCCGTCACCGAAGATCGTCAGGGCGATCGAGTCGTTGACGAGCTGCGGGGTCGGGCTGTAGGCCGGGCCACCGCCGGTCAGGATGGTGTGGCCCGAGTAGGAGCCGCTGGCCGCGGTCAGCTCGAGGATCACGGTGTCCGTGTCGATCACGCGGGCCGCAGCGATCTGGTCATTGAGCGCGGTCACCACCAGCAGGGTTTCGGAGCGACCCGTGTTGATGTTGTGCACGGTCGGGGTCGAGCCGTCGCGCTGGTTCTCCGCACCGAGCGCCAGGGTCACGTTGCTCAGCACGTCGCCGTACACGAGCAGGTCGGAGGTACCCGGGTCACGACCGAGCCAGAGCTGGGCAGCCGTCCCGAGGTCGCGATCGGCGTTGATCGGGAACGGGAAGGAGCGGATGTCCTGCCAGACGGGCGGGCCTTCGGGGGCTTCGAAGCCGTACTGTCCGATCTCGGTGCTGAAGCCGGTCAGGAACAGGTGGGCGTCGGCGGCCTGCGAGAAGCCGGGGTTGGCCAGCTCGGTCGGGTCGGACTCACCGAGGAAGCCGAACACGGCCTGGTTGATCTCGGGCGAGTCGTTCGGGTCGTCGCTGTCGAGCAGCTCGAGCACGCCCGAGGGCCAGGACACGCCGTTCGGCGACAGGCCCGGGGTCTCGAGGCGGCTGACCGCGCCGAGGGCGAGGGGCACGAACTCGGTCTCCCAGACGCCGTCGACCTGCAGCTGGATCGTCACGAAGGTCTGACGGTTGTTCAGCGCGCCGAACGAGGCGATCACGTCGAAGACGTCGTCGAGGCCGAACGGCGGGAACACGCTCTGCGGGGTCGGGATCAGGCCGATCCGCGCGGTGTCCGCGGTCGAGCTCAGGGTGAACTCGATCTCGAACTCGTCGTTGTCGAGGTTGACCTGGTTCAGGGCCTCGAAGTCTTCGGGGAAGATATAGAAGGTGATCGGCTGGCCGTTGGCCGGCTCGGCCGTCAGGAACACCTTGAGGGTCTCGGTCGCCAGGCCCGGCAGCGGCTGCGCGGGACCGGAGAGCTCCCAACCGAACTCGATCGTGTCGTTGTCGATGACGGTGATCTGGTCGAGGTGGTTGAGGTTCCAACCAGCCGCGGTGTTACCGGAGACGGCGATGATCACCTCTTCGTCGACGCGGTCGGCGTCCATCGGAGCGGTCAGGCGCAGCGAGATGCTGCTCGACTCTTCCGGGATGACGAGGTTGAAGCTGTCACCGGAGACCACGAGGGCGGAGGGGTCGGTCGTGAAGACGGTCAGGTACAGGTCACCACCACCGACGGGGACCGGCTGGTTCAGCACCAGGTCGTAGACCTCGGTGGAATCTTCCGCGATCGTCGTCAGCGAGGGGCTGAAGGCGGCTTCGAGGGCGACGTCGTCGTCCTGGACGGTGAAGGTCAGGGAGCGGGTGATCTGCACGCCGTGGATCGTGCCGCTGACGGTGACGGTCACCTGCTCGTCGGTGAAGTCGAGGTCGTTGACGGCGTAGGCGAAGAACGAGCCCGTGTCGGTCGAGTCGGCGAAGGACAGCGCGTCGGAGCCGAGGGCAACGGCGGCGTCGTCCGAGCTGCTGATCGACAGCGCGATCGGAGCGTGGGGCGCGGTGCCCAGGTTGACTGCCGTGACCTGGACCTCCACCGAGTCACCGGGTTCCGCGAGCGCGGTATCGCCTCCCACGAGTGTGAGCTGCAGATCGGGCAAGACGTCCAGGTCGAGGACGTTGACGTCGGCCGCCGCGGAGATCTGCTGACCATTGTTCGAGGCGGTGACGGTGATCGTGCTCAGCTGCGGCAGCTCGTAACCTTCGTTGTCGACCGCGGTGACGTCGAAGGTCGCGGTGTCGCTGCCTTCGGGAATCGTCACGCTCTGGCTGTTCGGGTCGACGTTGCTCGGGTCGTCGGAGCTGATCTGGAAGGTCAGGTCGCCGTAGCCGACCGGGACCGGCTCGCTCAGGGTGATCGTCATCGTCACCGAGGAGCCTTCGTCGAGGTCGTCGCCGTCCGGGCTCAGGGTCGCAGTGATCACTTCCTCGTCGTCGGTGATCACGACCGTGAACACGCCCTGGATCACCTGCCCGTCGACGCCACCGAGGAGGCGGACTTCGACGGTGTTGTCGCTGTAGTCGCTGTCCTGCAGGGCGAAGATGGTGAAGCTTTCCTGGGTGCTGCCCGGCTGGAACACCACGTTGTGGGTGTCGGCCGAGAGCTTGTTCGGATCGGAGATCTCGACGCCAAACTGCACCGGACCGGTGCCGCCGACCAGGTCGACGGTGACCGTGGCGGACGAGTCGGCCGGGTCGCTCTCGGTCAGGGCGAAGTTGGTGCCGGTGGTGCCGTCGATCGTGA
>JAUIEM010000596.1 GCA_030428695.1 bacterium
AGCTGCTCGCATCCCTGCGCGAGGCTTGCGGGCCCGCCTGCACGCTGGTCGGCTTCAAGCTGCTGTCCGGGGTCTCCCGCGCCGCGCTCGACGCCACCGCCCGCGCGCAGCTGCGCAGCTGCGCGCTCGACCTGTGCGTCGCCAACGACATGCGCCGGCTCGGCGGGGACACCCATCCCGTGCGGGCCGTCGTCGAGGAGGGGGCCTTCCCCCTCGAGGGACCCCGCGCCGCGGTCGCCGAGGCGCTCGTCGCGCTGCTGTTCGAGCGCCACGCCGGGGGGGCAGCCGCCGCGCCGGCGGCCGACGGGCCGGTGGCCCCTCGCCTGCCCGGGCTCGGCGACGCGCTGCCCCTGCCGCGGCTGCGGGCCTGGCTCGAGCCGCGCTTGCCCGGCTTGCAGCTCGTCCACGCGCCCCGGGCCCTGGTGCTCGACGCGCGACCGAGCGCCTGCAGGCGGCCCCTCGACAGCGCGGCGGCCGGGGCGGAGCTGTACGCCGAGCTCGCCCGGGCGGGGCTGGCCGGCGCAGCCCCGGAGGCGGGCTTCGCCCTCCGCCTGCCCGCGGGGGGCGCGCTGCTCGGGCTGCGGCCAGAGCAGGGGGAAGCGTTCGAGCGCCGCTGGCCGGAGCTGTGCGCCGCCGCCCCGGAGCTGCGCGAGCCGCGCGCGATCGTCAGCGAGGGAGCGTTGGTCGGGCTGTGGCAGGACGGGGCGTCGGTGTCCTTCGGCATCGCGGAGGACCAGCGCGGGCGCGGCTACGGCGACCGCGCCCTCGAGCTCCTGCAGGAGCGCGCGGCGGCCGTGCGCGTGCGGCCCGCGGCGCGGCCCTGGTTCGTCGCCCGGGGCTGCCGGCCGGATGCGGAGGAGCCGACGCGGCTCGTGTTGCCGCAGATCGACGACGGCTGCGGCCGGGCGGCCTCGGTCTGCCTGGTACACACGCCGAGCGCCCAGGTCCTGCTCGGCCGCCGGCTCGTCGGGCCCTGGCCCGGCTACTGGGCCTTCCCGGGCGGCCGGGTGGAGCCCGGCGAGACGTTGCTCGAGGCCGCCCTGCGCGAGCTCGAGGAGGAGACCGGCGTGCGGGCTCCGAGCCGGGCCGTACACCAGGCGCAGACCGTGTTCGTCAGCGGCGTCCCGGGCAAGCGCTACGCGGTGACGAACTTCTGCATTCTCAGCCTGACGCGCCCGGATCCCGTCGTCACCGACGAGCTGGACGCGCGCTGGCTGCCGCTCGACGAAGCGCGCCAGACGCGGCCGATGGCCGCCGGCACCCGGAGGGTGTTGCGCGGTCTGCAGCTGTAGCGTCTGGGGCGGTGGGGGGGCGTTCCGAGTCGGCTCAGGTCGCGTAGTCGCGCGCGAACTCGAGGATCTTCGCCTCGATGAAGTTCTTCGCGCGGTCGTACTCGACCTTCTCGGCGGGGAAGGAGGTGTAGTCGTACAGCTTCTTCGCGTCCGTGCCGGTGCGGCTCTCGAGCAGCACCGCGAGCTTCGAGTCGTTCAGCCGGTAGACGAACTCGAGGCTGGCCTGCTCCGGGCCTTCTCCCAGGGTCAGCAGGAGGCCGCGCTTGCCCTCGGGCTTCGTGACCGCGATGTTCGCGAAACGCTGCTTGAGCCAGTCTTTACGGTACTGCAGGAGGCCCTCGATCTTGGCGAGCTCGGCTTCGAGGAGCTCGTTCTTCTTCGCTTCCTGCCGCGCTTTCGCGCTCGCTTCCCGCTCCTCGGAGCCGGGGAGCTTGAGGATGTCCCGGTCGAACTTGCGGGTGAATTCACCGTGTGGAGCTCCCATCGCCTCCCGATCTCCTCGTCGCGACAATCCGGGGTATGGTAGCACGTGGCTGGGGGCATGGGAAGCGACAAAGCTGCGCGCGGAGGGGGAAGAGGCCGCCAGGTCACGGCTTGACGTCGCCCGCCGGGGCCGCCGTCGGATCGACCTGCTGACAGCGCGTCTGCAACCAAGCCTGCAGCGGCCGGGGCCGGGGTACGAAGAGGCCGAGCGTGGTCCCGCCGCGCAGGGCGATGTCGAGCCGCGGGACCCGCCCCGACCACTCGACCTCCAGCCCCTCGATCCATTCCAGGGGCCAGTCCCGTGCCAGTCCGAAGGCCTCGATGCCACGGCCGATCGGGACCAGCAGCAGGCGGTGCCGATCGGTGCCCAGCCAGACCTCGCTCTTGTTCTTCCAGGTTCCGCCGCGCAGGCGCACACGCCAGGCCCGCTCGGGAGGCTCGCCGAAACGGCGTTGCCAGGCGTCGCGGCGGGACTCGTGCTCGTCCACGTCCCGCGCGACCCACCAGCCCGCCAGCAGTGTGACCAGGACCATCACGAGCGCGAGGTGGTCGAGAGCCTCCACCCAGCCCTCGGAAGCGAGCCGCCCCTCGAACAGCAGCTCGAGGGCCTGCACCACGACGAGCGCGACCGCGCAGGCCGCAAGCCCTCCGGCGAAGATGCGCAGGCCGCCGCGCCAAGGGCCGGGACGGAAGGGGCCGAAGAGACGTGAGCGCATCGGCGTCATCCCATCGGGGAACGGGCCGCCAGGCTCTCGTTCCGGTCGTAGTCCCGCGCGAAGCCCTGCAGCCCGCGGAGATTCTGCGTGCGCGGCCAGGCGAGCAGGCCGGCGACGCTGTCGGCGAAGAACATCCCCCGCTCGCTGAGCCGGAAGCCGCGGGCGTCCTCGACCAGCAGGCCGGCCTTGGAGAGGACGCCGGGGATGCCGGGAAAGTCGCGCCGCAGCGTGCTGTCGAACAGGTGGCGGTAGAGGAGCGGGTCGATGCCGAGCGCCGCGAGGCTGCGGGTCAGGAACAGCAGCCGCAGGTCGGTCGGGTAGCCGTGGAAGCGGCGGGTGTGGGCGCAGCCTCCGGCCTCGACCAGGGCGCCGTAGCGTGCGGGGTCGCCGGCGTTGAGCAGCTTGACGAAGGTCTCGTCCGCGAAGTCCTGCAGGCTGGTGATCGCGCCCGGACCGAAGCCGAGGCCGTCGAAGGTGGCGGGCGCGAAGCTGCAGGCCTCGTAGCGGAAGCGCCCGGCGGAGGCGTGGACCGCGACCTTCTCGAAGTTGGTCAGCGTGGTCTGCAGGTAGCCGGCCTCGAGGAGGCGCCGCCGCAGGGCCGCCCAGCTCTCGAAGGCCCGGTCGTTGGCGGGCAGGGCGCCGAGCATCGTCGGATCCTCCGCCCAGGGCACGCCGAGGCCCTCGAAGAGGACGAGATGGTAGAGGCAGATCTGGTCGAGGCCGAGCGCGATGGCGGTGTCGACGTCCTCCTCCATCGCCCCGAGCTCCTGGCCCGGCAGGTTGCAGAGCAGGTCGGCCGAGACGCGGAGGCCGCGCGCGTGGGCCGCCTCGACGATGCCGCCGACCAGCTCGCGGTCGCCGTAGGCCTGGCGCCCCATGCGCTCGATCCAGTCCGGGTCGAAGGTCTGCACGCCCATGCTGATGCGCAGCTGCCCGACCTCGCAGCACTCCGCGAGGAGGTCGAGCAGGCGGTGCTCCTTGACCGCGAAGTACACCGGCACGCCCTCGAGGGTCAGCTCCGCCTCGCGGAGGTCGAAGCGGTCCTGGAGCGTCGCGAGCAGCGCGCGGAGCTCGTCCTCCGGCGTCAGGTTGGCGGTGCCCCCGCCGAGATAGACGGCCTCGACGCGGCGCTCGAAGAGCCTGGGAAGCCGGGCGTGCAGGGCCTCGATCTCGGCGCAGACCGCGCGCGTGCAGCGCCGCGCGTGGTCGCGCTGGAAAGCGGCGTGGGGGAAGGTGCAGAAGCCGCAGCCGG
>JAUIEM010000597.1 GCA_030428695.1 bacterium
CTTCCACATAGCCCTCGGGGTCCGGCCGCACCAGCCGGAGGACGCCGTCCTCCCCGCCGAGCATCAGCAGGTGGCCGTCGACGGTGATCACGTTGCCGCGTTCGATCCCGGGGGTGGCGCGGGTCTGCCAGCGCACGTTCCCTTCCAGGTCGAGGCAGACCAGGCCGGCCGGGTCCTTGATGTTCTCGTCGCGGTTGAAGTTGGCGTAGAAGAAGCCGTCGACGAACAGCGGCTGGTGCAGCTGCGCGCCGTCCTTCTCGATCGCGAACAGCTCCGAGACCGCGAAGCCCTCGTCCGCGGCCTCGATGTGGAGCAGCTTCGTGCCCCCGTTGTAGCCGGAGGTGACCAGGAAGCGGTCGCCGTCGATGGCGGTCGGGGCCGGAATCGGCGCGCCGGGGGCGTAGGCCTCGGTGTGCAGCACGGTCTCGCCGCTCGCCGGGTCGAAGCCGTACAGGCCCCCGCGTCCGACGAACACGACCAGCTCGCGACCGGCCACGGTGAGCAGGGCGGGGGAGCAGTAGCTCTCGCCGCCGACGCTCTCGGTCTTCCACAGCAGCTCCCCGCTCTCCTGGCCGAACGCGGCCAGGCCCACCTCCGGGCCGAGGGCCGTCAGGATCACCGCGTCGCCGACGAGCAGGGGCGAGGAGGCGTAGGCGAAGCGCGGGGGCTCGCCGGCGAAGTCCTCGATCAAGTCGACCTCCCAGACCAGCGCGCCCGTCGCCCGGTCGGCGCAGATCGCGTGGCCGAAGGGATCGGTGGCGAACACGCGCTCGGCCGCCACCGCCGGCACCGTGCGCGAGCCGTTGAAGCTCACCCGGCCCGGGGCGTCGTGCACGAGGCGCCAGCGCTCCTCCCCGCTGGCGAGGTCGAAGCAGCGCAGCACGTTGCGCGCATCGTCCTCGCGGTCGAACAGGAAGACCGCGCCGCCCGCGATCGCGGCGCCGCCGTAGCCGGGCCCGACCTCGGCCCGCCACAGCTCGGGCGGCCCGGTCTCGGGCCAGGTCTGGAGGATGCCGGTCTCGCCGCTGTGGCCGTCGCGGTGCTCGCCGAGGAACTGGCTCCAGTCGTCGGCGGCGAGGGGAAGGCAGGCGAAGAGGAAGAGGCCGAGCGGGAAGAGGCGCGCCATCGGTGTGGTCTCCGGCAGAAGGATGCCTGCAGTGTACCAGGCATCGCCCGCCTTCCCCATCTCCCCGAAACGTCAGAAATCTACCGTCATCTCTGGGCATCCCCGACCGGATTGGTACACTAGCCGCCCCGGGGCACACCTTGTTGAACGACCGCGTCCCACACCGGGCGCGCTCACCCGGAATCCGTGGCGGCGCGAGCCGTCGAAGCCGCGCAGACCGCGCACAGGTTCGAGGTCCTCGATGGATACCACGATTGGAAGGATGCTCCTGCGCCGCATCCGCGAGAGCGGGTCCCGCCCCGCGCTTCGCGTCAAGCGGAACGGCGCCTGGAAGGACGTCAGCTGGAACGAGCTCGGCAAGCGCATGGCGCGCATCGCCGCCGGGCTGATGACGATCCCCGGCGGGCTCGAGAAGGGCGACCACGTCGCGATCATCGGCAACACGAGCGAAGACTGGATGGCGGTCGACTTCGCCTGCCTGACCGTCGGGCTGCGGACCGTGCCGGTCTACGCGACCCTGCTCCCGGACGAGGCCGGCTACCTGCACGTCGACACGGGCAGCCTGGTGACGGTGGTCGAGGACAAGGACCAGCTCGAGAAGGTGCGCACCTTCCGCGAGGGCTTCGAGTTCTTCGAGAAGAAGTACGCGGCCGACCAGGTCAAGGTCCGGCACATCGTCGTGATGAACCCCGATGGCTGCGACGGCGACGACTGGGAGAGCCTCGCCGACCTCGAGAAGCGCGGCGGCGAGAAGCTCGAAGAGACCGCCGAAGAGCGCGAGAAACGCTCCGAAGGCAAGCGCGACGACACCGCGACCTACACCTACACCTCGGGCACCACCGGTCCGCCGAAGGGCGTGATCCAGACCCACGACAACATGCTCGCGATGCTCGAGTCCGTCGAGAAGAACAACATCATGGGCGAAGAGATGCGTGAGGGCGGGCTCGACCTGTTCCTGCCGCTCGCCCACTCCTTCGGGCGCCTGATCGAGCTCTCCGGGCCGTACTTCGACGCGCCGATCGTCGTGTCGAGCATCCCGACCCTGGCCGACGACCTCAAGGAGTGTCGGCCGAGCTTCTTCCCGGCCGCGCCGCGGGTCTACGAGAAGATGAAGTCGAAGATCGAGACCAAGGTCGCGGGCGCCCCGCCGGTCCGCCAGAAGCTCTTCCACTGGGCGATCAACGCGGGCAAGGCGACGATCCCGTACCGCTCGAAGGGGCAGCCGGTGCCCTTCTTCACGAAGCTGAAGTTCAAGCTGGCCGACAAGCTCGTGCTGTCGAAGCTGCGGGCGGCCCTCGGCTTCGACCGCGCGCACATCCTGCTCAGCGGCTCGGCGCCCCTGAACGTCGAGGTCCACGAGTTCTTCCTCGCCTGGGGGCTGAACGTGCTCGAGGCCTACGGGCTGACCGAGACCTGCCCGGGGCTGACCAGCAACCTGCCCGACCGCTTCAAGCTCGGCACGGTCGGCGTCGCCTTCCCCGGTATCGAGATCAAGATCGCCGAGGACGGTGAGATCCTCGCCAAGGGCCGCAACATCACCTCCGGCTACCTGAACCGGCCCGAGGCCACCGACAAGGCCTTCGACGACGAGGGCTGGTTCCACACCGGCGACCTCGGGTCGATGGACAGCGAGGGCTTCGTCAAGATCACCGGCCGCAAGAAGGAGCTGATGAAGACCAGCGGCGGGAAGTACATCGCGCCGGCCAAGCTCGAGGGGCGGGTCAAGATCCTGCCGATCATCCAGGAGTGTGTGACCGTCGCCGACACGCGCAACTACGTGACGGCGCTGATCGCGATCGACTCCGAAGAGCTGCAGGACTGGGCGAAGCAGCAGGGCGTCGCGGCCGATCCCCAGGGCGAGGCGGTCAAGGCCGCCGTCCAGGCGCACATCGACGAGGTCAACACGACGCTGGCGAGCTATGAGACGATCAAGTACTTCCGCATCGTCGAGGAGATGACGCCGCAGAACGGCTTCCTGACCGCATCCCTGAAGGTCAAACGCAAGGTCGTCCTCGACCGTCATGCAGACTTGATCGATAACATGTATGCTAGCGCGCAGAAACCCGCCGCCACGTCCTGATCGATCCCCGGTCCGGCGGGCGCCCGGCAGGGAGACCTGATGCCTGCTTGCAAGAACCATCCCGAGCGCTCCGCCGCCGCTGTCTGCAGCGGCTGCGGGGTGACGTTGTGTACCGCCTGTGCGGAGGCGGACAACGTGATGCGCTTCTACCGCTCCCAGAAGAGTTCCCAGCTGTTCTGCAAGGCCTGTGGTTTCCAGGATCTGCAGCCCGAGCTCGCGGCGAAGCCGACCGAGCAGGCGGTGCGCGAGCAGGCTCAGCAGCAGCGGCGGCGGGTGAGCACCGCCCAGCGCAGGCTGAAGCTCGCGGTGATGGTCGTGTTGATCGGGGTGCTCGGGCTGGTCCAGGTCTGGAGCATCTTCTATGCCCGTCCCACCCGGGGGGTCTACGCCCGCGGGGTCGGGGTCGTGTATGAGCGGGAGCTGATGGCGCTCCTGCAGCAGCTGTGGACGGCCGGGGCGGCCCTCGAGGCACACCACGCGGCGCACGAGCGGTACCCGACCGGCATGTCCGAGCTGGTCGAAGCGGGCCTGCTCG
>JAUIEM010000118.1 GCA_030428695.1 bacterium
CCCTCGCTGGTCAGCAGCAGGTTGCCCGGCTTGACGTCGCGGTGGACGATGCCGTGCCGCGCGGCGGACCACAGCGCCTCTGCAGCGGTCGCGACGATGGAGGCGGCGATCTCTTCGGGCAGCGGGCCGTGGCGCGCGAGGACCTCGTGCAGGCTCCCGCCGCTCGCGTACTCGATCACGTTGTACTGGTCGCCGTCGCGCTCGAAGGTGTCGTAGATGCGGATGATCGCGGGGTGGTCGAGCAGCGCGAGCACCTGCGCTTCGCGCCGGAAACGCTCCCGCTGGGTGCGCGTGCTGGTGTCGGCGGCCAGCACCTTGACGGCGACATCGCGCTCGAGCACCTCCTGCGTCGCCTGGTACACGACCGCCGTGCCGCCCGCGCCGAGCTTGCGCAGCACGCGCAGCCCGGGCAGCACCGGCAGCGGCTCGTCCTCCTCTCCCGGAGGCGCGTGGAGCGGGCGCGCGAGGTAGCTCGCGATGGTCGACGGGGCGGCGATCTGCAGGCCGAGGGCGTGGGTCTCGAGGAAGCTCACCAGGTCGGGGTCGTAGGGGTTCGCGACGATCAGGCGGCGGTGGCAGCCATCGTCCAGCGGGATGCGGCGCTTCAGCGCGGTGATGGCGGGCGGCAGGAAGCGGAAGTCGACGCTCGCCTCATCGACGTCGGTGACGAGGGGCAGGCCGAGAGCATCCGCGGTCTCCTGGGCCAGGCGGTGCTCCGTCCAGCCGAGGGCCGGGGCCAGCGCGTACAGATCGCCCACGCTGTTGCGGTCGAGGAAGCCCTCGTCGAAGCCGGCGCGCGCCTCGAGCCGGGCGAGCAGCCGGGCGCGGCGGACGAGCAGCGCCGCCGAGGCGGTCCCGTAGCTGCCGCTCGCGCGCGCCTCCGGATCGTCGGGGCGCGGGGTCGGAGGTGGCGTGTGGAGGATCAGGCTGGTCAGGTCCGGTTCCCGCGTCTGGAAGCGCCAGACCGCGAGCTCGATCGCCCGCACGAGGCGCGCGGTGTCGGTCTCGGGCCGCACGACGAAGTCGTCCGCGCCCGCGGACAGCAGACGCTGCGCGAGGCGGGCGTCCCAGCGGGGGGAAAGCACGATCAGCGGGATGCCGTGCGGCCCCAGCTCGGCGAGCAGGTCGGCGGCCTTGCCGTCGGGCAGGGCATTGGCCGACAGCACGCAGCGGAAGTCGCCGGCGGCGGTGGCGTGTCGGGCCTCGCCGAGGGACCGGACGGCGACGATCTCGTAGCGCGGGTCGGCGCGGGAGATGTCGCGGCGCAGGTTCCAGGCGTCCGCTTCCTCCGCGTCGACCAGGAGGAGGGGGATCGTCTCTTCCACCGGTCCTCCATGCTTCAGCCCCGGGTCGGGATCCGTTTCTCCCCCCTGCAGTTTTGTTCTCGCTACTTGTCCCGTCAACTCTATTCTGGTAGAGGCGGAAGGGACGCGAGCTGCGGGTGAGGTGCACGGGCCGGTCCCGGCGCGGCGCCGATCCAGCCCGCTCGGGCTTGCGGGCCGTGACGATTGGTGTACCATCAGGGCCTGATGGTAGTTGCTGAGATGTCGCAATTGGCGATTCCGATGCTGGATCTGCTGGAAGCAGCGCGCCGTCTGCGGCGAGGCTCCCTGTCCGCTCCGAGGAGTCGTGCATGACGGGGCGGCGAGGTCGCTTGCGGCGGCGCATCATCGCGTGGGCGGTGAGTCTCGTCGTCGCGCTCGTCGCTCTGCAGGCCGCGCTGGCGCTCGCTTTGCCCGCTCTCGGCGGCGCCGGCTGGCGCGCCGCCCTGCTCTGCGTCCTCGGTCTCGTCCTCGGGCTGCTCTGGGGGATCCTCCTCGCCCGGCAGCTGGCCCGGCCGCTCGACACGCTCGCCGCCAGCGCGCGTGCGCTCGGCAGCGGCGACCTCGCGCACCGCGTCCCCGCCACGTCGGACCCCACGGGCCTGGCGGACGCGCTCAACGCGATGGCGGAAGGCCTGGAGCGCGAGCGCGCCCGCCTCGAGAGCGCGCGCGACGCGGCCGCCGAGCTGTACGATGGTCTGCCGGATCCCAGCTGCGTGATCGATGCCGACAGCGAGCTGGTGCTCCGGTGCAACCGGGCGCTCTGCGAGCTGCTCGGGAAGAGCCGCGAGGCGGTGCTCGGCGCCCCGGCGCGCGAGCTCTTCCCGGAAGACTCCCATGACGAGGCGCGGCGCGTGCTCGAGGCGTGCCTCGCCAGAGGCGTCGCCGAGCGGGTCAGCCTGGCCGTGCGGGCGTTGGATGGCAGCCTGCGGGAGGTCGCCGTCGGTCTCGTCCCGGTCCGTGATCCGACGGGCAGGGTCGGCCAGCTGCGCTCGACCTGGTGGGAGATCGGCGGGCTCGTCGCCGACCGCCGCGCGCTGCAGCGCGCGAAGGACCAGCTCGAGCTGGCGTTGCGGAACCGGACCCGTGAGCTCGAGGCCGCCCGGCGCGAGCTGCAGCGCTTTGCGAGCGTCGCCTCGCACGACCTGCGCGCTCCCCTCCGCGCCGTCTCCTCCTTCTGCGAGCTGCTCGAGGCCGAGTACAGTCCCCAGCTCGACGACGACGCGCGCCAGTACATCCGCTTCGCCGTCGAGGGCGCGCGCGGCATGGGTCGCCTGATCGACGACCTGCTCGCCTTCGCGCGGGCCGGCCAGAATCCCCCGCAGCGCGAGGACTGCGACGTCGCGGCGGTCGTCTCCAGGCTGCGCGGAGAGCTGCGGGAGCGGCTGGCCGAGAGCGGCGCAGAGATCAGCCACGGAGCGCTGCCTTCCGTGCGCGCCGACCCGGAGATGCTCGCGCTGATCCTGCGCCATATGTTCGGGAACGCCTTGCGCTACCGATCCCCCGCCCGGCCACCGCGCATCGAGCTCGGCGTCGAGGACGCGGGGGGGCTCTGGCGCTTTCGGGTCGAGGACAACGGGCAGGGCATCGTCGAGGAGGACCTCCTGCGCATCTTCCAACCCTTCATCCGCGGTCGGAACCGAGCGGCGGACAAGGGCGCCGGGCTGGGGCTGGCGATCTGCCAGCGACTGGTCGAGCTCCACGGCGGAACGATCGCCGTCAGCTCTGTCAGGGACGAGGGCAGCGTCTTCACCTTCAGCGTCGCGCAGGCGTAGCCAAGCTAGCCGAGCGGGAGGGTCACCCGGAACACGGAACCCTGCCCAGATTGGGACTCCGCGGCGATGCTTCCGCCGTGGCGCTCGACGACGCGCTTGCACATCGCGAGGCCGAGGCCCGTCCCGCCGGTGCGCTGGGGCTCCAGCCGCGCGAACGGGGCGAAGACGTGGTCGGCGCGCTCCTGCGGAAAGCCGACCCCGTTGTCGCGCACGCGCAGCACGCCGTACCGTCCGTCCCTCGTGTAGCGGACCTCGACGCGGGGCGGCACGCCATCGCGGCGGAACTTCAGGGCGTTGCCGACCAGGTTCTGGAACAGCAGGACCAGCGACGGATGGGGCACGGCGAGGCGCGGCAGCGGGTCGCGGACGATCTCGCCGGCGCAGTCGTCGATGTCGGGCGCGAGGTTCTGCAGGGCCTCGTCGAGGGCGCGTTCGGCGTCGCACCCGGGCCGCTCGGTCTGGGCGTCGGTTGTCGAGAGCTCGAGCAGGCCGCCGAGCATCACCGCCATGCGCTCGGCGGTCTCGGCGATGCGGGCGAGGAAAGCCTGGCCTTCGTCGTCGAGGACGTCGCGCCGCTCGTTTAGCAACGAGGCGCTGCTCGCGATGGTGCGCAGGGGGGCGCGGAGGTCGTGGGCGACCGCCTGGGAGAACATCGTCAGGTCCTGGTGGGACTGCATCAGCCGCCAGCGAGCGAGCGTGTGGGTGAGGACGTGGGCCAGGCGCGAGGCCGCTCCGACCGCGTCGCGCTCCCACTTCGCGTGCTGGGGCTCCGTGCGGGTCCAGAGCAGCCACTCGTCGCCGTCATCGTCGAGAGGACGGGCGATCACGGCGGCGGCCGCGGGGGTCTCGGCGCCGAGCGACGCGCCGAGGTCATCGCTGACCCAGGTGCCGTCCGGCGCCTTCTCGCGCAGCCGGGCGAGCAGCCGCTGCAGCTCGTCGTCGGCAGGAAGGCGGCCGAGCCGCAGGGTGCGCGCGGAGGTGACGACGGCCAGCCCGTCGGCGCCGGCGATATGCAGCGCGTCCGCCTGCCCGGCCAGCCAGGCGAGCGGCTCGCTGCCCCCCGCCACGGCCGTCTCGAGCCGGGTGAGCAGCGCCTCGAGGCGCCCGGAGTGCACGCGATGGGCGGCGCTGCGCAGGGCCTCGATGCGCAGGGCCACCGTGCCGAGGAAGGAGGTCCCGAGCACGCGCAGGGTGGGTGGCGGGACGCGAGGACTCTCGTGCAGGCAGATGATCTGCCCCCAGGCCCTGCCGTCGACCTCGAGGGGGATCGTCAGCACCGCGCGGACGCCGCAGGCCGCGAGCGCCCTGCGTTGCGCACGTGTAGTGCCGGGGAGGGCACGCACCTGCCGTGCGCGGCGCTGGTCGGCGTCGCTGGCCCAGCGCAGTGTCGGCGGGGCGCAGGTGACGTCCGGGATCGACCGCCAGCAGGGGGCCTGGTCCGTGGCGAGGGCGAGGACCGCCGCGGCCGCGGCGCCGTCGCTGCTGGGCTGCGGCGCTTCGGCCAGAATGGAGCCGCAGGCGAGCCGTTGCACGAGCACCCGGTCGAAGCCGAGCAGGGATGTCAGGATCTCTGCCGTCGTCGCGGCCACGCTCTCTACGCAGCGGGCGCTCCGCAGCGCGCGAACCCCGGACTGGACGACGTGGCTCGCGTGGACCAGGTCGGCGGGCGTCGGCGCGAGCTCGAGCTCGACGGCGATGTGCGGTCCCCGCCGGTGGGCGGAGAGCAGGGCCGTGTGGCCGGCGACCGGGGTCTGTGTGGCGTAGCGCAGGAAGCCGCCGTCGGCGAGCGCGTGCTCGACGAGCTCGGCGCCCTCCGACCCGAGCGCCTCGGCGAGGGAGGCACCGAGCAGCTCCCGCTCCGTGTCGCGGAAGTAGCGGGAGAAACCATCACTGACCGCACACACCGTCCGGCGCCCATCTTCACGGCACATCAGGAGCGCTTCGCGGGTCGCGCCCGTCGTCCTGGCAGCACCCTCGGACGGAGGGTCTTCGATATGCGCGGTCATCTGGCAGCCATCAACCTGTCGGAAGGCGCGTACAACTTTTGCACCTTGTTGGGCTTTGGCAATTCGGGCTTGGCAAAGCATAAACAACTTCTCAACAGAGTACGCGGCCGCCTGCGCTCCGTCAAAGAGCAGCCTCCAAACTTCTTCGCCGGTGGGCCCTCAGGGCAATCGCGGGGCGGGTCGGCGAGCACGCCTGTGTCGACGGTTTTGCGGCGTCTTCTGTCGAGCTTCCCGGCAAGATCGGGTTGCGTCGCCCGGAAGCGTCCACCACGAGACCCTTGCGCATCATGACATTCGACTTCGGAATCGGTGAGATGGTTCTATAGTGGAAGCTGCGGGTTGTGTCCCCTGGCAAGCGTTTCGCGTGGAGGCTGCCCGCACTGGAGGTTCCATGGTCGAGATCACGGGTGACGGCCCGATCTTCATGGTCGACGACAACCTGTTCGACTTCAAGATCGCGGCGATCTACCACGCCCGCTCGCGGCTGACCAACGAGCTCCGCCACCTGCCGTCGGGCGAGGCCCTGCTCGAGTATCTGGAGCAGGTCGAGAAGGGCAGCGTGCCGATGCCCGCCCTGGTCCTGCTCGACATCAACATGCCCGGCATGTCGGGCTTCGACACCTTGAAGGCGGTCCGCGAACGAGAGCCCTTCCGGGAGCTTCCGATCATCACGATGCTGACGACCTCGTCCCGTGAGTCGGAGCGCGAGCTCGCCTTGCGCCTCGGCGCCGACGGCTTCACGACCAAGCCCCTCGACGGGCGACCCTACCTCGACTTCTTCAACGCCCTCGCTCCGGACTGATCCCCCGCCAGCGGCGTTGATGCACGGCGCCAGCCGTCCTACAGTGGCACCTCGAGCCCCGGAGGTACCGCGATGCGTGTCCTGTGCATGCTGTCCGTCCTGTCCGCCGTCACCCTGGCCCAGACCGAAGACTGGGACGTGCAGGCCCCGCCCCTGCCCCTGCGCACGCTGGAGTTCAGCGTCAGCGAGGGGACCTGGATCAGCTGCGACGTCCATCCCGACGGCAGCGAGCTGGTTTTCGACCTGCTCGGCGACATCTACGTCCTGCCCCTCGAGGGCGGCGAGGCGCGCTGCATCCGCGCGGGCCTGCAATGGGACATCCAGCCGCGCTACTCCCCGGACGGGCGCCTGATCGCCTACACCAGCGATCAGGGCGGCGGGGACAATATCTGGGTGATGGAGCGGGACGGAAGCGACCCGCGCGCGGTCAGCGACGAGCGCTTCCGCCTGCTCAACAATCCCGGCTGGTCCCCGGACGGCCGCTACCTCGTCGCGCGCAAGCACTTCACGAGCCGGCGCTCCCTCGGGGCCGGGGAGATGTGGATGTACCCGTTCGGCGGCGGCCCGGGGCTGCAGCTGACGACCCGGAAGAACGACCAGCAGGATGCCGGCGAGCCAGTGTTCTCCCCGGACGGCCGCTTCCTCTACTGGAGCGAGGACGTCTCCGGTGGCGACACCTTCGAGTACAACAAGGACCCGAACGGCGCCCTCTACGCGATCTTCCGCAAGGACCTCGAGAGCGGGGAGATCCGCCGCCTCGTCGCCGGGCTGGGCGGCGCCGTGCGGCCCCAGCCGTCGCCGGACGGGCGCTGGCTCGCCTACGTGCGGCGGGTGCGCAACAAGAGCGTGCTGATGCGCCTCGATCTCGAGAGCGGGGAGAGCGTCGCGCTGTTCGACGGGCTGTCGAAGGATGCCCAGGAGACCTGGGCGATCTTTGGCGTCCACCCCGGCTTCGGCTGGACCCCGGACAGCCGCGCGCTGGTCTTCTCGGCCCAGGGGCGGCTCTGGAAGCTCGGGGTCGACGGGGGAACCCCCGCGGAGATCCCCTTCCACGCCACCGTCCGCCAGCAGCTCGTCGAGACCCTGCGCCAGCCCCAGGCCATCGATGCCGAGACCCGCGCCGTCAAGGTGTGCCGGGGGCCCGTGCTCGCGCCAGACGCGGGCCGGGTGGTGTTCGAGGCGCTCGGGCGGCTGTGGGAGCGGAGGCTCCCGGACGGCGAACCGGTCGCGCTGACCGGGCGCGACAGCTTCGCCTCCTCGCCGAGCTTCGCTCCGTCCGGTGCGCTGGCCTGGACCAGCTGGCACGACACCGAGGGGGGCCGCGTCTGGCTGCGCGCCGGGGACGAGACCCGCGCCCTGGTCGACGCTCCCGGCGCCTACCTCGAGCCGCGCTTCTCGCCGGACGGGCGTTGGCTCGTGTACCGCAAGCTCGGCGGCGACCGGGTGCGGGGCAGCGCCTTCGCCCACGAGCCGGGCATCTACCTCGTCGCGGTCGAGGGCGGCGCGCCGGCCCTGGTCTCGCGCAGCGGGCGCCGGCCGCGCTTCGCGCCGGACGGCGAGCGGGTGTTGTACGAGACGATGGTCGACGGCCAGGCGGCGCTCGTCAGCGTCAACCGCGACGGGCTCGACCGCCGGGTGCTCGCGACCTCGCGCGATGCGACCGCCTTCGAGCTGTCGCCGGACGGGCGCTGGCTCGCCTTCCGGGAGCTGTGGAACGCCTACGTCTGTCCCTTCCCGCGCACCGGCGAGGCGCTCGCGGTCGGGCCGGGGATGCGGAACCTGCCGGTCGCGCGGCTGTCCCGCGACGCCGGGGACGACCTGCGCTTCACCGAGGACTCCCGGCGCGTGACCTGGGGCCTGGCCGACAGCTTCCACGTCGCGACGCTCGACGCGCTGTTTCCGGCGCCTTTCGGCGCGGGCGCGCTGCCGGAGGAACCCTGGACGAACGCCGGCCAGGCCTACCGGCTGGGCTTCGAGGTTCCCTGTGACCGGCCGACCGGCAGCCTGTGGCTGCGCGGCGGGCGGGTGATCACGATGCGCGGCGACGAGGTGCTCGAGGACGGGGTGGTTCACGTCGAGGGCCGGCGCATCGCGGGAGTCTACACGGCGGACGCGGCGCCGGCCGTGCCGGAGGGGGCGACGGTGCTCGACCTCGAGGGCCGCGCGCTGATGCCGGGGCTGATCGACGTGCACGCCCACATCCGCCACGGCGGGGACGGCCTGCTCCCGCAGCAGAACTGGATGCACCTCGCCAACCTGTCCTTCGGGGTGACGACGACCCACGACCCGAGCAACGACACGCGCACGACCTTCGCCGCGGCCGAGCTGCAGGCGACCGGCGCGATCCTCGGGCCGCGCATCTTCAGCACCGGCACGATCCTGTACGGGGCTGACGGCAACTTCCGCGCGGAGATCGACAGCCTCGAGGACGCGCGCTCCCACATCCGCCGCACCGCCGCCTTCGGGGCCTTCTCGGTCAAGAGCTACAACCAGCCCCGGCGCGACCAGCGCCAGCAGGTGCTCGTCGCCGCGCGGGAGCTCGGGGTGATGGTGATGCCGGAGGGCGGCTCGACGCTCCAGCACAACCTCAACCAGATCGCAGACGGGCACACCACCCTCGAGCACAACCTCGCGGTCGCGCCGCTGTACGAAGATGTCCTGACGCTGTTCAGCGAGAGCGGCACCGCCTACACGCCGACGCTGGTCGTGTGCTACGGCGGGCCGTCGGGCGAGTACTGGTTCTACCAGCACCAGGAGGTGTTCAACCACACCCGGCTGTTGCGCTGGATGCCGCGCTCCTTCCTCGACCAGCGGGCCCGCCGGCGGACGATGCTGCCGGAGGAGGAGTTCCACCACAAGACGGTCGCCGCGGCCGCCGCCGAGCTCGCCCGCCGCGGCACCCTGGTCGAGGTCGGCGGCCACGGCCAGCTCCAGGGCCTCGCCGCCCACTGGGAGATGCGGGCCCTCGCCCAGGGCGGCATGGCGCCGCACGACGCCCTGCGCGCCGGGACCATCTGGGCGGCGCGCGGCGTCGGCCTCGACGGCTGCGTAGGCAGCGTCGAGGCGGGCAAGCTCGCCGACCTGGTGATCGTCGACGGCGACCCCCTCGAGGATGTCGCGCACGCCGAGGCGGTGCGTTGGGTGGTGCTCAACGGGCGCCTGTACGACGGGCGCAGCCTCGAGCAGCTCGCCCCGGATCCGCGGCCCTTGCCGCCGGGCCCGGACTTCCGCGAGCCGGTGCTCGACGAGGATCCTTGGCTGGACGGCTGCCTGCACGGCCGCTGAGGTCGGCTACTTCTTGACCTGGATGGAGGACGACGACGCGAAGCGCCGGGTGACCCGGTCGCGGACCAGCTCGCGTTCCCGCGCCCGCAGCGCTTCGAGCCGGTCCTGGGGCACCGGCTGGAGCTTGGCGTCGAGCTCGGCGAGGCACTGGCCCAGGACGGTCTGGAAGATCGCGAAGGACTCGTCGGCGAGCAGCCGCTCACGCACCAGCTCATCGAAGGCCCGGCTGCGCATCGCCCGCAGCTCGATCTGGTACTTGCACAGCTCCTCGACCGGCAGCTCGGCCTGGGCGAGCAGGGTCAGGATCTCGTTGATGCGCGTGTAGTACAGGTCGATGCGGTTCTTCTTCTTGCGCTTCATCGACTCGTGCACCGCGGTCAGGCAGGCGAACAGCGTGACCATCATCGACAGGATGAAGCCCATCGACTCCGCGTAGCGCACCAGGAAGCCCGGCTCGTTGCGCTCGTAGTAGTTGCGCGCCCCCGGGTGGAGCGGGAACTGGAGCTGGGAGGCGTCGAAGTCCTCGGCGATCTGCATCGCGTTGAGGTCGCTGCTCACCAGGGTCGCCCTGTGTTGGAAGATCGCCTGGGTGATGTGATAGATCACCTCGGAGGACACGTCGCGGTGAGCGACGAGGACCGCCTTGACCGCGATGGTCGAGACCGGCTTGCCGGGCTTGTCTCCGTAGACCAGCCGGGGCACGACGTACGAGCGCACGTACGGGTAGACCAGGCAGAAGCCGTCGACCGGCCCGCCCTGCTGGCCGAGGTCCTCGAGGCCGAGCAGCTCGCAGTCGTCGACGTCGAGCAGCCGCTGGACCGCCGCGGCGCCGAGGCCGGAGACGGCGAAGGAGGCGTCGAGCTGGGCGTGCCGGAACAGCGTCTCGGCCTCCGAGGAGCCGACGAACACCGGCACGAAGTCGTTGTACTCGAGGTTGTAGTGCCGCAGCAGGCGCTGCACCAGCCGCTCGGTGCCGCTCTCCTGGGCGCCGACGGCGACCCTTCGGCCGCGCAGGTCGGAGACCGACGTGATCGAGTCGCCCCGGACGATCAGGTGCAGGACCTCGTTGTAGGCGGGCAGCAGGCTCGCGACCTGGGGCTCGCCCGGCGTGTCGTTCTGGACGAAGGCGAGGTCGACGTGCCCGTCCCGCAGGTGGCGCAGGTTCTCGAGGGCGCCCCGGGAGGGCAGCAGCTCGATCGAGATGTCCGGTGCGTGCTCGGCGACGCAGCTCGCGATCGCCCGGCCGAGCTTGTGGTAGGTGCCGGTCGCGCCGCCGGTCGCCATCTGCAGCCGCACCGTCTGGTCGCGGCCGAAGAACCAGTACCAGGCACCGGCCGGGATCGCGATCAGCAGGATGATCGTCACGACCCGGAAGATGAGGCTGAGCGCGGAGCGCCGACGGTTCTTCAAGAGGGGGGCCTCACAGCTGGCGACTCGACCCGGACGCCTGCGGACGCAGGAAGAAGGAAAGTCCAACGAGGAGTTTCCGGGTTAACAGTAGACACCGGCGCGAGCGACTTCAAGATGGTGTTCCGCTTGTCGCACATGGAACCGCCGGGCACGCGGCGAAGCGGTCGCGAGGGAGGCTCCGGAGGGTTCATGCGTCTGCGCTTCGCCCAGTTCGAGTCACGCCTGGCCAAGACCGGACCCGAGCCCGCCTACGTCTTCAACGGGCGCGAGAGCTTCTACGTCGAGCGCAGCCTGCGCCTGCTCGCCGGCGCCTGCCTCGACGGCGACCTGGCGAGCCCCTCCCTCAGTGAGCTGTCTGGCACATCCTCCGAGGCCGAGGTCTTCGGCCAGCTCAAGACCTTCCCCTTCCTCGCCCGCCGCCGCCTGGTCGTCGTGCGGGACGCCCCGGACTTCGCCAACGCCCACAAGGACGCTCTGCTCGCCTACCTCAAGGCGCCGTCGGAGACCTCCACCCTCGCCCTCTACGGCCGCTTCGACGGCCGCCAGTCTGCCACCCGGGCGCTGTCGAAGAAGCTGCCCTTCGTCGCCTGCCACCCGCCCGATGAGCGCGACATGCCCCGCTGGCTGCGCGATCACGCCAAGGGCGCCTACGGCCTGCGCCTCGAGGTCCGCGCCGCGTCGCTGCTCGCCGACCTGATCGGGCCGCAGCTCGGGCGCGCCGACCGCGAGCTCGGCAAGCTCGCCGCCCTCGCCGGCAGCAAGAAGCGCGTCGACGAGAACATGGTCGGCGAGGCGGTGCTCGCGGTGCAGGGAGTCAAGATCTTCGGTGTGCTCGACGCCGCGCTGGACGGGCCGCCTTCGCGGGCCCTGGGCGAATACGGGCAGCTGGTCGCGCGCGGCTTCAAGGGCAGCCGGGGGAACAGCGGGAGCGCCGACCCGAACGCGATCCTGATGCCCTTCTTCACGATGCTCAGCCGCGACCTGCTCCTGATCCAGCGCCTGCGCGCCGAGCTCGACGCGGGCCGCCGGCCGACCGCCGACCAGATGGGCGTCAAGGACTTCCCGTTCAAGAAGGCGATGGGCCGCGCCCGCTCCCGCGACGCCGCCCGCCTGCGGCGCGACCTCGCGGCCCTGGCCGAGGCCGACCGGCGGCTGAAGAGCAGCCACGACCCCGTGCTGACCGTCGAGCGTCTGGTGCTGCAGCTGAGCCACCGCTGATGCGCGTCGTCCACGTCATCCCCGACTTCGAGGCGGGCGGCGCCGAGCGCGCCCTGTTCGAGCTCGTGCGACAGCAGCGCGGCCGGCTCGAGGTGGTGCTCGCTCCCTTCGCTGCGCGGGGGGCGATGCACCGGGACTTCCGCCAGCTCGGCGTGCCGATCGTCGAGCTCGGCCTGCGTCGCGAGGATCCCCTGCGCGGCCTGGCCGCGCTCCGGGCGGCGGCCCGGCTCGGACGGCTGTGCGCGCCGGCGTCGAGCATCCTCCACGCCCACATGTGGCACGCGGACATGCTGTGCCGGCTGGTCGGCAGCCTGGTCCGCCGGCCCGTGGTCGCGACCTGCCAGCTCGCCCGCCTGCCGCGCCCGCGCGCCCTCCTCGACCGCGCCACCCGCGCCGCCCTCGGCGCGCGGATCGGCGTGTCCGAGGATGTCGTGACCTTCGTCGCCCGGGAGCTCGGCGGCTCCTGCACGCTGATCGAGAACCCGCGCTCGCCGGTCGCCGTCCTGCCCCGCGACGAGGCGCGGGTGGAGCTCGCCCTCGGCCCGGGGTCGGTGGTCGGCTGCCTCGCCCGGCTCGACGAGCAGAAGGACCCGGCGCTGTTCGCCGACTGCGTCCGGCGGCTGCGGTCCGATCATCCGCTGCTGACCGCGATGTGGATCGGCGGCGGACCGGCAGCCCGGCGCTTCACCCCGCTGCTCGACAGGGCGGGCGTGCGGCGTGCCGGCTACCGGGCCGACGGCGCCCGTCTGCTGGCCGCCTTCGACGTGCACCTGTTCACCTCGCGTTGGGAGGGCTTCCCTCTGACCCTGCTCGAGTGCTGGTCGGCCGGCGTCCCCGTCGTCGCCCCCGACGTCCCCGGCCTGCGCTCCCAGCTCGGCGCCGCGGGCCTGCTGGTCCCGCGCCGCCCCGAGGCGCTGGCCGCCGCCGTCGCCCGCCTGCTCGCCGACCCCGACCTGCGCGCCCGCGTCACCGCCGCCGGCCGCGCGGCCTTCGCCCGCTTCACCCCGGCGGACATCGCCCGACGCACGGAGGAAGTGTACCGGCGGGTGGGGGGGAGTCCGAGTCCGTCGACTCCATTCCGATAGGCGATCGGCGAACGGGACAGAGTCCCGCCGCCAGAGGGAGATCTCCTACCTGACCTCCATCGGGATCGGGGTCGCAATCGGGATCGGAAGCGACCACGAGGAGGCCGCTCCGAGGGTTCGCCCTGCCCGACAATGGCCTACTGCACGTTCGGCGTGATCCAGGTGTCCCGCTTCGGCACGTACTGGTACCAGCCAGGCGTCAGCTGGCCGTTCAGGTGCTGGTAGTCCGCGCCGACGGTGCTCTGGGTGGTCGGGAAGTACTGGAAGGTGTAGCGCGTGCCGTCGCTAGCGGCGTATTCCATGAAGCCGTCGACGAACACATACTCGCCGGTGGTCGGATCCTGCTGCTCGTAGCTGTACAGCTCGTACATGCCCCCACCATTCCAGCCCAGGCCCTCGTTGACGTAGCCGTCGCCGAACCACTCCTCGCGGAACTGCGTCGTCACGTTGACGCGATGCGAGTAGTCGGGGGTGATGCCGTCGGCGTTGAGGGGATAGAAGTTGCTCTCCCAGCGCATCGACTCGCCGTAGCCGAAGTCGTCGCCGGTCAGCTGCTCCTCGGTGATCGTGCGCTCGCGCCACACGCTCTGCCCCCCGAACTGCGCGGTCAGCACATCCGCCTCGGTGTCGTTGAGGGCGGAGTAGGGGCTGCCGCCCTGGGACTGGGTGTCGGTGGCCGGATCCATCGGCTCGCCGTGCATGCTCTGCTGCGTCAGCATCTTGCCGTGGAACTGCTGGGGCTCGTGCAGGAAGTCGAAGGTCGGCGGCACCGTCGTCGAGGGATCGAAGGGCACGCTGTAGCGGTTCTCATCGAGGACGTAGGCGGCGTTGCCGTCGCTGTCCGTGGTCGAGAAGTAGTGGTAGTACTCGGGCTGGCCGGTCTCGGCGTCGTAGTCTTGCAGGTACTCGTAGACGAGCTCTCCGGACGCGTCCCACTGCTGGTCGTAGATGTGCACCCGCCCGTCGTCGTAGCCGACCGCGCGGTCGGGGTTCCACTCCGATGACTGGACCCGGCGGCTGCCGTCCGGGTTCACATTCTCGTAGCTGTGGCTGAGCTGGTTGCCCTGGGCGTCGTAGGTGTTCGCGGAGTCGTAGAGGTAGCCATCCGGGCGCGCGTTGTGCCAGCTCTCGCTCGCGACCTGGCTGCCGGTGCCGTGGTAGGTCGCGGAGTAGTCGGACTCGAGCTGCGAGGTGTGGGTCAGCGGGTCGAAGATGTCCTTGTCGCGGTTGAGCAGCCGGCCGTACTGGTCGTACTGGTAGACGATCGTGCCGAGCGGATCGCTCTGGTCGAGGGTGTTGTAGAAGTGCTCGACGACCTCGGTGCCCCAGCTCTGGGGCGTCGACACCGCCTCGGTGATCACGTTGCCGTAGAAGTCGTACACGGTCTCGACCGTGACCGAGACCGGCTGGCCCCGGTCGTTGACCCCCGAACGCGTCGACGTCGCGAGCGAGAAGCCGAGCTCTTCCATCGTCAGGTTCTTGTCGCCGTTGTCGAGGGCGTAGATCGCCTGGCTGAACTGCTCGAGGAAGCCGAGGTTGGAGAACACCTGCTCGGTGTCGTACAGGCTGCCGAGCGACAGGCCCGCGCTGCCCCCGCTCTTGGCCGAGGTCTCGACCAGGCTGTCGGTGTTGAAGTACAGCCCGCTCCGGTTCCAGTCATCGACCGCGTCGATGAAGTCGAAGAAGTCGGCGCTGGGCGGGATGTCGACGGTCACGCCGTCCTCTCCGCTCTCCTTGTAGGAGGGAAGCGTGACGCCCGCCTGGCCGAGCAGGGTCGCCATGATCGCGTAGTCGAGCGGCGAGATGTTCTCGGAGGCCTGCCGGACGTACGCGTCGAAGCTGCTCCCGCCGGCGCTGAGCTGCATCGCGCGCAGCTCCAGGCTGCCGCCGACCTCGCGCAGGCGGAACAGCAGCCAGTCGTCGACGTGCTCGCTCAGGCCCATCGGGGTCGGGCTCGGCACGCTGCCGAAGCTGCCGAGATAGGCGCTCGCGCTGCGCATCACAGAGGAGATGTCGACCGCGACCAGCAGCCTCTCGACCGGATCGTCGCGGGTCTCCTCGATCTCCGGATGGTCCTCGCCGAGGACGAGCGCCTTGAGGCCCTCGGCGGTGTACACCGCGCACAGACCGCGGTCGCCGTACTTCGCGTCGAGCTTCTGGACGTTGGCGTAGAGGTTGGTCAACAGCTCCATATCCGGCGGGTCCGCGGCTGGCGGCATCGGCTCGGTGCCCTTGACCCCCGTCGCGATCGGCGCGGGACGCGCGGGCCGGGCCTCGGCGACCCGCCAGGCATCCGCCGGCAGGTCGAGCCAGGCGCCCTGGGATTGCTGGACCGCGACCGCGTACGCGATGTCGAGCTCGGCCTGCAGCTGCGACTGCAGCGTGACGACCTTGGCGTTGTCGGCGTCGTCGGTCGTCCCGGCGAGGCTGATGAAGATCGTGGTCGACAAGATCGCGACGACGACCATGCCGATCAACAACTCGAGCAGACTCAGCGCTGTTCGTTGCATGGACACGCCTCCTCCGTAACCCTCCAGACGGACCCTTCCAGGATGCGCGTGTCGTTCCTCCATTGCAATGTCCTTTCGGCAGGCGTCGTCCACTGTCGTACTCCCGGAGGCCGCCGATGCGTCTGCACGAGGACTTCCGCCCCCGCCTGCGCGACCACACGCGTCCGCTGGTCTGGTATCTCGGCGCGGCGCTCGCCTGGGGCAACCTCGCCGCTCCGTCCCTGCTCGGCTGGAGCGGTCCCCGGCTGGTGCTGTCCGACACGGGACTGTTCCTCGGCGCCCTCGTCCTCGGCGTCGCGCCCTACGTGTTGCTGCGCGGCAGGGAGACACGCGCCGTCGGCCTCTTCCGCGCGAGCCTGCTGACCCTGCTCGTGTACCTGGCGGCCTTCGCGACCGGGCCGCTGACGCGGCTGTCCCGCACCCTGGTCCTGACCGTCACGCCGGCGCTGTGCGGCCTGGCGATCGCGCTCGGGGTGTGTGCCCTCGACCGCCTCGCGCTGCGCACCCGCGAGGCCCGGGGGAGAGCGCTGTTCCGGGCGGTCCGCGGCGGTGGGCGGCGGGTGCCCGGCTGGCTGGCCCTCGACGATGAGGTCCTCCTGTTCCACCCCATCCTGCCGGGCCTGCGCAGCGCGCGCTGGCCCCTGGCGAGCCTGCGGGCGGTCGCGGTCCGCGGCCGGCGCCGGGAGACCCTGCTCTACGGCCGCCTGCGCCTAGAGCTCGACCTCGCCCACGGCCTGGTCGAGCTGCGCGGGCTCGGCGCGCCGGCCGTCGCAGAGGTGCTGCGCCGCGAGCTCGCCGCGCGCGGGCTGCCCCTCGCGCGGCCGACGCCCGTCGTGCGCCGCGGCGCCGAGCTCGAGGCGGCGTACGGCCTGCGCTGTGAGGTCGTCGGCCGGTACGCGGTCCAGGCCTTCCACAGCAAGAAGGGCACGCTGATCGCGCGGATGCCGGTCGTCGAGCTCGACGACGCCCGGGTCGTGATGCTCGGCAGCATCTGGAAGCCCCAAGAGCGCGCCCTGCCCGAGGGCCTCGAGCAGGGCGAGCGGGTGCTGGCCAGCGGCCGGCTGTGGGCCGCTCCGCCAGGCTCCGTCCAGAACATCGAGGTCGCCTGCATCAGCCCGGTCGAGGATGCCGCGCCGATGGAGTGAGAGAGCCCGTGATCCACCGGGATTGCGTCGCGAGGGCCCGGAGGCCGCTGAGATCTGCGGCATCCAGGTCCGCAGGAATCCTGGTGAATCGAACGGGGGAACCGCCTCCGGCGACATCCGCGGGGCTCTGGGACAACGATCACGGAGCGCGGGACCGAACCTCGCCCGGCCGCCATCGAGGAGGCCTGATCGGGAACCAGCCGAACGGGGCGCGCTTTGCTACCATGGGGAGCATCGCGTCGCAGGAGGTCGCCGTGCCCCCACTTCCCCGCCCCCGCCCCGGCCGCTGGTACTGGCTCCGGGTCTTCCTCAAGGCCGCGTTCTGCGCCTGGTTCGTCGCCGCGCTGCTCGGCTTCTCGTGGACGACCCTCGCCGAGGGGCGCGCCTTCAGCGACGCGCTCTACACCTTCCTCTTCGCCTCCGCCGTCGTCGCGGTGCTGGTCGTCAGCTACACGGGCATGTTCGCGGCCTGCGTCACGATCGCCCAGCGGCCGCTCTTGCGCGAGGCCCTCGAGCGGCTGAGCATCAAGCCGGGCAACCTCGCGCTGGTATGGCGCTGCTGGTGGCGCGAGGCCAGCCCGGGTCGACCCCTGCGGCACGGCCTGTTCGCCGCCCGCGGCGACTACCTGTACGGCTACCGCTTCGGGCGCCGCCGCGCGAGCGAGAGCAGCGTGCCGCTGGCGGCGGTGCGGGCCTTCACGCGGCTCCCCCCGCAGAGCTTCCGGCAGTGGCTGCTCGGTGTCGGCCCCTTGCGCATTCTGCTCGAGAACGGGCGCGAGCTCGACGTGCTGCTGCCGGGTGCACCGCGCGAGCTGCCCGCCCTCGAGCAGGCGCTCGAGACGGCCCGGGCGATCGGAGACTCCGATGGGCTCTGAACGGTGCCCGACGAGCGCAGCGAGGAGTGGCACCGCGGGGCGGTGGCGCCTGGGGCTGCTCGGGCTGCTCCCCCTGCTGGCCGGCTGCGGCCCGAGCCCGCAGGACCTCGCCCAGAGCGTGCTGGTCTGCCTGCCCGTCTCCGTGCTCGCCGGGCTGCTCCTGCTGACACCGCTGTGGGGCTTGTGGCGGCGCCAGCGCACAGGGCTGCGCTTCAGCCTGCGGCCGGCGCTCGGTTTCCTCGCCGTGCTGGTGTTGCTCGCGCTCGCTTCGTCGGTGGGGATGCGCTCGGAGGCCTGGGGATACCTGTGGCTCGTGTTCTACCTCAGCGGCTGCGGCTACCTCGCCCTCGTGCTCGTCACCTGGCGGGTGTGGCTGGGCTTCGACCCCGAGCGCGCCTTCGGCTGGGCCTCGCTCCCGGCCATCCTGCTGCTGCTGCTGCCGACGCTCCCCCTCGCCCTGTTCGACGTCCAGGACAGCGTTGCCAACCCGCTGGTGCAGGCGGCGTACTTCGTGTGGGCGGGGCTCGGGGGCTGGGGCATCACCCCGGGCGTGTTGTTCCTCGGGCTGCTCGTCGAGGTGTTGATCCGTGGCCGGAGGCCGCGGGTGGAAGCTCCGCGCCCGCTGTTTCCCGACGAGCTCAGCGAGCCGGCGGAGCAGACGGGCTAGGGCGATCAGCGCATCACTTCCCGCACCTCGACCCGGGCGAGGTCGATCAGCTCGTGGTCCTGGACCCGGATGCGGCTCTCGACCCGGCGCGTTTCCTGGTTGCGCATGCGCAGGGCGACGATGTGGTCGATGCCCTGCACGATCGAGACCGCCTTGTAGATGTCGTTCGGCAGCAGATCGCGGCCGAAGGGCCAGCCGTTGCCGCTGCCGCCGACGACCGGATGCAGCAGGGTGCGCACGCTGCGCTCGATCTCCTGGCGCAGGATCTCGAGCTTGGCGGCGCCCTTCTTGCACAGGATGTCCATCGCGATCGAGACCGGCACGTAGGCCGGGCGCCCGACGACCAGCTTGACGGTCTGCTGGCAGCGCTCGTCGAGGTAGGTCTGCACCCGCTTGATCAGCTCGGGGCTCGGCTCGGGGCGAGCGATCTCGTCGGAGCGCCCCTCTTCGTCGAGGGGCCGCGGCACGATCAGGAGCCGCACCTCGCCGGGCTTGCGGTGGTCGATGAAGGCGTTCGCGCGGGAGATGCCGCCGAAGGCGTCGAGGGCGAGGGCCTCGAAGTCGTCGGCGGTGACGGCGCGGTTGCGGTTCTTGATCAGGCTCGGGCCACGCAGCTTGACGACGTCGAGGTCTTCGGTCTCGAGCCCGCCGACCCCGGGGAAGGGGTTGATCACCTGCTGCACGTAGGCGAGGGACTGCTTGAGCTGGTTGAGGGTGTTCGCCGGCACGTTGCCGCTCGCGCCGCCGCCGGTGCGGAAGGAGCGCGCGACGATGTTGTCGTTGTCGCGCGGCGGGATCATCCCCCGGTGGCCATCCCCGAAGCTGATCGTGCCGCCGAGGTAGTCGATGACGAAGTGCCGGTTCCAGGGCCGCGACTCGAAGAAGTCCTGGACCTCGTGCCAGCGCACCCAGGTCTCGGTGATCTCGCCCTTGTCGTTGCGCCGCTGCTCGATGGTGTCCTCACCCTCTTCGCGCAGGATCGCGACCCGCCCGACGTGGCTCGGCGCCGTCGGCTCGCGCACGTAGAGGACCACCGGCGGCAGCACCGGCTTGTGGCCGAAGCCGAAGATCTGCCGCGGCGTGCCGTCCGAGCTGCCGAGCACGACGCCCTCGTGGATCGTCGCCGCGATCGCCGTCACGACGTTCATGCGCAGGTCTTCGATGCTGTGCACGACCAGCGGCTGCCCGGGGACGGGGCGGTAGACCAGCCGGATCCAGGTCAGCTGCTCGTTGAACTCGTCGCTCGCCTGCATGTCCTCGGGGGGCATCAGCTGGACGAAGCCGGTCTCGGTCAGGTTCTTCGTGCCGTCCAGGGGCAGCAGGTTGCCCCAGGTCTCGCCGTTCCAGTACTGCCAGACCACCGTCTGGCCGCTCTCGTCCGGGTTGAAGCTGAGCGCCTGGAGGGCCTCCTCTTCCTCGTCGAGCTCTTCGCCGGCGGGCTTGGCGACCACCCTGGCCTGCTCGGAGACCTTGAAGAAGATCGAGATGCGCTCGCGGGGCACGTCGCCATGCAGCCCGAGGTACAGGGTGGGCGGGGAGTCGGTCGCCGGCGGGAAGGGCATCATCGTGTCGCCGGCCTTGAGCAGCACCGGCGTGACGTCCTGGAAGCGGAAGTTGACCCGCCGCTGGACGCTCTGGATCGGGGTCGCGAACTGCTTGAAGTGCACCGACACCCGGCGCAGGCTCGGCGGCCGGATCGGGTGATCCTCGCGCCAGACCGGCTGCAGCCCCTCCATCACGTACTCGCCGGGCTTGCCGAAGTGTCCGGTGTGCAGGCGGACGCGCAGCCAGTAGCGCGGCTCGGAGCGGATCGACTTCGGCTCCCAGTTGTCCGGCCGCACGAACTCGGCCTTGCCCGCACGGGTGAAGCACAGGGTCTGGTCGACGAAGCTCGGGTGGCGGATGTTGCGCCGCGTCCCGGTCGGGGTGGTGCGCGCGAGCTCTTCCCACTCCTCGCCGTTCCAGAACTCCCAGGCGAGCACCAGGTCGTGGCTCGGCAGGGCGGGCGGGACGGTGTCGGGGTCGGACAGCTCGAAGTGCAGCTCTAGCATCGCCTTGGGGTGCTGGAACACCTCGTTGCAGGCGATCATGAAGGAGTGGTCGGGCTTCGGGTGCGCGCCGAGGGGCTGGAAGTTCTGGCCCATGTCGAGCGGGCTGTTCATCCCCATGCCGAGGTTGGCCATGCAGATCGGTGCGACGCCCTTCTTCGGCGACAGCAGGCTGATGCCGACCGACTCGATGCGCGACTCGCGTTGGAACTCGAGCTTCTCCTTGAGCCGCAGACGGAAGACCCAGCGGTCGTCCTTCTTCCCGAAGTTCATCTGCGCGTATTTCGGCAGCGGGCCCTCGATCACGATGCTGCGCAGGCTCGGCCCGAGCTCTTGATCGGCGGGCAGGGACTGCGCCGCGAGCAGCTCCCAGTTGTACTCGCGGTCGTAGGGGTTCTTCTTCCAGCAGAACTCCCAGACCAGCTGCTTGCGCAGGTCGAAGTCGCGGGAGAAGGGGAAGTTGAACGTGATCTGCACGCTGCCCTTGCGGGTCAGCGCCTCGAAGCGCTCGTCGATGAGGAACAGCTCGTCGTGGATCGGGAGCATGTTCTCGAAGGGCGTGAAGCCGGGCGGGTCGAAGAGCGGCTCGGCGCGTCCGGGGGCGACGGGCTTGGGGATGACCAGGCGGCTGTAGTCGAAGTACTCGTAGCCCTTGCGCCCGTACAGGCTACGCGGCTTGAAGTGCGAGACGTAGACGCTGTCGGTCGTCTCGAAGCTGACCATCTCGTCGCTCTCGGTGTAACCCGTGAAGCGCGCGCCGTTGAGGTTCTTGCTCTGCTTGTATTCGCGAGCGACACGGATACCGCGCGGCAGCCACAGGCCTTCGCGGCGTCCGACCCCGAGCCGGAAGGTGAGGAGGGTCTCGGCGGGGCGGGGGGGTTGCAGGCGCATGCCGATCACGTCGAGCAGGGCGACGAAGACCTTCTCGGGGAAGCGGTTCAGACGTTCGAGGATCGACATCACCATCTGCGCGGCGGACGCGCTCATGCCGATGCCGGGGTCGTCGGGGGCGAGGAGGGTCCACTCCTTGGAATACTGCGGCACCTTCTCGAGGATCTCGGACAGCAGCATCTCGAAGCTGCGGTCGTCGATCTCCGGGTGCGACAGGATCAACGCGCGGAGTGATTCATCCATACAGACTGTGGCCCCTGACCGTGGGCTGACCCTCTTCCACCGGGGGCTGGATCCTGACCCCCGGCTCCGGGAAGAAGCGGACCCTCCGTGACCGGTACCGCTGTTCCCGGAAGCCCGGTGGGGCCGGGAAGGACAGCGACGAAACAGACGCAGAGAGTTCGTCCGATCTTAGCGATGAGGATGACGCATCGCCAGGGATTTCGCCATCCCGGAGCCGAGTTTCTGCACCCCTCAGACCTCGAGTGTGACCCGCTGCAGGAACTCCGAGCGATGGTGGCGAAGGATTCCCCAACGGGCGAGAACCTTGCGTGTCGTCGCCAGGCTCGGCTCGCTGGTCGTCTTCGCGATGCGCTCGAACTCCGCCGCCAGGGCCTCGAGCCGGCGCTGGTACGGGGCGGCGCTCTGCAGCGCCGCGGCGAGCGCGAGGGGGTCGACGGGGGTGTCGGGGGAGGCGGCCTCGAGCAGCGGCACCAGCGGCGACAGCACCGAGTTGGTCAGCGGCCCGAGGCGGGCGACCAGCTTCTGCATGTGGCCGCCGAGGTCGGAGGGCGGCGGACTGGCCTCGGGCGTGGGGTCGAGGGTGATCGCCGGCTTGTCGGCAGCGCGCAGGGCCTCGCCGCGCAGCACCCCCCACCAGGGGTCGCGGCTGAGGAAGAGCATGCGCCCGAAGGCCTGGCCGACCACCCGGGACTGGCGGTCGTCGATCGGGAAGCCGGCCCGCGCCCGGTCGTCGCGCACCCACAGGCGGTAGGCGCTCGGCAGGCGACCGGAGATCTCCAGCCGGCCGAGGTCCGCCGCGCTGTGCAGCGGGGGGGCGGTGCCGAGCTTGAAGTGCTCCATCATCGTCGCGAGGGCGTTCTTGTAGCCTTCGCGCACCTCGTCGTCGACGAAGTCGAAATCCATCCGGGTCAGCAGGTGGCGGCTCTCGGAGAGGCCGAGCACCCGGCACTCCTCCGCGCCGATCTGCGGAGCGAGCAGGGCGAGGCTGCCGAGGAACTGCGCCCGTACCTCGAGCCCGCGCTCGTTCGGGTCGAGCAGGTGCAGGGGGCAGATCAGGGCCAGGCCGCTGTCGGTGCGGTCGATGCAGAGCTGGAAGCAGCCGAGGCTCGCGTTGCCGTGCTCGAGGGTTCCCCCGAAGATCATCCGCTGCTCGCCGCGGGGGCGCAGGTAGCCGTTGCCGACCCGCACCTTGCCGCGCTCGAAGGCGCGCAGGAGATGCTTGGTGAAGAAGCGCTGCTCGAGGAAGCCCTTGAGCAGCCGGTCGGCCTCGCGCTCGGCGGTCTCGACCAGCACGATCTCCCCGGGCCGGTACGAGCGGCGACGCCAGCCGAGGAAGGCCTGCTCGAAGGTGTCGGCGCTGTGCGGCTCGGACTGGAACATGCGGGCTCCTTCCTCAGCGCGCGATCACGCGCTGCCGGACGCGGTGCCCGGCGCGGTCGGTGATCGTCACCTCCACCGTATCGTCGTCCGTCCGCAGCCGCAGCTCCAGCCGCTCGGCCTCGACCGTCCCGGCCGTGCCGCCGGCGGTGACCGCGAGCAACGGCTCGGAGGCGCGCCCGCGCACGACCAGCTCGGTCCCCTCGCGCCGCGCCTCGAGCTCGACGAAGCGCGGCGCCTCGAGGTCGCGGACCAGCTCGAGCGTCCGCATCTGCTTGTTGCCCGCCGCATCGACGACCTCGAGGGAGAGCTCGCTGCGCAGGTACTCGACCGGCAGGTGCAGCCGGGCGACGCCGCCCTCCACCGGCGCGCTCAGGCCGCCGCCGCGCAGCACGCAGGGCGCCTCGTCGGCGACGGTCACGCGCACCTCGACGGCGTCCGCGCTGGTCGTGAGGACGCCGCCGGCCTCGTGGGCGTCCGGGAAGCTCCAGACCACCTCGGGGGAGGTCGTGTCGAGGCAGAAGCGCAGGGGCTGGATCGGGTCGCTCGTGCCGTCCGCGTAGCGCACCTGCAGGTTGAAGGTGTTCCAGCCCGGCTCGAGCACGATCTCGCCCTCGTAGCGGCCCGCTTCGACCACCTCGAGGTTGCCGCCGGCGCCGAGGACGCGCTCGAAGGTGTCGTCGTCGACGACCTCGAGATCGAGGACGAGCTGCTGGAGGCGGGCGAGGGGCTTGTCTCCCGCGAGCAGCAGGCGGACCGGGACCGTCGCGGTCGAGTGGTAGCTCTGGTGCCCCGGCTCGCAGCTGACGAAGGCCGGCGAGCTCGCGAGCCGCGTCACCCGCAGGATGTGCTCGCTCGGCGCCTGGCCCGGGGCCTCGGCGCGCAGGGTCAGGGTGTTGATGCCGGGCTCGAGATCCCAGTCGTGCCAGTACTCGCGGTCGTTGAACTCCTGCCCTTCGGTGTCGCCGAGGGTCAGCGCGCGGAGCGTCCGGTCGGCGAACACGATCAGGCTGAGCCGCGCGCGGTAGACCTCCGTGGGCAGGGGATCGCGGAGGAAGAGCTGGATCGGGCGCTCCGAGAAGGCGGGCGGCATCGTCTCCGGCGGCAGGATCTCCGCGACCGCGGTCGGGTCCGGAGGATCTTCGGGATCCGTGGGGTCGGGGACCTGCACGGGGTCCGGAGGATCTTCGGGATCCGTGGGATCTTCGGGATCCGTGGGATCTTCGGGATCCGTGGGATCTTCGGGATCCGTGGGATCTTCGGGATCCGTGGG
>JAUIEM010000119.1 GCA_030428695.1 bacterium
TGTGCGCCGACGCCTGCGAGGGCCAGGGCCTGACGATCGCCGAGCTGTCGCCCGGCGTGCGCGACGAGCTCGCCGCCTTCCTGCCCGCGGAGGCCAGCACCCGCAACCCCGTCGACATGATCGCGGGTGCCGGGCCGCGCGAGTACGGCCGCGCGGCCGAGGTGCTGCTGCGCGCGGACGAGGTCGACGCGCTGGTCGTGATCTACGCCCCGCTCGACAAGGCCCAGGTCGGGCCGACCGAGGACGCGCTGCACGCGGCGATCGACCGCGTCGGGAAGACCACGCCGGTCGTCACCTGCCTCATGGGCGAGGGCGGCCGCGGCCGCTCGCGCGGGCTGCGCCGCGGCCTGCCGTCGTACACGTTCCCCGAGGACGCCGCGCGCGTGCTGGGCCGCGCGCTCCAGTACGGGACGTGGCGCGCCGCGCCCGAGGGTCGGGTCCCGGAGCTGGCGGACTGCCGCGCGCACCACGCACGATCGATCTGCCGCCGCATCCTGGCCGAGCGCGGCGCGACGTGGCTGCGCCCCGACGAGGTGCGCGAGGTCCTGGGGCACTGCGGCCTGCCGCTGGTCCCCGAGCGGAGCGCGGCGACCGCCGACGAGGCCGTCGCCGCCGCCGAGGCGCTCGGCTACCCCGTCGTGCTGAAGCTCGTCGCGCGCGACGTCGTGCACAAGTCCGACGCGGGCGGCGTGCAGCTCGACCTGCCCGACGCCGCCGCGGTGCGCGCGGCCTTTGACGGCATGCGCCGCCGGCTCGAGGACGCCGGCCGCGGCGACACCTTCGAGGGCGCCATCGTCCAGCCGATGGTGACCGGCGGCGTCGAGGTGATCGTCGGCGCGACCGAGGACCCGGTGTTCGGCTCCCTGATCGCCTTCGGCCTGGGCGGCATCCACGTCGAGGTGCTCGGCGACGTCGTCTTCCGCGTCGCCCCCATCACCGACCGCGACGCCGACGAGATGCTGCACGGCATCCGCGGCCGCAAGCTGCTCGAGGGCTACCGCGGCCAGCCCGCCGCCGACGAGGCCGCGATCCGCGAGGTCCTCCTGCGCGTCTCGCAGCTGGTGGACGAGGTGCCGGAGATCGACGACCTCGACATCAACCCGATGGTCGTGATGGCCCCCGGCCAGGGCGCCCGCGTCCTCGACGCGCGCATCCACGTCGGCGAGCCCGGCGCGGAGCGGCGCGACCGCTAGGTCCGAACTGACTGGGTTCCGTGTGGACGGTAGCCCCTCCGCCCATCGGAAACCCTTCGAGCAAAAGCGCTTGGGGCGGTCGGCCGCTCGCCGACGGCCCTCGTTCCCCGCCCCGGACCGCTCCGGGGCAGGCGCCCCCCCCGGAGCGGCCCCGCGAGGGCCTTTTCAGGACCTCCAGCCGGCCCTTTCGGGCCGGTTCCACACGGAACCCAGTCAGGTCGCAAGGACTTCCGGGTCGGTGCCCCGGGACGGGCCCGCTACGGGAAATCCAGGAGCGCGGCGGCGCCGGCACGCGAGCACGTCCCGCTGACGTGCGCTGGACCCCGGTCGACGCGCGATCCCGGCAGCTCGACCGCCGCGGACGCTCCCCCGGGGGAGTTGCCAAACTGCGACACTCGCGTACTTTTGAAGCACTGCTTCATCCAAGGCGGCCACGAAGGCGCGCCCTTCCGACCCCCGCGACTGGAGGAGAGCCGGCGAGTCCGATCCGCGACGCGCCCGCTCTCGGTCCCCCCCTCGAGGCACCCGCCTTCCGCCCGGGTGCCCGGGTCGCGGTCGGGAGAGCGCATTCTCGTATCGCCGGCACGGGCCACCGGATCCTCACGTCGTGGGCCTCGCATCGAGGTCCGCGGTTCCCGCGGGAGACGGCGTCTCGTTCGACGAGAGACCCCGTTACGAGGAACCATGACGATCCGATTCGCCTCTTCCCTGCTCGTCGCGACCCTGGCCAGCGCCCCCGCGCTCCACGCCGCCCCGCAGGCGCCCCCCGGTGAAGGCCCCGCCCTGGGGAACAACCGCATCACCCAGAGCGACATCACCGGCGGCTCGCTGACCGTGCGCGAGATCCGGCGGAAGGGGATGCTGATCTTCTCCACGCCGTTCAACAAGCACGACGGGATGGGCGACGGCCCGGTCGACGTCTCCGACCCGACCGCCTTCGGGGGCCGCGTCACGATCGGCGGAAACGGCACGTGGCTGCGCGTCAACGGCCTGGACTCGCAGACGTGCCTCGAGTGCCACTCGGTGCTGTCGAACGACGCCATTCCCTCCACGTTCGCCGTCGGCGGCGTCGGCGGGATCGGCGCCAGCGCGATGCCGGCGATCACCTCGTTCGACCTGGCGGACCTCGACGGGAACCAGAAGGCCGACATCAACGGGCGCGCCATCAACCCGCCGTTCATCTTCGGCTCGGGCGGCGTCGAGGCCCTGGGCAAGGAGATGACCCAGGAGCTCCAGGTCCTGAAGGCCACCGCCCAGGCCAACCCGGGGACGCCGGTGTCGCTGGACACCAAGGGCGTGAACTTCGGATCGATCACCTACGACGGCAACTCGCAGACGTTCGACACCAGCGCCGTCGAGGGCATCGAGGACGACCTCGTCGTGCGTCCCTTCGGCCGCAAGGGCGAGTTCGCCAGCATCCGCGGCTTCGACCTGGGCGCCATGCCCTTCCACCACGGCATGCAGCCCGAGGAGGTCGTCGGCACCGGCATCGACGCGGACGGCGACGGCGTCGCGAACGAGATCTCCATCGGCGAGATCTCCGCCCTCCACATCTTCAGCGTCAGCACGGAGCGCCCCGAGCAACGCTTCGGCGGCCAGCCCGACGCCGTCCAGGGCGCCCAGCTCTTCGCAGCGATCGGCTGCGTCCAGTGCCACGTGCCCTCGATGGACACGAGCTCGCCCTTCCTGCCGGTCGCATTCCCCGAGGTCGACACCGACCCCACCGCGAACGTCTTCTACACGATCGACCTGACCGCCAGTGCCGGCTTCGACCCCAGCGGCTCGGGCGGCGTCACCGTCGAGCTCTACTCCGACCTCAAGCGCCACGACATGGGCCCGGCCCTGGCGGAGACGACCGGCGGAGCGCTGGACCCGTTCTTCGTGACGCCGCGCCTGTGGGGCGTCGCCGACACGGCGCCGTACCTGCACGACGGGCGGGCGCTGACCCTGACCGCCGCGATCGAGGCCCACGGGGGCGAGGGCCAGCAGGCGGCCGACTCCTGGGCGAGCCTGTCGAACGCGAACAAGACCCGCGTGCTGACGTTCCTGCGCACGCTGCGCACGCCGCGGAACCCGAACGCCAACATCAAGCGTCCGGCGATCGACTCGCCTTCGAGCTTCTGACGCGACCCTCCGCGGCCGCCCCGGTGGGAGCCTTCCCGCCGGGGCGGTCCGCGTGCGTCGGCCCGCCGCGACGCGTCTCGCTGCCCCGGGACGAGCGCCCGGCACGCTACGAAGCAGGCACACCCCGCAGGACCCCGGCGATCGAATCGAGATGACGCCCCCCGTTTCCCAGGACGAACGCATCGCGAAGCTGGTCTTCGCGTCCTTCTACCCCCACTACGTCAACAAGGTCGAGAAGAAGGGTCGCACCGAGGAGGACCTGCTGAAGGTCATCTCGTGGCTGACGGGGTTCACGAAGGCGCAGATACGGAAGCACCTCGCGAAGGAGTCGACCCTCGAGCAGTTCTTCGCCGCGGCGAAGCTGAACCCCAAGGCCTCGCTCATCAAGGGCGTGATCTGCGGCCACCGCGTGGAGGAGATCGAGAACCCCCTGACGCGCAAGGCGCGCTACATGGACAAGCTCGTCGACGAGCTGGCCCGGGGGAAGAAGATGGAGAGCATCCTGCGGTCGTAGGGCGGCCGCGGCTCCAGGGCCCCGGAGGGACCGGGGCCGCGTCCGGGCAGCCGGCGGCGTGACGCTCGTGCTGCCGGCTCGCCAGCGAGCCCCCGCGCGGGGCGCCGGGGCCCCCGTCGACAGCGAGGAACCCGCTCGCCCGGACGGGGGCGCGGTGAGGCGCGAGGACGAGCCGCCGCGAAGACGGAACTCGATTCCCCATCAGGGCCGCGGGGACTACGCTGGACGCGGCTGGAGTCTCCGGCACCCCGCCCCGCGGTGGTGCCCAGGTCACGTACGCCCAGGCAGGTGACCCGTGAGCGACGACGCCAGTGCCCCCACCTACGACCCTCGCAGCATCGCCGGAACCAAGCAGGGCGAGCTGATCGCCGACAAGCTCGGCCCAGGCGAGACCGTCCGCTGCTGGTTCATGGGGATGCAGGAGCCCAACGGCTTCCTGCTGATGATCCCCCTCGTGGGGACCTTCCTCGAGTTCAAGAAGCGCTTCTTCGTGGTCGCGCTGACCAACCAGCGCCTGCTGATGGTCGAGCTGGCCAAGCCCTTCTTCCAGGTGAAGGAGAAGGCCACCACGGACTGCCCGGCCGCGGAGCTCGCCTCGGTCTCGGTCGACAAGGGCATGCTGACGTCGACGGTGACCCTGGGGCTGCCCGGGGGCGACACGCTGGTGCTGAAGTCGGTCGACTCCGACGCGGCCGCCGCGTTCGACGCGATGGTCGAGCAGGGCGCCGGGAGCTGAGCCGATGCGCGGGACGATGATCGCGATCAAGGTCGCGCTGGTCCTGGCCGGCGCGGCCCTCGCGCTCGCGACGATCTCCCTGCTGGGAGTCAGCTTCCTCGGATACGTCCTCGGCGGCGTGATCGGGCTGGCCATCGTCGGCGTGGGCGTCGCGCTCCCAGTGCCCCGCGACCACGTCGTCGAGTACTACCGGCGCTGGAACGCCGAGACCGGGGCCGGCGAGGAGCCGGTCGATCCGCTGGTCGACGAGCTGGACGGCTACGTGAAGGTTGTGCCCGTGCCGAAGGAGCGCGTCCGCCACGTGATCCAGGTCGGGTTCGATAACGGCGCGCGCGTCGAGACGAGGATCGGCGAGGTGCCCCTCGCGTGAGGGAGCCCGTGAAGTCCTGGCGCGCGCGTCCGGACTCGACCCCCGCACTCCTGCTCGCTTCGCCGCGACGCCGTACGCACCAGGCCGAACGCAGGCCGGCCGCGACGGCTCGACGCGCGGCGGAAGCGCTCGACGACGAGGACCCGAACGTCGCGGGCGCCGTACGATGACGACTGCTCTCCAGCATCTGCCCCTCGAAGCCATGAGCCACCACGTCCGGTACGCGCTCCTTCTCTCCGCTTCTCTCGTCGTTTCCTGCGGTGGCGAGACAGCCTCCCCGGGACGCCCGCGCGATCTCCTCGGCGCCGTCCCCGCCGACGCCGCGATCGTCGTGTCGACCCTCGACTGGGACGACGTGCGCGCTCGCGCCGAGGCGAACCACTTCGTCGAGCTCCTCGGCGGGGACACCTGGCGAGACCTCACGGCCCTCGTGCAGGAGCAGACGCGCCGGGAGACGCCGGGCGGCTTCGACCTGCACGCGGCGTTCGACTCCCTGCGCGGCGAGCTCGCCCTCTACTTCCGGTTCGTCGACGGCGAGCCCGAGTTCGGCCTGATCGCGGAGGCGACCGCGGAGGACGAGGGCGTCGTGAGGCTCTGGGAGAGCCTGCGCGCCCTCGCCGAGCGCGAGGGTGACGTGCTCCGGCGGCTGGACGACGACGGCGTCACGCTGCACGTCGTCGACGACCACGAGCAGACCGCCTTCTTCCGCACCGAGCGGCTCGTCGGGCTGACGGTCAGCGAGGTCGCGGTCGAGGACCCGGCCGTCGCCGCGGCCCGCGGGATGCTCGCCCGCCTCGCCAGCGGCGACCGGGGCATCGCGGCCACCGACGCCTACCGCGCCGCCATCGAGGGCCGTCCCCGCGACCCCGCGGTCCGGGCCTTCGTCGCCGGCGCCCCGCTGGTCGCGGCGTGGCCCGACATCGGCTCGGGGCGCCACCTCGAGCCCCTGGGCCAGCTCGGCGTGACCGGCATGGAGTGGGGCATCGTCGACCTCGACCTCGGCGCGGGCGAGCAGCTCGCGCTCCACGCCTCGATCCACGTGCCGCAGGACACGTTCCTCGCCGACCTCCTCGAGCACCTCCAGCCCGCCCCGCTCGACCTGCTCGAGTCGGTGCCGTCGCAGGCCTACTACGCGGCCGTCGGCCAGATCGACGCCGCGGGCGCGTTCCGCACGGTCCGCGAGTTCCAGCAGCGCCACGCGTCGCGCGCGTACGAGCACCTGTCGCGCGACCTCGAGGAGATGCGCGAGGAGCTGGGGTTCGATCTCGAGCGGGACCTGCTCGAAGGCCTCACCGGCCGCTTCGCCCTCCTGGGCGTCCCGACCTCGCTCAGCAGCCAGCAGCTGATGGACCTCTCGACGGGCATGGGCCGCTCGCAGATGGCCATGCTGTCGACCACGGCGGGCACCGCCTTCTATGCCGAGCTCACCGGCGACGGCCAGGCCGTCCGCAGCGCCGAGCGCGCCCTCGTCGCCCGCATGGGGAGCGAGGCGCCCATCCAGTACGAGGACGTCCACGGAACCCGCGTCACGTCCTTCGAGGGCCCGATGCCTCTCCAGCCACGCTGGGCCTTCCACGACGACCTGTTCGTCTTCTCGACGCACGACTCCTCCATGCAAGCGGCCGTCGAGCGCCTCGCGGGCGCGAGCGAGCGCTCGTTCGCCGACCTCGAGGGCGTCTCGAAGGCGGTGAAAGGCCTCTCCGGAGCCTCGATCGTCAGCGTGACCCGCACGCGCCCCGTGGTCGACTCGCTCCTCAACACGCTGCGCTCCCTCGGCTTCGCCGGCACGGACCGCTACCGCGGCGGCTGGAGCTGGCTCGCCTCGATCCGCCTACCGCCCCCCCTCCTGACCCCGGACCTCTTCGAGGGCTACCTCGTCCAGTCCGTGAAAGTCGACGACGAGCGCTTCTCGATGGACCTCGTGTCCCGCTGAGCGCGCCCGGGTTCGTCGAGACGCGCCTACTCCCCGACGGCCCGCTCGAACGCCGCGACCCCACCGACGACGGGGAGCTCGAGGAGCGTCGATGCCAGGTCGATCGTGAGCTCGGTTCCTGGCTTCGGCCACAGGGTGAACTCGTGATCGCTCGACGAGATCATCAGGCCCAGCCGCCGGCCGGCCGGAACGATCTGGTCGTCCGGCTGCAGGTCGAAGGAGACGTCGACGAACTCGCCGGGTACGAGGGGGTCACTCTCGATCAGCGACCGGCGATTCTGCGGGTCGGCCCACCCCCGGGTCACGAGGTTCTCGCCGATCCGCCGCGTCTCGCCGTCCCAGGGGAGCATGACCAGCCACACCGACAGGTTCGCCGCGGGCCTCGACGACGCGAGGCGGATCGTGACGCGCGGGTAGCCGGAGACGTGAAGCGGCGCCGCGAGCGCGGGCGTCGTGTACAGCAGTCGGTGCGGTGAAGCCTCGGCCTGCGCGAGCTCGGCGCCGCGGATCGAAGCGTCGTCGACGAGCGTCTCCTCGCCCTCACCCCTGGCCACCCCGAGCCGGCCCGGCTTCCGCGGATGGAGCCTCACGGGACCCGCGTCCGGGTTCGGGTAGTCGGCGTAGGGCGTCGGCGCGTCGGTCTTCGCGCCTTCGCGCACGACCCACGCGCGCGGCCCGTCCTCGACGCCGTTCTCGATTCCGTGCAGGTACCGCGTGAACCAGCGATTCATCATCTCGTCGGGCGGGCTGCCCCCGTGCCCGCCCTGGTGCAGGAAGATCTGCGCCGGGACGCCCCGCCCGGCGACGTACTCGTAGACGCTGACGGCGTGCTCGGGCATCACGTTCCAGTCGTTAAGCCCGTGCGCCATCAGCGTCGCGCACTTCACGCCGTCGAGCTGCCTCCTGTAGTCGCGGCCCGCCCAGAAGTCGTTGTAGTCGCCGCTGGCGCGGTCGTGGCCCTTCGCCATCTCGCCGTCGCGCACTTCCCGGTTGCACCAGTCGCGCCGGTCCGGGTCGCCGCTGTTGATGAAGTCGTAGAGGACGTCGATGTCCTCCCCGATGTAACCCCCGGGGTGCCGAACCAGGCCGTTCGAGCGATAGTAGTTGTAGTACGACGTGTTCGCGGCGACGGGGATGATCACCTCGAGCCCCTCGACGCCGGTCGTCGCGGCTGCGAGCGGCAGCGTTCCGTTGTACGACACGCCCGTCATGCCGACCTTGCCCGTGGACCAGTAGGCCTCGACGCGCTCGTCCCCGTCGGTCGTCGTGAACCCGGGCGCCCGCCCGTTGAGCCAGTCGATCACGGCCTTCGGCGCCAGCGCCTCGTTCTCGGCACCGACCGTCGGGCACCCCTCGGAGAGACCCGTGCCCGGAGACTCCGAGTGCACGACGGCGAAGCCGCGCGGCACCCATCTTCGCACTAGGGAATTCGAGACCAGCGGCCGCTTCTCCACCTGTTCGATGGACGGCATCGCCGCACGCTCCGGCGGCGGCGCGCCGACCTCCTGCTCGGGGCTCCAGAAGTACCGGCTCTCGGTGCTGCCGACACCCGAGTAGTACGGGCTCGTCTCGTAGATGACGGGTACCTTCAGCCCCTGCGTCTCGGTCTGCCGGACCCGGGTGACGTCGACGTGCATCCGGTCGGGCCGCCCGTCGCCATCGGAGTCGAACCCGGTCTCGACCCAGAGGTCGTGCTGGACCCAGCTCCCCGGATCCTCGAAAGCAGCGACGACCTGCGCCTCGCCGTCGAGGAAGACCGGGACGTCCTGGCCCTGGGCCAGCACCGCGAGCAGGAGCAGAGTCGGCTTCATGGCGGGAATATACTCCGGATCGTGCGCCCCCCGCGTCGGCGTGGAGCGCCGGACGAGCGCCACCCCGGGGCTCTCAACGATCCGACGGCACACCCTCCGGCCGCCACCCACACCCTTGGTCGAGACGCTGGAGCGAGGCGCCGCACTCACAGGATTGCTCATTCGCTCGAGGCCGCCTCGGACCAAGCGCGGGCGGCCGACGCCCGCTGAAACCCGCGCTCCCTGCTCGCGCCTCGGAACCCGAGCCGCAGACGCGCCCGGCAGGACTCGAACCTGCGACCCCCGGTTTAGGAATGGCTCGAAGAGGTCGGCGCGGCTCCCCGGTTTTTCCTTATGGGAGCTCACAATATTCGGAACCAGCTGCTCCCGCAAGGGGTTGCGAACGTACGCGACCATGAGCATCCGGTAGCTCCAGAAGCGCGTACGTGGGCTCAAAGCGTGTACCGTACACGCTTCGACTCGCGACCATCCTCGCTCGGCCGTGCACCGACCACTGCAGGCCGCGCGGCTGCTACTGTTGCGGCTGTTGCAGAGCCGCACCTGTCTGGACCTAGCTCCGGTCTAGGCGCGCACGAGCTCCTTCACCAAGACGCGCGAAGAGATGATGTACTTCTCAAGCAGACACGGCGTGCCATGAGCAAGGGTCAGTAGAAGAAGGCCGGGCGTAACACCCTTACGGAATCCGCCGTAGTACTTCTTGATGACCTTGCGGAAGTTGGTGCGCGTACCTGCGTTGTGATGGGCTGCATGATTCCGCACGTAGCGCATCTCGGTTAGCAGCCAGGCATGCCGGACTACCGTGCTTAGAAACGGGTCGTGTGCGTCAAGCGTGTACTTCAAGTTCTCCCGAATGTCGCTCGACTTAGACCACGAAAGCGTCCACTGTCGGGAACGTCCATGCGTCTGCATCTCTACTCTTGCTGCCGCGAGAGAGCGGGGAGTAACCAAACGAAGTGCCGCGGTTCCGTCGAGGTATGGTGCGCCGCAGAGGACCTTCGCCCCAGCGGAAGCCATGGCATTCTCGACCATGAAGAAGAGGCGGACGAGCACGATCTCCGCCACCAACTTGCGGTGCGCTGGAGCAAGGTTTGGCAAGGACGGCAGGAGACGCATCAGGCGGTTAGTATCCGCCTGCAGGGCACTCCAGGTTGTTCCCAGGCTAGGGGACGGCACGCCTCAGCCGAAGTAATCCCGGATTGCCTTGTCTCGCAGTTTCCGGAATCTAATCCGGTGCATGTTGCCGGTCGTGAACGCCTCGTAGACGTTGGTTGAGAGTGCTCCGGGATTGTCACCACTCCGCACCGCCTCAACTCGAGCATCCAAGTCTTCGATGCAACGCTCAATCGCGCTCGCCGACGCCCGTCGAGACAGACCATCGACGACAATCATCAGGCTAAACAAGACCTGTGGGCGAGCGAAGATAGTGCCCTTGAGCCTGCCCTCATGAAGCTCAAGAAGCTGATCAAACAGGGCGTCGAGCCGACGTGTGACCGTGTCCTCCTCTGCGAACTCCTCTTCGTGATCTCCGTAGTACTTCGTAAGACGCTTCGCAGAGAAGTCTTGCAGCCCCTCCAGGAGGTTCATGACGAGATCTGAAACAAACTGCACCTCGACCATCCTCGAGATGTCGTTGTCCGTGAAGATCCCGTTGTTTCTCCAGAACGGCAGGCGGTCAACTGCCTGATCTAGGCAGAACTGTTTGAATTCCCCGCTGTAGGCTGCGTTGCGTTTCTCTTGAGGGTTGAGCGTCTTAGATACCGTGTTGATGCGAGCAAAGATCTCAATTACATCCCTATCTGTCGCGCCAACTAGGTAGCCGACAGAGAGTGCAGTCTGAAGGAAGGCGATTCTCTGAGCCTTCGTCAGCTGCCCATACTTCACCGGCCTCTTGTGATCCGGGTGCTTCGCTGCAAACTCGTCTGCCCGATACTCCAGCACGCAACGAATCCGCTGCTGGCCATCTACGACCTCTTTGACGCTCTTCTCAGAGTCGAGGTCGATCGTGTGCCTGATGTAGATGGAGGGGACCGGCTTCCGCTCCAGGATTGTGTTGATGAGGTACGCCTTCTGCGGCCTCGTCCACACAGCACGGCGCTGATACCACGGGCTTATGTCGAGCTCGTCGCGCTCGTGTGAACTGAGGATGTCCTGAATGATCAGTGACTCGTAGTCAACGCGGTCCATGTCTTCTCCGTTGCTACCCCTGGGCGGCACCTTCTATCTCCTGGATTGCCCACGGGCAGGTCAAGCGCGGCGTGAGAATTCGGCTAGATGCTCGTCACTCCGGCGACGAAGGACGGACCAGACGCTCTTCGCGGACCAGGAGGGCAGCCCGGCCTTGGTCGGCACGCCTTCAGCCGAGAGGCGGTCCGCGACCTTGCGGTAGGAGAACCCATCGCCGCGTAGGTCGACCATGCGGGCGATCGCGTCCTGCTCGGTCGGGTTCGGGCGGAGGGCCCCGCTGCCCTCGTCTAGGTCCCACCCAAACGGGGCGAACCGAGAGTAGCGCCGGCCGCTCGCCCGGAGGTGCCCCATCGCGACGCGAGTGCGCTCGGACACCTGATCGCGCTCGAACTCGGCGAGGACGGCCAACATGCGGAAGACCATCTTGCCGCTGGCGCTCGTCGTGTCGATTCGCTCGGAGAGGCTGACCAGCTCTGCCTTCGACTTCGCAAGTGTGTCGCTAATCGCGAGGGTGTCTTTCGTGGAGCGCGCGAGGCGCGAAAGGGCGTAGACCACGAGCACGCCCTTTCGGCGGCAGACCTCGCGCAGTGCCTCCTGGAGGCCCGGCCGCTGATCCATCGAGCTGCCGCTGATCCCGGCGTCCTCGTAGATGATCAGCTCGTCCTCATCGTGGAGCTGCGCCCACGCCTCGATCTTCTCGCGCTGGGCGTCCAGGCTGACGCCGTCCTCTGCCTGCCCGCCCGTGCTGACCCTCACGTATCCGATCGCGACCATGTTCCAGCATCGCCCGCTGGAGTGGCGGAGGTGGAGGAAAACCGTTACCAACCGTCCCGTTGGTAACACTGGTGCCTCGAGGACCCGGAAGAAACTTCCGAGTCGGGGAGCGCACTCTCATCCAGGGATGGGCACTAGCAGCCCTTCCTCCGTGACCTCTCGTGCATCAACCTTTCCCTGCTTCTCCGATGACCTCAAGGAACTCAGCGATCACTTGAACGCTGCCCTCATCCTCCATCGTGAGCCGGATCGGGTCGTAGTTATCATTGAGGGGTTCGAGCACGACTTCATCGTGTTGCCAACCGCCATCCTCAGCCGTGACCTTCTTCGAGGTGTACTTCTTGACGGTGTAGTGGCCCCCGGACACCGGATCCGCAATCCCCAGGCGGGACACGAGGAGTATCTTTCCCTGACGTGAGCCCGCGGGCGGAGGTCCGAAGAGACACCAGGAGCCGTCCGGGATCTTGGGCTCCATCGACTCGCCGCGCACCTGGGCCACGAACATGCCCTCCTTGAACGGCACACCGGCGTCGAAGGTGGCCCAGCTCTCGGCCACCTCAGCCGGCCAGAGGGACTCCTGGATCTGCTCCTCCGAGAACAGGCCTGCGGCGGCCTTGAGGGTCGTCACCGGGACGCAGTTGATCCAGCGGTCAGCCTCGCCCGGCTCGACGATCTCGAAGGGGAAAAGCTCAGCTTCGGCGGGATCTGCGTACTTCTCGAGCGCAGCCTGGAGGCCCGTCAATCCACCACCGGCCTGGTCCTCATGGCAGATCTCGAATGCCCAGGTGCCGAAGTGGGAGTAGTTGTTGACGGCCTCGACCCACTTGCGCGCGGCAGTATTCTTCGCCGTCACACGGTTCGGATCCCAGTTTCCGCCGCCTCCTTTCGTCTCCAGAATCAGGTGCGTGCCGCCTCGGAGACGAATGATGAAATCAGGCTCGTAGCTGTGTCGCGTGTCGCCGTAGTCGTACGGGATCCGCAAGCCTACGTTCCGGTCGTTGGGCGTGAAGCACTCCACTAGGGGATGCGCGTCCAGAACCTCGACTGCGGTGCTCTCCGTGCTGACCGCATCGATCGCGACCGCATTGAGGTGACTCTTCTCGACGCTCCGCACCGGCCGGACCGTGGTGTAGTCAACCTCTTCCGTCGAGAGGTAGGGCTTCTGCCGATTGATGATCGGCAACAGGCGCCCACCGGAGTGGGAGTCGGCCTGGATCCCGTCACGGATGCGCTCGACCACGAGGCGAGCGTACTTCTCGAGACCCAGCTCCTTCTTGTTGACCCCCGCAGCGAAGTCGACTTTGTGATCCACGTAGTCCCGCACGATCTGCAGGATGCCGGGGAACATGAGGTGCTTGGCCTGGAGCTGCATCTGCAGGCGCTTCTCCCGATCGACGGCGACCCCTTGCAGTAGCTCCTCCATCACCATCTGCGTGATGCGGAAGAGGATGGCTTGCATGTGGATGCTCGCGTAATAGGACTCGCGGTCCTGCGCGATGAAGTTCTCTTTATCGAGGGAGCTAACCGAGGCGGACTCGTTGTCGTTGTAGCCCCGCGCTGCGTCTAGATAGACAGTCACCGGTTCCTCAGCGACGATGAAACCGTCGAGCTCAACCACGTCGCAGGTCACGCCGGTTCCCTTGATCTCGTAGACGTAGCTCTCGACCTGGGGCAGCTTCATCTCGAAGTCCCGGCGCTCAAGGACCGCGTGGATGTGGTTCCGAGGCTTGTCCTCATCGTCGGTGCTCTCCTTCGCCTTACCCTTGAACGGGATCAAGGAGAACGGGATGCCGTAGACGTCGACGTGTTCCGGCGGGAGGAAGCCGTTCTCGTCCACGTCATAGCGACGCCGTCGCAGACCACGACCGACGACCTGCTCGCACAGAAGCTGACTGCCGAAAGCCCGCACACCGAGAATGTGCGTCACATTGTTCGCGTCCCAGCCCTCGGTCAGCATCGAAACGGAAACCACGCAGCGGACATGCTCGCCAGGCTGCCCAGGCTTGCCGACAGTGTCGATGATCTCGCGCATACGCAGGCTGGCCTGGTCGCGCGTCTCGCCGTCGCCGGTCTCCATCTCTTGGAGCAGCTTGGAGTCGATCCGAATCGTCCGCTTGGGCTGGCCCTCCTGATTCGCGAACAGAGGGTCGACGGAGCTTTCTCCGTAGACGGTTTGAATCTCGGCCTTCTTCTTGCCCTTCACCAGGACCTCTTCCTCCCGCTCCCCGCTGATCTTCTCGTAGAAGACCTTCGAGATCTCAGTGTTGTCGCAGACGACGATCAGCACGGGCGGGACATGTTCCTGGTTTGGCGCGGAGGCGCGATCACGCTCGAACTGTTCCTTCCACTGGCCGGCCAGAGTGACGAGAGCGCTCTCAGCCTCTCGGTAAACCGGGCCCGGCTTGGGCTTGCCACGGACCTTCTCACCGGAGGACACGCTATCGTTGATGTGTTTCCAGAGCCGGAAGTATTTCGGGTCGGGCCGGCCCGCGTCGTCAGTCGTTGCAGCTCCGCCCTCCTGAAGGACTGGGAGCCGCGGCACCTTGACGATGCCGCTCTCGATCGCATCCACAAGCCCGAAGTCGCTGATGAGCCAGGGGAAGGGGCGCCCTTCCGGGTGTCCACTCCCACTGAGATAGAACGGCGTCGCCGAGAGGTCGATCGTGGCCAATATCCCGCGCTCTCCCGCACCGAGGAGACCGGAGTTGTTGATCTTGTCGAGACCTTCGAGCCAGAGGCGGGCCTCTTCGATCTCGGACTTCAGTTCGTCCTTCTCCTCCTTGGTCGCCCCCTGCATCTCCTCTTTGGAAGCGCTCTCCGTCTTCGTGTTGGGGCGCCAGCAGTGGTGGCCCTCGTCATTGAGCACGAGGATGGGCAGTCGCCGGGCCAGATCGCCCAATCGGTCCAGTGAGAAGGCCTCCAGGTCCTCCTCTCCCTTGTCTACGACGCGGTAGCTCGTCCCCCCCTCACTGTTCGGGCTCTTGGGCGAGAACACATGCCAGTTGGTGACGTGCACCTTCCCCTTGTTGAGTGCGGGGCGGTATTTAGCCGGCACGATCTCGAACTCGTCGAAGTAGTTGTCCACTGCCTCCGGCTGTAGGACATGCAGGCGCTTCTTGACCGTCAGGTTCGGCGCGCAGATGAGGACAGCGTCGGGGTAGCTGGTCGTCGAGGGGTTTCGATCGCGGTTGCAGAAGGCCCACGCGATGATCATAGACATGACCACGGTCTTGCCGCTTCCCGTCGCCATCTTGCATCCCAGCCGGGTCAGGGGGAGCAGCGACGCGTCCGCCGGCTGATCCACCAAGCTCGGCGCCATCTCAGGGCTGCTGAGGTGGAAGCCTTTAGGCGCCTCGCCCGCCAGCATTAGGCGGATGTCCTCGTCCGAGCACTCGAACCTCTTATAGCCACTCCGGGAGGATCTGCCGGGAATGCGAAGTTCGAGCAGGTAGATCAGAGTCTCGACGGCCTCTCGCTGGCAAAAGAACAGCCGGCGGGGAGCATCGTCGCGCGACCACCATTGAAGCAGGTCACGTGTGACAGCAGATGCGCCGCGATAGCCGGATTCCCGCCAGCGCTTGACGTCTTCCCGCAGAGCGTTCACCAGCGGTAGGTCGTCCCGCTGCTCTTCCGCGAACAGATCGGCCTGCGCCGAGCCGGTCCGCTTCTCTTTGAACCAGTAGCTCGCCGGCCGGCGTCCGTCCAGCTTGAACGGCACACCGCTCCGATAGCTCCAATGCTTCTCGGGCTCCTCGTACGGGGACGAGAGGATCGGATTCTCGACCGCCTGGACAGGCCTCTGACCCTCGGGGATCTCCATATCCTTCGGTCGCGGACTCATGACCTAGCCCTCCAACTTGTGGATGGTCATGACCTCACTGCCGCGCGGGTCGATCACCTTGACGGCGACCTGTTTGTGCTCGCCGGCCTCGAATGGAAGTGACGTTGTGCCCTTGAAGACCGCGAACGTCTCCGGTTCGATTACATCCTTCAGCGACTTAGCCAGCTTGCCCCATGCATCTTGGTCAGGAAAGAAAGCCTGCGTGATGCAAAAGGTGCGTCCGTCGTAGTTGCTATCCAGGAACCAGGCCGCCACCTTGGTGGCGCCGGTGGAGCGCACGGTGTTCTTGACAGGGTCGTAGATGTCCACGCCCTGGAGGGTGACGGTGTACTCGTCGTCGTGGCGCGTAACATCTATAGCAGGACTGCCGAAAACCGTGAATAGCTCGCTGCTAGGGGTGTCCTTGAGAAGCCCGTCCATGCCCGCGTTGAGGTCCGGTCGGATCTGCGCTACATGCATCCGGACCTTCGGGTTCGGATCTTCGTGGATGATCGCATGCGCCTCGGCATCGAAGCTAAACCCAGCAACCACAAGCTCGTCGTAGCCTCGCCGACTCGCCTCGCGGATGAGCTCTTCGACCTGTCTGGCTGTCACCGGTCCGTACTGAGGTCCGAAGCCAACTCCCACCCGGGCGGGCCCATTCGCGTCATCGCCTTCCCAAACGCCCTCGGCGTGGAGAGCGGACGCGCTGTCTGAGTCGAAGAGCGACTCCAGGCGCGCGAACTTCGGGTTCTTATTGTCTGGGAAGGTGACGCCGTCGCTCCTGAGATGTCCGATCATCGAGCTCAGATAGGCGTGGAGGTTCTGCATCTCTACACCGCGACTGTTTCCGATCTCCGCATGATCGAGGCTCTCCTTCGGAGTCCCGTCAAACAGCCCCTCATCGCCAATGTTGAGTTCCTCAGGCATGACACCCTCGACAGTGAACGGGCCCGTGACACGCACAACACCGGCGACAACTTCGGGTTGATCCACCAGCATCTCCTGGTCGGCGTTTGCGGAGATGCAGGTATCCACATCGTCCATCTTTGCCCGCCAGGCCTGGCGGTATTCAAGGGTCGCTGCCGAGAGGGACGCCGGCCAATCTGGGTCGGTGTTGAAAGGAACGTGCCAGTGCTCAAAGACACCATCCGGCGGAACCAGCGCGGCATATGCCCTGACATGACTGGCTTTGAGCTTCTTCTTGCCAGCGAAGGCGGCCCCGATGTGATCCCGTGTAGTTCCAGGTAAGAGCCAGCACCTCACGTCCGCGTTGGTAACCGCGCGTAGCCCATCGCGCTGCGCCTTGGCTGCCAGCTTCTCCGCCAGAGTCTGATATAGCGATTCGGGAACCTCAGCGAGAGCCTCGTTCAACCGTGCTAGGTGCGCGTCCAAGACGGGCTCATGCTTGCCCAGAACCGGGTCAAGGTTCTCGTTGCGTGCAATTGAGGCAAGCGTGATGTGCGGAACGGTTTTGAGAACAAAGCCTACCGACGGGTCACGCGCAGGAAGATCGCTTTGTGCAACTTCAGGCGTCTCCCCGCGAATCAGGTACCGGTCGAATCTCGCAGTCAGCAATCGCTGCCTGGCTACACTAAGGGCGACCCGGGAAGTGTCGATGGTAACCCATCTCCTGCCCCACTGCTCTGCTACGTATGCCGTAGTGCCAGAGCCGCATGTCGGATCCAGAACGAGATCCCCAGGGTCGGTCGTCATGAGCATGCATCGCTGGACTACCTTCGTGGTGGTTTGTACGACGTACCTCTTGTCTTGCTCCGCGGTGCCCATCGTGTCCGTCCACAGGCTGCCGATAGCTGTTGCGGGAAAGTCCGACAGGTACATGCGGTAGTTCACGAACTCCCGCGTACCGAGGATTCGCTCACTTCGGATAAGACGCTCCATACCCGCTCGGTTTGTTTTCCAACCACCACGACGAATGAGGATGGAGCGGCCCTCAAAATCGAATCCAAAGACTGTCGAATCGCTCGCCGTTTGGGACGTCAGCGGGCCTCCCAGCATGTACCTGGCGCCCTTCGGGGGCTCGGCTGTGCCAGTCATCTCTTCCTGGGTTGCTGGCCGGATTTCCCCAGTCTCAAGGACAAGTCGTGAGTACCTTGCCCCAGATCCTCCGGACGTTTCCTTCGGCCCGTAAAGGCGGCGGAACTTCGCGCGAGTCTTGTCCTTTGCGTACCACAGGATGAAGTCGGCGACATTGTCTATGAGTTGCTCGCCCATTCCGCCCGTCTTCTTCACCGTTATGAGGCTGACAAAGTTGCTCGGACCAAATACCTCATCCAGGATTGCACGAACACGATGGATGTTCTCGTCACTGATTTGCACGAAGATGGATCCGGTTTCCTCAAGCAGGTCCCTGGCTAGCTCCAGGCGGTCCCGGAGATAACTTAGATACGAGTGGATGCCGAGGCTCCAGGTGTCCCTGTATGCGCGAACCATCTCCGGTTCCCGCGTTAGATCGGACTCCTTCTCCTTGACATCTCGACTGCCGACCTCCGGCTGGAAGTTGGACGCGAACTTGATGCCGTATGGAGGGTCCATATAGATCATCTGCACCTTGCTGCCGAGATCTTCCCGACGGGCAAGCGAAGCCATGACTTCCTGAGAGTCGCCGAGGATTAGGCGATTCGCCCAGTCCATTTCGTACTTGTAGAATTGGACCGCTTCCCGGTACTCCAGTTCCGGGTCGGCAAACAGAGTCCGCTCCACATCCTTGCGCTTGGCCGCACTGAGGATCGCGTTGGCGCTCACACGCTCGTGGATGTGCAGGGCCACAGGGTCAACCGTGCGCCAGTAGCGGTCGTGCTCCTCCTTCTTGCCGGCCCACTCCAGAGACGGGTGTTCCCAGCTGGCACCGACGGCTCGCAGAATCTCCTGCTCCTCCGCAGTCAGACCCTTGCCGGAGCAAGCCTTCTCGACCACCTCGTGCACTTTGTCAGCACGCGCCTCAGAGTCAAAGCGCAACACCGGCGAAAGGTGCGGACTGTAGGCGTACTTCTGCTTCCCGATGCTCGGTACTTTGCCCTCGCCGGCGATCTTGGCGGGGGGGATGTTGGTGCGCTTCGCGCCGCCGTGGCGGTAGTCGGTGGTCTCGATAGTCTTCTTCGATCTGCGTGCCATGGTCGGGCTCACATCAACTCAAGTGGAGAACAGCCGGCGTCACCGCACAGGCGGCGATAGTCACAGCGTTTGCACTTATCGGGTTCGGGGCTGGAGGGGAATTCCCCGCGGCGAATGCCGCCGAGCAGGGTCGTAGCGCGCTCTACCGCGGCGTCGGCGGCATGGACCGAGACATCCTTCTCGTCGCGACTCCCCGTCTTGAGATCGTGGACGAAGGCAGAGTCGACCTCGAGGCTCTCGCCGCGCCCGGCGGCCGCGTACACGGCGAGCTGGAAGGCGAACATCGCGTCGCGATCGGAGTCAGTGGAACTCTTGTAATCGACGATGGATAGCCGGTCGGGGCCGGCTTTCTCATTGCTCAGAATGACGTCCGCTCGACCGGCCAGGACCCCGTCCTCGGTGTGGATCTCGAAGGGGCGTTCTGTGGCCCAGATGCGCTCGAGGTCTTCTTGCCACTCTTCGTGGTAACGCTCGATCAACTTGGTGGCCGAGGCACGCATACTGTCGTAGCCCCACTGGTTGGCGAAGGGCAGGTAGAAGCCCTGAGCGATGAGGTCCGTGACCTGGGCGGCACTCGGCGGGCTGCCCGTCGCGAGCACGTGCTCGGCCACGAGCCGGAGCACGTGGTGAATGGCATTGCCGTAGCCCAGCTCGGCTACGAGGACGTTCTGGAAGCCGAAGGACTTGGCGAGCCGATACTGCTGCGGGCAGTTGTCGTAGAGGGCGAGGTCCGAGAAGGAAACCTGGCTCGGTGCGGCCTCGTTTCCCGAGCCGGTGGCCTCGGGCTCGGGAGTGGGCAGCTCGTCCGGCCCCTCCGGTGGTTCGTCTCCGAACAAATCGATCAGGTAGGGGGACGGCTTCATGGCCTGCTTGATCCGGCGGAACCAGGACAGGTAGACGCAGTCCCGGGCCCGGGTCAGCGCCACGTAGAACAAGCGGCGCTCTTCGGCGTCGCCTCCTTGATAGCGCTGGCGCACCTCGTCAGGGAACACCGACTCGGGCAGGACCCAATCGCGGTCGCGTCCGGCCCTGGAGCTGGGAAAGCGACGACTTGTCAGGGAGGGCAGGAAGACCACGGGCCATTCGAGGCCCTTGGCCTGGTGGACCGTGACGATCGCCACTGCGTCGACCTCCTCAAAGCTCTCCCCGCTGAAGTCCTCGTAGGCATCCTTGGCGTAGTGCTGGATGTAGCTGGCGAGGTTGCGGTAGTACCAGATACCTCGGTTGGTGCCGGCCTTGACGACCTCGGTCCCATCGGGCTCAAAGACGCGGCGGCTGCGGCGGGTAGCGTTCTCGTAGTCGGCGAGGAGATTGCTGAAGCGGGCTGTGACTCCGCAGCGGGCGTTGTCGACAGGGTTGTCGAGGTCGAGTTCGTGCGCGCCCAGGATGCGCAGGAGCCGGTAGTAGTCTCCCACGAGATTGGCCGGACGACGGGTGTCGGAGACGTTGCCCTTCCAGTCCTTGAGGAATGCCTCAAGGTCGGAGATCGGATTGCCGCCGTTGAAGACCGCCTCGTAGGTAACGAGTAGGTCGGGGAGCGTGATCTCCTCCGCCTCTCCCCCGTAGCGAGCCTCCCGCCAGTCGTTGTCGACCAGCCAGGCGTAGGTACGGGCGACCACATTGGCTTCCTGCTGGAGGAAAAGCCCCGTCCGGCCGCCGCAATTGAACGGGATCCCGCGCTCCTCGAGCGCTTCGAGGAGCGGCCCGCAAGAAGTGCGGACGGAGCGGTACAGGACGGCGATGTCGCGATATGAGAAGCCCTTGGCGTGAAGGTGCTCGATCTGCACGGCGATGCGCTCAGCCTCCTCCTCGCTGTTCTCTGCAGACCAGGGGACGAGCTCAGGGCCCTCGTGCTCGCGGGCCCCGTTCATCGCCTTTGGCAGGCGAGGGTCGATCGTGCCGGCGAAGTCGTTGGCGGCGTGGACGATCCCGCGCACCGAGCGCCGGTTCGTGGCCAGGCTGACACTGGTGACCTCGGGCCAGGAGCTGGCGAAGCTCAGAATGTGGTTCGTGTCTGAGCCACGCCACTGATAGATCGACTGGTCGTCGTCGCCCACGACCGCGACATGGACTGGGTCTGCACCGAGGAGGCGGATCAGGCGCTCCTGAGCCGGGTTGATGTCCTGGAACTCGTCCACGATGAGGTGGCGAATGCGCCCGTGGATCTGGGCGTGAATCTCCGGCTTCTCGAGTTCCTCGACGGCGCGGTGGACGATCAGGGAGAAAGTCAGGAGGTGGTAACGGTCGAGCGTGTCGAGATAGTCCTCGTACACCTCGCGGATTGGAGCGGGAAGCTGATCGGTGGGGATCAACTCGTTTCCGATGATGTCGACCACTTCGTTGAAGGCCGCGATCGAGTTGTAGAGGCCGGTCCCGAGCCGCTTGAGATCCAGTCGACGTGCCTCGCGCTGAAGCAGAGCCGCGTGGCGATGTGGGTCAATGACCTCGTAGTTGCCATAGGCCGGGACCTGCTCCTGCAGCATGCTCAGGCAGTAGCCGTGGATCGTCCCCACATACATCGGCCCCAGGCGCCCGAGGAACTCCCGACCCTTCATATCCGCTACGCGGCGATAGATGCGGTCCTTGAGTTCAGCCGCTGCCTTCTCAGTGAAGGTGAACGCGATAATCGACTTTGGCTCCAGCCCCTCTGCGACCAGCGCGGCCACGCGCCGGGAGATGGACTCCGTCTTGCCGGACCCCGCGCAGGCGATGACCTGGAGGTGGCCGGATCGGTGGTCCACGACCTGCTGCTGAGACGTCGAGAGGCTTATCGTCATTGAGTTCGGTCGTAATCCGCAGGCCCCGTCTGCGACAACCAACAGCCATCCCTGCCAAGGAATGGGATTGCTCTGGGTGAGATATGAGTCAGAGACACTTCGTGTCCTGCGAGCGAACTCATGTCAGTTACCCGTGGGCTGGTTTCCTCGTACCTGCTTGGCCGCCCACGCATCGATGTCCCGACGCCGGAAGCGCCAGGAACCGCCAACCTTGAAGCAGGGAAGCTCGCCTTTCTGAGCGAGTCGGTAGACTGTCTTCTCGGAGAGCTGGAGTAGCTCGGCAATCTGGGGAACGGTCATGTACTCCTCCATTTCGGGGGCCTCGGTACCGGACGAGAGGCTGGCAAAAATGGGCAAGGAAGTCCAAGGCCCGATAGGCACGTCCCGAGCCGTTCCAGGTCGGCTTGAAGGGCTGCCCACGCCCATGGCCTGCGCCACACGCATGCCGCTGAGCTCGCTGCCGAGAAGGTGCCGATCAGCATCATCCTGCTCAGCTCGGCCAGAAGAACGTCGTCGGCACGAGCCGCTATCTCGCGCACATCGCTTCGATTGACGTCATCGAGGCGATGAAAAAGCGCGTGTGGCCGGCATAGACCTTCGCTATTCGCCCTCGCCCGGAAGGAGTAGGGGACAGGTCGGGTCGGGACGGATCTCGATGATCCCTACGAGTCCTCGGGTTGCCTCAAGGAGACGCGGCCTAGGGTCGAACCAGTGCACACCGTTGTTCTCGACCTCGAACGAGCGGTAGTCGCTCTCGAAGTGACGGGACATCGCACTTGCCACGCGTTGGGTGAGTGCCATCCCGAGTGTCTCCCGGCGACGCAGGGCCTCCGGGGTGCCAATTCGCTGAAGAGTCACGCAGCGGCCACGAAACAGCTGTCGGAGCCGGTTGGCCTCCGTCTCATAGTCAGGGCAGGTGCGGATGACGATCTCCGCCAGACAATCAGGCGCATCGAGCCACGTCTCTCCCAATCCCATGAAGGCAGCGATCTCCCAGCCTTCCTCGAAGGGAGCTCCGTAGGCCAGCATGCGGGACCGAATGGACTGGCACAGTTCTACGAGGAACACATACGCCATGGAATCCGCAGAGGAAGATGCGAACAAGCTTCATCTAGCCTATGCAGGTATCTAAGACCATGGCGTCCGCGCCGACCGACTGAGTCGCAGCCCGCCAGAATCCCAGACAAAGGAGAAGACGATCGATTGCGGCAAACCAGCGCGCCAATTCTCCCTTCCGGAACCCTTATTGGAAGTTGTGGCGTGCTGGAACGTTGGGCTCCTGTGACTGAAGGCAAGTGTCTTCGAAGGGAGTCGGGGCTCGCTAACTCTTACCATCCGACACCGAGCAAGGGCGAGGACGACGCGCACAGGGCCCGTGCGCGCAAGCAGCCTGGGTCTCCCGAGGGCTCGGAGAGTCCGCGTACTTGGCGGAGATCATGCGGTCAAGACAATGTCCATTTCACCCACCTGTTTCGCGTCGTTCCCAAACAGCCGCGTCTGCGATTGGCCATGAATGGGCCGACTGGTCCTGCGCATGCGCTTTTTTGGGAATACCTCCCGCAGGACGTCGACCGTGGTGCGATAGGTGTAGTCCCTCTTGTCCGTGCGCACATAGACAGCGGCATCGTCAGAGAGCAGCGTCGATGCCCGGGAGAAGACCTTCTCCAAGAGCCGCCGGTAGTTGTCCCGATGCTCGAACTTGCCGCGCTTACCGGCGCCAAAGCGCTGCGCGTGGGGAGGACCTCCCAGCAGCCACAAACGTAGCCATTGGTCGTAGTGGTAGTTCGTGACCTTGTAGTAGGGCGGGGAGGTGAAGAGAAGCCTGGCGGGCTTCAAGTCGCCCGACTCGCGACGCCTCGTTAGCCGACCAAGGACCTCGATGCTGTTACCAAGGTAGACCGTACCTCCACCCGCGTCGGGAATGCCTTTCGCGTATCTCCAATCGAGACGGCGCTTCATGAACTCGAGTGGATCGACTTCTGGTGGAGCGAGCCCCCGCTCCCGCCACCACTTCACCGCGTAACCCGGAGACATGGCCTTGGTCTGGCGCATCTGGTTCGAGAACGCCGCGTCTCGCTTGCCGTGGAGGTACACAAGAAGCAACGCCATCGCCGTTCTGTCGACCCTGGATCGCCGCCAGTCGAGCTGCGACCGGGCAGCAAGAAGGAACCGTCGTACGGATCTGCTGAAGCACCAGTGGAAGAACTCCGGGAGCGCTCTCGCCTCCTTGGCGTACCGACCGAGCTGCTCGGCTAGCTCTTCTAGGCGAGACTCCACTTTAGCCCTGGGCGCGGGCGTCAGTTTCGCGCGGGCGTACACGTAGCCGACTGGGTTGATC
>JAUIEM010000120.1 GCA_030428695.1 bacterium
ATCACGCGGACCGAGTTCATCGGAATCAAACAGGGCGAAGCGGCCGCGCTCGCCGGCGAGCGGTTCGACCTCCTCGACGCCGACCGCGAACACGCGACCCCGACCGGCAGGGTGGAACAGCCGGTAGCTCAGCTCGGCGTCGAGGCCCTGGACTTCGCCGAGGAGCTCGAGCAGAGCGCGGTCCTCGAGCTCGGCGCTTCCCTCGCCCGCGCCGAGGGAGGCGAGCTGTCGGAGCTGCCCGAGGAACCCGTCCCGCCCGCCTCCGCGGCGACGTCGGCCAGCCATGAGCCCGCGGCAGAGGCGGAAACCCCACGCGGCGACCGGTCGACGGAGTCCTCCGGGATCATCCTGCGGCCGACCCTCGCTGCGCCGCCCGACGAGAGCCCCCGCCTGCGGCTGCACCAGGCGGCGGAGTCGATCGCCGGCCTGCTCGATCCGGGCGCGCCCTGGCCCCTGCGCGACGGCGTCGCGGCGATCGGCGCGCTCGAGCTCGCCGTCGCGGATGACGCGCGCCGCGCGGTCGGGCTCGGCGACCTGTACGCCCCCGCCAGCGCGCCGCCGGGGCGGGTGCTGCGAGCGGCGCTGGAGCTGCTCGCCCTGCTCGAGCTGCTCGGCGTGCACCGGGGCGCGACACGCGCGCTCGTCCACGCGCTGCTCGTCGTCGGCAGCATCGGCCTGCGCGAGCCGGGCGGGCTCGACCCGCAGAAGGCCGCCGAGCGCGGCCTCGAGCGCCTGCACCGCGCCCTCGCGGCCGGCAGCGAGGAGTGGCTCGCGGCCCACAGCCTGCGGCTCGCCAGCCTGCTGCGGGCGCTCGCCGCCACGCCTCCCTCCGAGCTCCCGGCGCTCGTTCCGCTGCGGCTGAGCTACCACGGCGAGCAGCTGCGCGTGCAGCGGGACCGGGTGCTCGACCGCGCGGAGGTGCTCGCCCGGCTGCTCGCAGGCGGCCGTTTCCCCAAGCTCTGGCTGCGCGCCCTGCATGACCTCTACGGTCCCGCCCCGGCGGGGGCGCTGGTCGCCCTGGCCGGCGGACGGCTCGCCCGGGTCGCCGACGCCGGGGAGGGCGGACCGGAGATCTTCATCGACGGCGAGCGGCGGCCGCTGCCGGGTGTGGCGCGCCCGGTCGCGAGCAGCGAGCTGTAGGACCGGCGGATCGCGCGGCGGGCGGCTCTTGCCTGCTGCGGCGGCAACGATGCCCGCCGGATGCCAGCGCGCTGTCAGCCCGTTCGATTCACCGGGGTCAGGCAACAAAAATCCTCGTCTTCGCTGGCCCTCGCCGCCGCCGCTGGCTGCGTCGCTCGTCGCCCGTATGCGAGCTCCTCGCTCCTCGCCATCGACGACGATGCTCACCGAAAAGCAGGATTTTTCCCTGACAGCGCCTATGCTCTGGTGCACGCTCCCCTGGACGAGGGCACCGCGATCGAGCCGAGCATCGAACATCTTCCCGAGGCGTTCCAGGCGCTGGCCGCGCAGCCCCTCTCCGTGCCCGCCCCCGAGAGCCTCGACGCCCTGCTCGACGGCGCGCCGCTGGCGGTCGCGGCCGACCTCGCCTGCTACCGCGACGACCTCGCCGGCGCGCTGCTGTGGAGCCTGCCCGACGAGACCTGCGCGGTGGCGGTGCGGGAACCACGGAGCGCCGCCTTCGGTCTGTGGCTGCGGATGGAGCTCGCGCTGCCGGCCCCGGCGACGTTTCTCGCCTTGCAGAGGCGCGGCCTGTGGACCTTCTCCTCCGCGGGGCGTCCGCTCGGCGAGCTGGCCGACAGGCTCGGCGCCGACGCCTGGCACGCCGCGGGCGACCAGCTCCTGCCGCTGCGACCGACCAGCAGCGACGACGGCCTGCTCGACGCCTGTGTGTCCTGGTTGGAAGCGCAACCGGCCGCGGTCGCGCCGCTCCGGGCCAGCCTCGCCCTGCTCGGGTCCTGGCAGGGCGCGCTGCCGGACCTGCGGCAGCCGCGACCCGCGGCGGCCGTCGGCCCGTTCACGGCCCTGCGGGTCGACGACGGCGGCGGCCCGGCGCTCCTCCTGTACGACCCGCGCGGCCGGGGCGGGCCCGGATCCGCGGCGCCGTGGCTGCCCCTGCGCGCCCGCCTGCTCGACGGCCTGCCCGGAACCGCCTGGCTGTGCCCGGTGTCCCACCTCGAGCCGCTGCGGAGCTGGCGCCACGCGCGTCCCGCGCCGAGCGTCGCCGCGCTGCTCGCGCTGCTGCGGCCGCTCGCGCGGCAGCTCGACCGGCTGCACCGCCAGGGCCACCAACACGGCGCGCTCGGTCCGAGCCGGGTGTGGTGGGCGGACGGGCAGCCCGCCCTGCTCGCGCCGGCTGCGGCGGCCGGGGCGGCTCCCGAGGAGGCCGCGCTGTTCCGGCCCCGCGCGACGGTCTCCGAGGCGGCGGCCGACCGCTTCGCCTTCGTGCTCCTGACGGCCTGGCTCCTGCGCGGTCACCCCGCCGCCCCCTTCCGCACCGGCGACGCCCTCGCCGAAGGCGCGCTCGCCCCGGAGCAGGTCCGGGTCGCGGGGGTCTCCGCCGCCTGGTGCGGGGAGGTCGACCGCCTCCTGCGCGCGGCGCTGGCAGACCCGGAGGCCGACCTGCCGGGCCTGGTCGCGGCGATCGCCGCCTGCGCGCACCCCGCGGAGGGGACCGCCGACGACGGCACGCCGCGGTCGGGCCTCGGGGCCGCGCTCGATCTGCTGCTACGGGGGGACGCGCCGCCGGCGTCGAACCGCCCCCGGACGGTCGAGAAGCCCGCCTCGCGGTTCGATCTGTGGCGCGGCCTCGAAGACGGCGAGGACCCGCTCGACGTCGCGCTGACCGCCGCGCTGACGGAGGAGCGCGCGAGGGCGGAGGCGGAGGCCCGCGCGGAGCGCGACGAGGGGGTGGAGCGTGGGGCCGGGGACGAGCCGGTGCGCGCGGCCGAGCTGGCGCACGGGGCCGCGCCGGCGCGCGGTCCTGGTTCCGGCTCTGGCTCCGAAGCCGACGCCGACGCCGACGCCGGATCCCGCGCCGACTCCGGTTCCGGTTCCGACTCCGATTCCGACTCCGATTCCGACTCCGCTTCCGACTCCGATTCCGACTCCGACTCCGATTCCGACTCCGATTCCGACTCCGCTTCCGATTCCGACTCCGACGCCGATTCCGACCCTGACGCGGAGTGCGACGCCGGCTCCGACGCCGCTTCCGACAACACGATCGACGCCGACACCGACTCCGATGACTCGGACGCCGATCTCGACACCGACGCCAGCTTCGACGCCGACTCCGACTCCGACGCCGCTTCCAGCAGCGCCATCGACAACACCACCGACCCCGACGCCTCTTCCCCCGCCGACTCCGATGCCGACGCCGCTTCCAACGACGCCATCGACGTCGACGCCGACTTCGACGCCGACCCCAGCACCGACGCCGACTCCGACTCCGACGCCGACTCCGCTTTCGACCCCGACCCCGAAGCCGACGCCAGCTCCGAGCCCATCCCCGAGGCACCGCTCGCCTCGACCGCGGTCAGCGTCCCGCGTCTGCAGAGCCCCCCGCTGCTCGACCAGCTCGACGTCAACGCGGACGCGGAGCCGGAGGCGTGGGATTGGCTGGAGGACTCCGACGCCGAGGAAGCGGACGACGAGCCCCCCCTGGTCGACGTCAGCGGCGCGCGGGCACGGCGGAGCGCGCGCCCGCCGCGCGCCGAGGGGCCCTCCTCCCTCGACGACGCGAGCCTCGCGAGCCGGGTCCACCGGGTCAAACCGCGGCCGGAGAAGGGCGCCGACACGACGGCGGAGCCCCCTCCGGACGGCGGCCCGATCGAGCGCGCCTCGCCGGACCCGGAGACTCCGCCCGCGCCGCAGACCACCGCGGAGCTCGAGGCCGAGACCCTCTCCGAGGCCGAGGGGCGGCCCGCGGTCGAGCCCCGGCGGGTCGGCCGCAAGGGCCCGGAGATCAAGCGCTGTCTCGCGCGCGTGCCGAAGGACGGAGGACGCCGGGTGATCGCCGGCTACGCGCTCCTGCGTTCGATCAACCTGCGGAGCGGCGCGGCGGTGTTCGAGGCGATGGACCGCAAGCGGCGCAAGGTCGTGCTGACGTTGCTCGCGCCGAAGTTCTCGCGCACCGGGGCCGCCCAGCGCTTCCTGCGCCGGGCCCGGCGCTTCGCGGCGCTCAAGCACCCGCACCTGGTCCGGATCATCGACTTCGGCACCGCCCACACGATGGAGTACGTCGTCCAGCAGCGGTTCCGCCACTGGTCGGCCCGGCAGCTCGTCGACACCGTGCGCCGCAAGGGCAAGCCGGGCATGGGCGAGGTCGCGGCGCTGACCGTGATCGAGGCCGCGACCCGGGGGCTGCTCGCGATGCACCGGGAGATGCTCGCCCACGGCAAGATCCATCCCCACCGCATCCTGATCCCGACCCGCGAGCTCCTGCAGACCACCACCCGCGCGGACTACCTCCGCGAGCTCGGACGCACGCGGCTCGCTCCCCTCAGCGTGCGGCTGGAGAACCACAAGTCCCGGCGCAGCGCGGCGCTGTGGCGGGCCTTCCAGGCGCCGGAGTGCGAGGGGCCCGAGGCCTCGACGCCCGTCGCGGACTGCTACAGCATGGGCGGGGTGCTGCTCTACCTGTTGACCGCGAGGCCCCCGGTCTCGGGCGCCGACACCGGCTGCGACTTCGCGCCGCTGTTCAAGCACCGGCCCGACACCTCGAGCGCGATCACCGAGCTGCTCGACCGCTGCCTGCGCACCGTCCCGAGCGAGCGCTTCCGCGACGCCCGCAGCCTGTACAAGGCGATACGCAAGGCCCGGGAAGCGCTGCCGGGGGAGGAATGACGGCGAGGAATCGGGTTGCTGAAGCCTGGCACGTTCGGAATCGGCATCGGAATCGGCATCGGTATCGGCATCGGAATCGGCATCGGAATCGGCATCGGATGAAAAAGCGGCCCCCCACCCCGCAGGGTGAGGGGCCTTCCTCGACGGTCCGGATTCAGACCTTCGGCGGCTCGAGCAGCTTCGCGAGCTGGTCGGAGCCGACGACCACCTTGACCTCACCGACCTGGCCGGCGATGTCCTTGAGGGCCTCGAGCTCCTTCAGCCGCATCAGCTGCGGCCGGTCGGCCATCAGCTGGGCCGCGTTGGCCAGGGCCCGGGTGTGGGCCGCCTGGTCGCGACGCAGGATGGCGGCGGCCGCCGAGCGCTTGTCCGCCTCGATGACCTGGTTGAGCAGCCGCTTCATCTCGCCGGGCAGGATCACATCCTTGATGCCGATCCGCACGACGCGCACGCCGAGCTGCTCCGCCTCGGGCTTGATCCGCTCCGCGAGGAAGCGGTTGAGGCCCGTGCGGTCCTCGAGCAGGACGTCGAGCTCGACCCCCGCGACGTAGTCCCGCAGCGCGAGCTGGGCCAGACCGTACAGCGCGGCCTTGGGCTCAGCCGCGATGTGGGCCTGCTGCGCCGGGTCCAGAGGCGCCCACTCGACCTGCAGCGAGAGCCGCAGCGTGACCTTGTCACGGGTCATCAGCTCCTGGCCGGAGACCGTCAGCAGCTGGTGGCGCATGTCGATGGCGGTCACGGACACCGGCCGACCCGGCGTGGTCCAGAACACGTGCCGGCCCGGCTGCAGCACTCCCTCGTGGCGCCCCTCGACGTAGAGCAGGCCCCGCTGGTGCTGCCCGATCAGGGCCTTGACCAGCCACCGCGCGGGCAGCGCCTCGAGCAGCCGCGGGTCCGTCGGAGGCGGCTGCTCGAGCGAGAGCACGAGCGGCTCCACCGACGGGTCGACCGTCCAGTAGCGGTGCCGGCCCGGGGTCAGGAAGGACACGGGCAGGCTGTCGCGGAACAGCACGGCGCGCTCGCGGGCGCCGACCTCGAGCTCGGCGAACCAGCCCGCCGGCAGCGCGGCGCGCACGGCCGGATCGGCCGTGAACACCAGGTCGCGGGTGTCGAAGCGCAGCACCTCGTGGCCCCGTCCCCAGAGACGGTGGACGCCGGGTGCCAGGGCGCGCGTCGGCAGCCCGCCGCGAAGCAGGACCGCGCGCTCGTGGAGGGCGATCGTGATCTTCCTGTACATGTCTCACCTCCTTGCGGCTCGGCCGCGACGAAAAAAGAGGCCGGCGACGACGGGGACCGGCCGGCGGGGATCTCCGGGCCGAAGCCCGGCGACACCCGCCTGCGCCCGGGACGCGACGCGCCGCTCCGGGGGATCACCCGCCGGACCTCCCCCGCAGGGAAGGTCAGGGCGAGGACCGCCCGGAGGACGGGGCACGCCCCCGACCCTTGGGCCCTGTCGGGCAACAAAGGCACCTGGCCCCCGTCGCCTCCGACCAGCTCAGAGTTTTCCATGCTGGAAAGCAGCTATGGGCGGGAACTGGGGTGAGCAGCCCAGCGCGTCTACCGGTTCCGCCACCGCTTCCTCCGAAGCGGGAGGGAGTCGAACCCTCAATCCCTGGGCGCCCCCCGCACGGAACACGACCTCCGGACGCGGAGCCACGAGGTCCGGGTCGGACCGCGGCAACGCGCGGCGTCGCGCCGCTCGATCGCGGGAAACGCAGACCGGCGTCGCTCACGCCGGCCATGGTTGCAGTTGTTCGGGGAGTTGGAACGTCAAGACTCAAGCGACCGGCATCAAGTGCAAAGACGACGGTCGATTTCTTTCCTGTGAACGTCTATTGCCGAAAGCAACGGGCGCGTTCCAACCACTTCGAGGGAGATTCTGCTGTCTGGACGCGGCCGTTCAACAAATTCCCCGCAACTTTTTGCGACGAGCGACGGGAGACCGCACACCGGGCGGCTTCCCGGACCCCGCTCCGGCGCCCGCGTGGACGCTCAGCGGCCCTTGAGGATGGCGTCGATCTCCTTGACGGTCGGGCTCTGGCTCCCCTCCAGGCTGTAGAAATCGAGCCGGAGGTCGCGCTCGATGTTGCGCACCTGCAGGAGCTTGAGCTCGTTGCCCCCGCGCCAGTCGTAGAGCGCGAGGTGGCGGTCGGCGTCGATGACGGCGAGGAACTCGCGGTCGGGCGCCATGCGGACGCCGACGGCGACGAGCTCGGCGTTGGCGGAGACGTCGGCGGAGACCGGCGTCGCGAGGGAAAAGACGGCCTGCCAGGCGACGACGCCGAGCAGAAAAGCGATGGTCAGGTGCAGCTTGTTCATCGGACCCTCCTTTGATCTGACCACCCCGCTGCACGCGGAGGTGGCTGCGCGCCGCGAGCGGCGCTGGGGCGGAGGAACCGCGACGGTCCCTCCGCGGTGGAAGAGGACGGGCCCGACCCTCTTCCGGTGTGGCGCCGGCCCTTGCCGGCACCCGCACCCGGGTGTTCCATAGACCATGACGGGAAAAAGACGCCGCGCTCACGCAGAAAGTAGAATCTTGGGAGGAATCTCCGATGCCCGCGCTCCTGGCCGCGCTCGACGTCGACTACCGCCCCGCCCACGCGGTCGCCGCCTGCGCGCTGTTCGCGACCTGGCCCGCAGCGGAGCCCCACGCGCTGCACGTCACGAGCCTGCCGGCCGCGGCGGGCTACACCCCCGGCGCCTTCTACGAGCGTGAGCTGCCGGCGCTCCTGGCCGTGCTCGCCGAGGTCTCCGAGCCCCTCGCGACGGTGATCGTCGACGGCTACGCCTGGCTCGGGCCCGAGCGCCCGGGGCTCGGCGTCCACCTGTACCGGGCGCTGGAGGAGCGCGTCCCGGTGGTCGGGGTCGCCAAGAACCCCTTCCGCGGCGCCCCCGCGGTGCCGATCCTGCGCGGCGCGAGCCGCAAGCCGCTGTTCATCACCGCCGCCGGCTGCGACCCCGCGCGGGCGGCCGGCGACGTCGCGCGGATGGACGGACCCCACCGCATCCCCACCCTGCTGCGCGCGGTCGACCGGGCGGCGCGCGAGGCCTCCGTGCCGTGATGAGCAGCGGCGCTCGCGGAAGTCCCTCGCAGGACGGCTGCGCGCCCCAGCGTGGAAGGCCATCGCAACCCGGATCCGATTGCGGTACAATCTCGACAACAACAATGCGTACGTGATCTGGGGGAAGGAATGTCTCTACGCTTGTCATCCATCGTGCTGTGCCTGCTGGCGCCGCTGGCCCTGGCCGACGATCTCCACAACGGGAGCGCCGCAGGGGAAGGCTTCCGGGTCGCGCTCGCGGGACAGGACCTGCTGCTGCTCGCGCGACCCGACGCCCACGACGACCGGCTGGTCCTGCGTACCGACGGCCGCTTCCTGTTCCTGCGGGACGAGACCGGCCTCGGCTTCGCTTGCGAGCTGCCGGGCACGGCGCGCCAGGGGGATGAGCTCGTCGTGCCCCTCGAGCTGTTTACGGGCAGCATCCTCGTGCACACCCTCGACGGCGACGACTGCCTGACGGTCGACCTGTCCAGCGGCGACTTCCGGCACCCGATCGACTACCACGGCGGCGACCAGCACCGCGCGCCGGCGGGCGTCGGCGACGTGCTCGCGTTCGTCTCGAGCCGCGCCCTGCCCGGCGCGACCTACACCTTCGCCAACGAGTCGGACGGCACGGTGCGTTTCTTCGGCAGCCCGCGGGTGCTGTACACCGGCCTCGAGCCGATCACCAGCACGATCGACGTCTCGCGCATCGACCTCGTCTACTCGACGACCGGCGAAGAGATCACGATCACCGACGCGACCACCGCCGGCCAGACGATGGTCGACTCGACCCAGGGCGAGTCGCTCACTTTCAACAACCCCAGCGACACCCTGACCATCAGCGCCGGCGACACCGGCGCTGACACGGTCACCTTCAGCGGGCTCGACAGCGCCTGGGGCGCGGAGATCCTGGTCGAGGTCGGGACCGGGACGGACATCGTCGACTTCGCCGGCACGATCGACCTCGGCTCGGGGAACCTGGTGGCCTCCGCGGAGTCGGTGTTCGTCAACGCCGACGTCACGACCACGGGTGCGGTGCGGTTGACCCGCGAGCAGGGCAGCCTGAGCCTCGGCGCCGAGATCGCTGCGGGCGTGATCACACTCGACGTGCCGAACGGGGCGATCGTCGACGCCGGGCCGGGCACGCTCTTGAGCGGTGTCGCCCTGCGGCTGATCGCGGGCACCGGCATCGGCAACGCCGCGACATTCGGCGAGGCGATCAACGTCGCGGTCGACTCGCTCGCCGCGCAGACGGTGACCGGGGACATCCACCTCATCGACATCGAGTCGCTCGTGATCGGCTCCGTCGAGGGCCTGGACAGCACCTCGATCACGACCGGCGGGGCCGGCGATGAGATCATCCTGGTCGAGGGGGACGGGGGCGGCAACGACGACTTCGTGATCGACGTCCTGGTCTCGAACAACGGCCCGGGGAACATCACGCTCGCCTCCTACGGCGGCTCGAGCAACGACCTGACGATCACCGCCGACATCCGGGCTTCCGGAGGGAACATCGTGCTGATCGCCGAGGACGACATCGACTTCAACTCGACGACGACGACCTCGACGACGGGCACGGGCACCCTCGAGATCCTCGCCGGCTTCAGCTACACCCTCGGCGGCGGAGCGCCTTCGTCTTCGGGCCAGGACGCCACCATCCGCGGTGGTGCGACGCCGACCGTGCAGAGAACCGGCGGCGGGACGATCACGCTGAACGCCAGCCAGAACATCGAGCTCGAGGAGCTCGACGCGGGCGACGGTCTGGTGATCCTGACCGCGGGTGAGGAGGTGTCCGACGCGGCGAACGGGACCAACGTCGTCGCCGACTCCCTCGTCATCCGTGCGGACGGCGCGATCGGAGATAGCGACCCGATCGACACTGCGGTCTCCTTCCTCGCCATCAGCAACTCCGGAAGCGGGGCCAGCTGCGAGATCGAGAACACCGGCGCCCTGACGATCACGACCGTCGACGGCCTGGACGGGATCGACGTGGACGGAAACGTCTTCATCAACACGACGGGCGCCCTGATGGTCGCAGCGAACGTCACCGCGGCCCTCACCCTGGAGCTGAGCAGCGAAGACTCGGCGGCGGCCGGGGAGGACCTTCGGGTGCTCTCGGGCGTGACGGTCAGCGCCGACGACATCACGCTCGAGTCGGGTGACGACCTGATCCTCGAGAGCGGCTCGTCGGTCCAGGGGAGCACGGTGGCGCTCATCGGCGATGCCTTCGACGCCGACTCCGGCACCGGCGCGCTGATCGACCTGCTGGGCAACCTCGAGGGGGAGATCTCCGTCAGCGGCGACGCCGACGCCGACACGATCACGGTCATGCCGACGGATGCCGACGACACGATCACCATCGACGGCGGGGATGGCGATGACGCCTACGCGGTCTTCGTCGAAGTGCTCGAGGACGAAGAGCCCTCGGTCGACCTGGCCGACGTCCCCAGCCAGGGCAACGACCGGCTGACCGTCTACGGCAAGACCAGCTTCGACGGGTTCCAGATCAGCGAGAGCGGCATGTTTGATGGCAGCGAGTGGTCGATCGACTACACCGCGAACCTCGAAGCGATCACGGTGTTCGGCCTGGGCCACGGCGACAATTTCGACATCGCCCCCTCCCAGACCGCGACGATCACCGTCTTCGGCGGCGCTCCCTCGACGGCGCCGGGCGACGATCTGTTCAGCTTCGACGTCCCGGCCGGTCAGACCAGCACCTTCACGCCCGACGGTTTCGACGGCGGCACCTTCACGACCACCGGCGGCTACCTCGACGTCGTCGTCGACGAGATCGAGAGCATCAATGACTACGGCGATGCGCCGAGCAGCTACGGCACCCTGGCGAGCGACAACGGTCCGCGCCACTTCGGCGACGGCAGCCTGCGGCTCGGCAGCGCCTTCGATGTCGAGCCCTTCGGCCTGCCCAGCGCGGCGGCGGACGGGGATGACAACAGCGACACCGACGACGAGGATGGCGCCGACTTCTCCAACGACACCCTGCTCGCCGGCTCGGGCAGCTTTGGCCGCGTCGACGTCACCGGCTCCGGTCTGCTCGACGTCTGGGTCGACTTCAACCGCAACGGCACCTTCGATCCGAACGAGAAGATCTTCTCGAGCCTGTCGGTCGGCCCGGGCCTCGACTCCGCCTCCTTCAACATCCCCCTCGGCCTGACCCCGGGCGACAGCTTCGCCCGCTTCCGGCTGAGCTCTGCGGGAGGCCTGACGCCGCTCGGCCTGGCTCAGGATGGCGAGGTCGAGGACATCCCGATCGTGCTCGATGTCGACGCCGACGGCGACGGCCTCGGCTCGATCGAAGAGGGTATGCTCGGCACGAGCGACATGAACAAGGACACCGACGGCGACGGCATCGAGGACGGCGTCGAGGTCGCCCTCGGTGAGGACCCGACGATGGCGGGCACCTACGTCGACAACGACAACGACGGGCTGCCGCAGCCCTTCGACCCCGACGACAACGACCCCGACAGCAACGACGACGGCATCAGCGACGGCTTCGCGGTCGCCCTCGCCGGCGGTCTGGCCGGCATCAACGGGCCGTTCACCTTCGGCGACATCAACCGCGACGGCGTGATCGACAGCGCGGACGTCTCGCTGCTGTTCGTCTCCTTCCTGCGCGGCCAGCTCGGCAACATCGCGCCCTACGACGCCGACGTCAACCGCGACGGGATGGTCGATCGCGTCGACGTGATGATCCTCACCCAGCTGGTGCGCGGCTTCCGGCCGACGATTCCGCTGCAGTAGCAGACCGCTCGAACGCACGCAGGCCGGCGCCCGGGGCGCCGGCCTGCGCATTTGCCTGGCTGTCGGTGGCGGGCGCGACGACCAGGGACACGCCCGTCCTGCGTTCGGGAGGGGGGCCGCGCCCGCCCCCGTCCTCCGCTTCCGACGTCGCGCCTGCCTTCCCCCTCCCGCGGGCCTCCGGTACACTGGGGCGCCCGCCGTAGGAGACATGATGACCGCCCTGATCGTCGGAATCCTGCTCCTCTTCATCGCCCCGGCCATCGCCGGCCTGGTCGTGCGCAGCCGCGTGGCCTGGGGCTTCGTCGACGGCTTCATCCTGGTCTCCATCGGCGGGCTGTGCCTGTTCCACGTGCTCCCGGAGGCCTTGCCCGCGCTCGGCTACGGGGCCCTGCTCGCCATCGCCGGCGGCCTGCTCCTGCCGATGTGGGCCGAGCGCAAGCTGCACGACCTCGAGAACACGCACAAGGTCGTGCTCGTGCTCGCGCTGCTCGCGCTCCTGCTGCACGCGGCCCTCGACGGGGTCGGCCTCAGCGTCGGCCGCAGCTCGCTCAGCGCCCCGATCGTGCTGCACCGGGTGCCGGTCGGGCTGTTCGTCTGGTGGAACGTCGGCCGCGGGCTGTCCCGTCGGGCGGCCTGGCTGGTGTTGTTCGGCCTCGCCGCGGCGACCGTCGCCGGCTACGGGCTCGGCCACTGGCACGCCGAATGGGTCGAGAGCGCGGCGCTTACATGGATCCAGTGCCTGCTGGTCGGCAGCCTGATGCACATCCTTCTGCATCAGCCGCTACACAAAGGCCCGGGCCGCGTGCGCACCGCGCGCGCCGCCGCGGTCGGAGCGCTGGTGGCGGCCGCCGGCATGCTGCTCTTCCGGGAAGAGGGCGGCCACGGGCACGTCCACGACCACGCCCTCGAGCACGGCATCGATCTGTGGCACCCCTTCTTCGCCCTGTTTACCGAGAGCGCGGGCCCGATCCTGATCGGCTTCCTCGGCGCCGGCCTGCTGCTCAAGCTCTCGGCCCGCACGGTCAGCCGCGCGATGCAGGGCCGGAACGCGGCGAGCAGCGCCCTGCGAGGGGTGGTCTACGGGCTGCCCCTGCCGATCTGCTCGTGCGGGGTCGTCCCGCTCTACCGCTCGCTGATCTCGCGCGGGGCGCCGGCGGCTGCGGCGCTCGCCTTCCTGATCGCGACGCCGGAGCTCGGCCTCGACGCGGTGCTCCTGTCCTTCCCGCTGCTCGGCGTACCGCTGACCGTGGCGCGGCTGATCGCCGCCTTCGCGATCGCCTTCCTGGTCGGCACCTTCCTCGGCCGCAAGATCCCCCCCGCGCCGGTCAGCGAGGAGACCGAGGAGGAGCCCGCCTACCCCGGCTTCCTCGGGGTCCTGCGCTACGCCTTCGGCGACATGATCGACCACCTCGGTCCGTGGATCCTGCTCGGTCTGCTCGCGGCCGTCTACATCGAGCCGCTGCTCGACCCGGACTTCCTCGCCGCGATGCCGGACTCCCTCGAGGTGCTGGTCACCGTGCTGCTGTCGACGCCGGCCTACGTCTGCGCCTCGGCCGCCACCCCGATCGCGGCGGTGATGATCCTCAGCGGCCTCTCCCCCGGAGCCGCCCTCGCCTTTCTGCTCGCCGGCCCGGCGACCAACCTGACCACCTTCGGCATGCTGCGCCAGAGCCATGGCCTGCGCCCGGCGCTGTGGGTCGTCGCCGCGGTGGTCGGCCTCAGCATCGGCGCGGGCCTCGTGACCAACCTCGTGCTGGGAGACCTGCCACCGGTCGCGCTCGACCTGCACGAGCACGAGCCCTCGACCTGGGAGCTGATCGCCGCCTGGATCTTCGGCGGGCTGCTGCTCCTGTCCCTGGTGCGCAACGGCCCGCGGCGCATGCTCGCGCAGCTCGGCCTCGCTCCCCACAGTCACGACCACGACCACGCCGACGACGACCACCACGATAAGGATGGCGAGGCCGCCTGCCCCGCCCCCGAGGCGGACGCCTGCTGCGGCTGATTCAACCCCGCGGCCGGGCGAGCAGGAAGTCCGCCAGCCACAGCCCGAGCGCCAGCGCGAGCAGCCAGGGAGCGAGCGCCGTCGCGCGCCCGCGATCGGGCTCCGGCGGCGGCGGGAGCGCCGCGGAGAAGCGCCCCAGACGGCTCTCCTCGGCGCTGAGCACGCCGCAGCCGAGCAGCCGCCCGTCGGCCAGCCGGTGGAAGCCCGGGGCGCGGCCCGCGCCGCTCGGCGTCGCCCGGTAGCGGCCCACGTCGGTCGCGGGCGGCGAGCCCCGCCCCTGGCGCAGGCCGTCCAGCCAGGCGGCGATCAGCACGGGGAAGACCGAGAGCTCCTCGAGGTCGCTGCTCTCCGGGCCGAAGCCGAGCACCACCCCGAGGCTGTCCAGGCCCGCCCACACCTCCCCCCGCGCGTCGACCAGCAGCGCCTCGAGGCTGTCGGCCACGGGCACCCCGGCGCGCACCACGAGGGGCTCCGCCGGCAGGCTGGGGAAGCGCGGATGGGGCACCCAGACCAGGGGAGGCGGGGGCGGCGGACCGCGCTCCGGACGGAAGAGCATGCGGCCCCACGGTGCGCTCGCGTCCGGATCGCGGGTGAAGCGCACGTCGGCGCTCTCCGGGGCGGTCCGCCGCACAGCCGGCAGCAGCCCGAGCACCTGCTCGACCCCGGCCAGCCCGGGATCGACCGCGACCGCGAGCTCGAGCGGAGCCTGGCGGGCGGCGCAGGCGAGGTCGTCGACGGCGACCGCGTCGCTCCCGAGCAGCCGCGCGCGCAGGCCCTCCGCGCCGACCTCCAGGGGGAACACCCAGGCCCCCGCCTCGACGGTCGCCCGCGACAGCTCGCGGGTCGCGCCATCCTCCCAGCTCTCGAGCACCAGCTCCCGCGCGCCCGCCCCCGGCGTGCCCGCGACCTGGACGAAGACCTGCCCGGCCCGCGCCTCCAGGCCGGCGATGCCGAGGTTCTGCAGGCCCGCAGCGCCGACCCCGAGGCGCGCGATGCCCGCGGGCAGCCCCTCCTGTCGATCGCTGACGACGAGCAACCAGGCCGCGCTGTCAGCCGCCGGGCCGACCAGCCAGGGCGCGTACAGTCCCTCCCGCGGCAGCGCCGCGGACAATCGCGGGGCGCCGGCCGTCAGCTCCATCCAGCGCAGCTCCCAGTCCGGCAGCGCAGCCGCGAGGCGCTCGCGGGCTTCCTCCACCCGGCTGCGCCCGGCGCCGTCCACGGCCCCCATCGCCGCGCCCGCCTCGACGAGGCACAGGGCGACGCGCGGCCCACGGCCGGCGTGCAGGAAGGGCCCGCACAGAGCGAGGGCGAGGGCGCACAGGCCCGCGGCCTGCAGCCAGAAGGCCCGGCTCGGTCTGCCTTTGCGCCGGGTGGGCGGCGAGCTGCCGCTGCCGGCCAGGCCGCGCAGCAGCATCAGGCTCGGCAGCACCCGGACCAGGGGCCGCCGCTGCCAGCGGTCGAGCAGGTACAGGAGCGGCAGGAGCGCGAGCAGGCTCAGCGGCCAGAGCCGGGTGAAGAGCACGTCAGGAGTCGCGTTCCAGCAGGAAGTCGGTCAGCTGGGAAAGGCGGCGGGCGCGGTGGCCCTGGGTGGAGAGCGCGAGCTTGGCCGAGCGCACGGCGTTCTTCGCCATCTTGCGCGCCTCGTCGAGGCCGTACAGCGCCGGGTAGGTGCGCTTGTCGCGCTCGAGGTCGGAGCCGGCGGGCTTGCCGAGGGCCTCGGTCGTCGCCGTGACGTCGAGGATGTCGTCGACGATCTGGAAGGCGAGGCCGATCTGCGCCCCGAAGCGGGACAGCGCGGCGACGGTCTTGTCGTCGGCGCCGCTGGCGAGGGCGCCGCCCATCACGGAGGTGCGGATCAGCGCCCCGGTCTTCAGGCGGTGGATCGCCTGCAGCTCGATCGGGCTGTCCGCATCGCCCTCGGCCTGCATGTCGAGGTCCTGCCCGGCGATCATCCCCCGGTAGCCCGCCGAGGCGGCGAGCTGCGCCGCGATGCGCACGGCCCGCTCGGGCGGCAGCTGGGTGCAGACCAGCTCGAAGGCGTGGGTCAGCAACCCGTCCCCGGCGAGCAGCGCGAGGGCCTCGCCGTACACCTTGTGATTGGTCGGCCGGCCCCGGCGCAGGTCGTCGTCGTCCATGCAGGGCAGGTCGTCGTGGATCAACGAGTAGACGTGCACGCACTCGACCGCCAGCGCGACGGGCAGCGCCTTGCAGTAGTCGCCGTCGCCGAGCTGGGCGCCGAGCAGCGCGAGGATCGGCCGCAGCCGTTTCCCGCCCTTCAGGCTGTAGCGCATCGCCTCGCCGACCCGCACGTGCGCGACCTCGGGCAGCGGCACGAAGATCTCCAGCGCCGACTCGATCGCCGGGCGCCAGGCGGCCATCAGCTCCTCGAGCGGGGCGTCTTCCGGGACGGCGGAGAACGGCGCGCACAGCTCTTCGAGGTCGGCGCGGCTGGCCTGGGTGAACGGGATCACGAGGGCTCTCCTCGGCTGTCGTGCGGGGGCATCGGGGCCGTGCTCGGCTCGCCGTCCGGTCCCCGCGTCAGGAGCTCGATCTTCGCCTCGGCGCGGTCGAGCATCTCCTGGCAGGTCTTCAGGGCGCGGATGCCCTCTTCGTAGCGGGCGAGGGAGGCGGCGAGCGGGATCTGGCCCGCCTCGAGCTCGCGGACGACGGTCTCGACCCGCTCGAGACATTGCTCGAAGGTCGGCTCGGCTTCGGCTTCGGCGTCGGACACAACTACCTCCGGTCGGGTCGCGCCAGGATACCGGATCGCCGCCCGGACGTCGAGTCGCCGATGATCAGCGCTCGAAGTAGAGCACGGCGCGCACGCTGTCGTCGAGGGCGCGGCTGAAGCGCCGGGTCAGGATCTTCCCTTCCGCGCCGAGCAGGGTGGCCCGGGCGACCGCGATCGGGACCTCGTGCAGCGCGCGCTCGAGCGGCAGAAGCTCCTCGACCTCCGCCTCCTCGGGCAGGCTGCCCGTCGCGCTGGTCAGCAGGCGTCCCTCACCGTCGACCAGAACGGCCTCGAGGAGATCCTCGTGGGCGATGCGCAGCCGCTCGAGCTCCAGGCGTGCGTCCTGGACCGTGCCGAAGGAGGCCTCCCCCAGCCAGAAGGGCTCGACCGCGCGGGCGAGGTCGTCGAGCAGGAAGGCAGCGCGGTCCTGGAGCAGCTGACGCTCCCGCTCGTACTCTGCCCGGACGCGGGCGGTCTCTTCCTCGATCAGTCGCTGTTCCGCCTCGTGCCTCGCCTGCTGCTCGGCGACCGCCGCGGCCTGCTGGGCGCGCATCGCCGCCACCTCCCGGCTCCTCCAGAGATAGAAGCCGCCGCCAAGGAGGCCGAGGCCGCCGAGTAGGAGGAAGGCCAGCAGCAGGACGACGCTCACGAGAATGCCGGTGTTGGTGCGGGGACGTTCGTCGCTCATTGGGGGATCCTCCGTGGGTGGTGTCATCCCCCCATCGAAAGGGCCGGCATCCGTGCGCGGTTTATTCCCCGGAAACTCGATCGCCTCGAGCCGTGCCCGCAGCGCCCCTGCGTCGGCCGGCCGCTCGGTGGGATCGGCGGCGCAGGCCGCGCAGACCAGTGTCGCCAGCCCCCGCGGAGCCCCGGCCCGCTCGAGCGCGAACAGGTCGGGCCGTCCGGGCAGCATCGTGTCGCCGACCAGCAGGAAGTACAGCGTCGCCCCGAGACCGTACACGTCCACCCGCCGCCCGTCGGGATCGCGCCGCCCGGCGATCACCTCCGGCGCGGCGAAGGCAGGGGAACCGGCCGCCGTCAGCGTCACGTCGAGGGCGCGGGTCAGCCCGAAGTCGGCGAGACGCACCCTCCCATCGGCGCCGAGCAGGATGTTCGACGGCTTGAGGTCGCGGTGGAAGAGCCCGGCCTCGTGCAGCAACGCGACCCCGCGGGTTGCCTCGGCGAGCAGCGCGCAGGCCTGCGCCGGCGGCAACTTCCCGTGCCGCTCCACGAGCCTCGCCAGGCTGCCGCGCTCCAGGTACTCGAAGGCGATCCATGCGCCGAAGGCCCCCTCGCCCGAGCCGAGGGACTGCAGGATCGTCGGCGCGCGGTGCCGGCGCCGCAGCTCCTCGACCTCGGCGAGCACCTCGAGCTCGGCCAGCCAGGCCCTCCGCCGGCCCGGAGCGAAGAGCTTCAGCGCGACCAGCCGGCGGAGCCCGGCGCTCTCCCGCGCGAGATAGACCTCCCCCGACGCGCCCTGCCCGAGGGGACGCTCGAGCGCAAAGCCCGGGACCACGGGCAGACTCATCGCGCCTCCTCGTCCGGGCTCCCCCACAGCACCCGCAGCCCGCGCAGGAGCTCCTCCCCCGCCGGAGAATCGAGCGCCGGGAAGCGCGCGCAGGCCCCGTCGAAGCGCGCGAGGAAGTCCTCGAGCCCCGCCCGCAGCCGCGGGTCGCCGAGCCTGTCGAGCAGCTCCCGCCGCCGCCCCGGATGGCGCCGGACCTCCCGCACCAGCGCGGTCGCCCGCCGCAGCTCGTGCTCCCCGAAGCCCTCGAGCTCGCGGCGCAGGAGCGCGTGCAGCAGCCGGCTGCGCACGCGCCGCAGCAGCCGCGCTACCTTGTCGACCCCGCAGCCGTTCGCCGCCGCGATCTCGGTGTTGCGCCGCCCGTGCACGACCCGGTCGGCGAACGCGTAGAGCGCCTCGTGGTCGGCGGTCGGTCCCTGGGTCAGGCTGTCCCGCACCTCCTCCATCGCCGCGAGCAGCGAGACCTCGAGGTCGAGGGCGGCGACGTCCTCCGCCGCGGGTTCCGGGATCTCCGCCGGCAGCGGCGCCAGACGCCGGCGCCGGAACACGTCGACCACCTTCGCCCGCAGCGCGACCTGCAACAGCTGCCGGAAGCGCCCCCGCGAGGGGTCATGCCGGGGCGCGAGCTGCTCGCGGATCGCGAGCAGCGCGGCGCTCGCGACGTCCTCCCGGTCATGGACCCCCAGCCGCGGGTAACGGCTCGCCAGATAGCGCTCGAGCACCGGCCGGTAGCGCGCCGCCTCGGCCCAGCCCGCGGCGTCCTGCCGGAACAGGGCCGAGCGGGTCGTGAACCAGAAGCTCTCGGTGTCGGCGGAAGCCACGACGCACCTCCCGGGGGCATTGTCGGGCAGCGGCGCGGAGGGTGCAAGCGGAGGTGGTTCGGCGATGGAAGTGATTCCTTCTTTCCTTCTTCCACCTGGCTCCCTTGCCATTCCCTCCAGCGGAAACACCATCTCCTTCTACTCGATGTTGACGTAGATCCCGCTGTTCTGCTCGGCGAGCGCTTCCAGCAAGGCCGCGTTGCCGACGAAGTTGATCGTGTTGATCTGGATGTTGCGCACCGCGTTGATCTTCGCGACCTCACGCAGGATGTCCTCGGTCGCGGTGAACTTCCCCGAGCCCGGAGAGCCGTCCGTCAGCAGGTAGATCGTATCGACATGCTCGTCGAACAGCGCCGCCTCGAGGGGGTCGTAGATGTTGGTCCCGCCGGAGGGCTGGGTCTCCTGCACGAAGGCCTGGGCCTCGGCGACGGTCGCGTCGGTCGCCCTGGTCAGGGCCTCCCGCCAGGGCTGCGTGCCGTGGTCGAAGAGGATGATGTTGAAGTAGGCGCCTTCGGGCAGCCCCGAGATCGCCTTGATCAGCTCGGACTTCGCGACATCGAGCTTGATGCCGGTGTACTCGGTGCCGCGCAGCTGGCCGGACATGCTGCCCGAGATGTCGACGAGGAAGCAGACGCGCTTGCTGACGATCTCGGTGCCGTAGTACGAGCCGCGCTCGCGGGTCGCCGGGGGCAGCGCGGCGCCGGTCGCGACGCGGGCCTCGCGGTCGGGGAAGACGAAGCTGTCCTTGCGCGGCCTCCACCAGTTCTGCCAGTCCTCCGAGGCGCCGCCGATGTCCTCGCCGGTCAGCCGTTTGAGGGCGAGCTTGACCTCGAGGTGCAGGCGGCCCTCGACCTCGTCGAGCTGCTCGATCAGGGCCTCGACCGCGTCGCCGTGCGGGATGCGCGCGACCGCCTTGATCGCGGCGACCTGCACCTGCCAGGCCTTGTCGTCGAGGTGGTCGACGAGGTGCTCGAGCTCCGCGACGTCCTCGTAGGAGCCGAGGGAGTGGATCGCGATCGCCCGCATCTCCCAGGTGCGCTTCTTGAGCAGCTTGTGCAGGGCCTTGCGCGCCTTCGGCGTGTCGACGCTGCCCAGGGCGCGGGCGGCCGCGACGACCACGCGCGGGTCCTTGTCCTTGGTGCAGTCGATCAGCTCTTCGTCGTAGTCCCCGGCACCGACGGCGCCGAGCAGCTCGCAGCAGCTCTCGCGGATCTCGGCGAGCTTCGCCTCGCTGTACTCCGCCGCGGTCTCGGCGGCCGGCGCCCAGGACCAGGCGGTCAGCAGGCGCAGGGCGATCAGGGTCGTCGCGGGCGGGGTGCGGCGCTCGAAGCAGCTCTCGAGCAGCCAGGGCGCCGGCTCGTCGGGGCTGAAGGCCTCGAGCAGCTTCATCACGTGCTGGTTGCGGTTGGCGTCGGCCTTGTGCTCCGGGAGCCGCAGCTCGGGCGCCGGCAGGGGCACGAGGCTGGTGAACAGGGCGGTGAAGGCGTCGAGCCCGCCGAGGGCGGCGATCGCGTCGGCGGCGTAGCGGTGGGTGGACGGGTCCTCGAGGGATGGCCGCATCTCCTCGAGGGTGTAGCCTTTTCCGAGCACCGACAGGCTGCGCAGGGCGTAGCTCTTCAGCGTCGCGTCGTCCCCGAGCCACAGCGAGCGCAGGACGGCGACCGCCTCGTCGGTGCCGTTCTGCTGCAGGGCGTTGACCGCCGCGTTGCGCAGGCTGACGTCCTCGTGCTCGAGGTAGCGCGCGATCGGCTCGACGCCCTCGACCTTCTGGAAGCGACCGACCTGGTAGAGCGCGCTGCGGATCTGGTTGACGTCGCCGCTCAGCTCGGCCACCGCGAGCTGCGCGATCGCCTCGAGCAGGTTCGAGGGCTGGACCGGACGCGGCTGGGGGGTCTGCGCGACCGCGACGAGGGAGAGGCTGACGAGACAGAGGAGGAACGGGCGCATCGCGGACTCCGGGCGAAGATTGTGCCCCTGATTCTACCACACGGGGCCGGGCGTGGTCGATTTTGTGCGCGGGCGGAACCGACGCCTCGCAAGGAGACGGCCGTGCTCCTATGATCTTCATCGTGCCTGGAGGAAATCATGCTGCGGAGCTGGTTGAAAGCGGGGGCCCTGGTCGCCCTGTTCGCAGGAGGCGTGTTCGCGCTGGTCGCGATCGCGGGCGCCCGGCCCGGTCCCGAGCGGCTGCCCGCCGAGGACCGGGTCGTGCCGGTGCGCAGCCTGCGGGTCGTCGCGAGCGACGTCGTGCCGATCCTGGTCGGCTACGGCACCGCCCGGCCGCGCCGGGTGTGGCAGGCGGTCGCCCAGGTCGGGGGCCGGGTGGTCGGGAAGTTCCCGCGGCTCGAGGCGGGCATCCTCGTGCCCGCCGAGACGATGCTCGTCACGATCGACCCGCGCGAGTACGTCCAGAGCGTGCGCGAGCTCGAGGCGACGGTCGCCAGCCAGCGCGCGCAGCAGGTCGAGCTCGAGACCACGGCGGTCAACACCCGCGCCTCCCTCGCGATCGAGCGGCAGTCCCTCGCGCTTGCCGTCGACGAGCTCGACCGCCAGATCGGGATGGCGGCCGCGGGCAAGATCCCCCAGTCCCAGGTCGATGCCCAGGAGCGGCTGGTGCTCTCGCTGCGGGCCGCGGTCCAGAGCCTCGAGAACGCCCTGCGCCTCGACGACGTGCGCAGCCGCAGCCTGGCCGCGAGCATCGCCGCCAGCGAGGCGCGGCTCGAGACCGCCCGGCTGCGGCTCTCCTACACCCGCATCGTCGCGCCCTTCGACTGCCGCATCGCCGAGGCCTCCGTCGAGCTCAACCAGAGCGTCAGCGCCGGCCAGGCCCTGCTCGAGGTGCACGGGCTCGAGGTCGCCGACATCACCGCCCAGGTGCCGATCCACGCCCTCGGCCAGCTGCTCGCCGACGACCGCCGACGGCTGACCCAGGGGGAGCTGCTCGATCCGGACGTGTTCACGAAGCTGCGCCTGAGCGCCGTCGTGCGCCAGCAGCTCGGCGACGCGGTGGCGGAATGGGACGCGCAGGTCGCCCGCATCGCGAGCGCCCTCGACCCGGCGACCCGCACGATCGGCGTCGTGGTCGCGGTCGAGGAACCCTACGCGCAGGCCGAGCCGGGGGTGCGGCCGCCGATCTTCGAGGGGGCCTTCTGCGAGGTCGAGCTGCGCGGGCCGCGGAAGCCCGGCCAGATCCTCGTGCCGCGGGCGGCGCTGCACGGCGATGAGGTGTACGTGATCGACGCCGATGGACGCCTCGAGCGCCGCCGCGTCGAGATCGGCTTCAGCCAGCTCGACCACGTCGTCCTGCGCGCGGGGCTCGCCGCCGGCGAGACGATCGTGCTCAGCGATCTGGTGCCCGCCATCGAGGGGACGCGCCTCGCGCCGACCGAGGACAGCGTCGCGGTGCGGGCGCGCACGCGGGCAGCGGCCGGGCGGGACGCGCGGTGATCGCCTTCTTCACCCGGCATCCGACGGCCGCCAACCTGCTGATGGTCGTGTTCCTGGTCGTCGGCGCGCTCGCGCTGCCGAACCTCAAGCGCGAGACCTTCCCCGCCCAGCCCCTCGAGGAGATCGAGGTGCGGGTGGTCTATCCAGGCGCTACAGCAGTCGACATCGAGGACGCGATCTGCCGCAAGGTCGAAGATGCCCTCGACGGCCTGACCAACATCGACGAGGTCCGGGCCGAGGCCCTCGAAGGGCTCGCCAAGATCACCGTGCAGGCGGTCGAGGGCTCCGACGTCGCGACCCTGCTCGACGAGGTGCGCAGCGAGGTCGACGCGATCGACGACTTCCCCGACGACGCCGAGCCGCCGGTCGTCACCCAGCTCGGCAAGACCGACCCGGTATGCTCGATCGCGGTGATCGGGGACATGCCCCTGCCCCACCTCAAGGCGAGCTGCCAGGAGCTCAAGGACCGGCTGCAGACCCTCGAGACGATCAGCCTGGTCGAGATCCAGGGCTTCGCCGACCACCAGCTGCGCGTCGAGATCTCCCGGGCGCGGCTCCTGCAGCTCGGCCTGACCGTCGGCGACGTCGCCGCCGCGATCGACGCGCAGAGCCTCGACCTGCCGGCGGGCACCCTCGAGGGGCCCGTGCGGGACGTGCTTGTGCGCTTCGCCGACGAGCGGCGCAGCGTGCGCGAGCTCGAGGACCTGCTGGTCGTCGGCAGCGCGAGCGGCGCCGAGATCCGGCTCGGCGCGATCGCGACGATCACCGACACCTTCGAGACCGACAGCGACCAGTTCCTCTACAACGGCCGCCGGGCCGGCCTGCTCAAGGTCAACAAGACCCGCGCCCAGGACGCCCTGGACGTGATCGCAACGGTGCGTCAGTTCATCGCCGACCAGCAGCGGGACGGGCCGCCCGGGCTGCGCCTCGAGCTGACCCAGGACCTGTCGACGCCCGTGCGCGACCGCCTCGACATGCTGGTCACCAACGGCTGGCAGGGGCTGATCCTGGTCTTCCTGTCGATGTGGCTGTTCTTCAACTTCCGCCTGTCGTTCTGGGTCGCGATGGGCCTGCCGGTGTCCTTCCTCGGCGGCTTCTTCGTGATGACCTGGCTCGGGCTGTCGCTGAACATGCTGACGATGGTCGCCCTGCTGCTCGCGCTCGGTCTGCTGATGGACGATGCGATCGTGCTCTCCGAGAACGTCGCCGCCCACCTGCAGCGCGGCAAGTCGGCCCTGCGCGCGGCGATCGACGGCATCGCGGAGGTGCGGGTCGGGGTCGTGTCGTCCTTCCTGACCACGGTCGCGGTGTTCGGGCCGATCACCTTCATGGTCTGCGTGATGGGCGGGCTCGGCAACCTCGTCGGCGGCTTCATCGCAGCCTTCATCTTCGCCCAGTTCATCTCGGTCGGCGGCTTTCCCGGCTACCGCGGCTACATGAACGCACCGCTCTTCGATCCGCCGGGCTTTCCGATCCCGACCCGCGAAGACGGGGAGCAGATCCAGGACCCGGCGGAGGACGAGAAGGGCTTCCGGATCGCGCGGACGGAGGAGCGGG